>JAMDDE010000062.1 GCA_023489235.1 Actinomycetota bacterium | reverse complement strand
TCATCCTGGGATTGGGACATCGCTACCCGAACCCCAAAATCTCGTCCCCAACGTATACCTAACAAGTTTTCCCTTGGACATTACCGGCCAAATATCACCGTGTGAATCCTTGCATTCAGCCGATAACGCCTTGCGCTTGTAATAGGAGCGAAACTTTGGCTTACCAAAGAGCCCAACTCCCCAACGCTTTACACTACAAAAGGCGTTCCTGCCCTCGACCTGTGTCTCTTGTGCACCAACCAGGGAGCGTACCCAGGATTTTCGCAAGCTAGAGCCATAGGAAGCTAACGCTTGCTCACCAAAGCCATATTTGCTGTCTAGTGCCTGGAAAACTACGGTACGATCTGGACCAGATGGCATCTCCTTTGCCTTGTTGAAACGTCCATCGGCCCTAAGAAGCTCTAAACGTCTATGGTTTCACCAAGACAAGCGTTGTAGATACGATCACAGGCACGTCCTCGAAGTACCATTACCCTAGCCTGCTTGGGTGTCGGCTCTAAGCGCACACGAGCTACGTGGGTTAGGGAGTTCTTAGGTCTTTTTCGTGAACGATTCGAGGACTTCTTGTAACGTGCCATCAAGCAACCTTTTGGTTCTCCACATAATATTTCACCACGGATAAGGGAGCACCACCTATGGTCGAGCAAAACCAGGGGTTGGTCCACAAAGATGGCAATTGGCACAACTTCGGGTACCACACCAGGTGATACTTCGAGGGTTAAGAGAAAGAAGTATTTCAAGATCACTTGACCCCAAAACGAGGTTCTGTAAAAACAGGTGAAGCGAAGGCTGTGCCCCAATTCTCAAAAGGTTGCTTCGCAAGACCAGGAGTGCTGGCAGAAGCAGTCATGAAGTAGATTTCGGGACAGCTGTCCCCCACAGACCTATATTTGTGGAGCTAGAAAGAAAAAGTCACCCTCTCTTTGGGTGCATACCTGCAAGGAGTGTGGGATTGGACCTATAACCATACTGGCATCTTTGGCACACCCAAAGATGGACTTAGCGTCGTCCAACACCATTGTTGATGTTCTGGCAGCAGCAGTGATTACCTGAATGGGAAACCCTTTGGCTTTAGCATAGGGGATATAGATCGAATTAAATGCTTTGGTATATAAAGCAGCTTTACTTCCTCCATTCCCAACCATCACTTGTTCGTAGCGCATTTTAGCTATTTAAGACAGCAAAAGCACTTATTGCAATTGTTATGATAGCAATGTCCAGTTTTATGAACTCAATTCTGTGTCTATAGATCCAATAATGTACTGGTCTCTCGTGGTAGTCTTTGGTATCTTCAAATTTTAGATCAAGAGTAGGCCCAGAAACCCTCCATTATGTTTCACGTGGAACATAATCACAAATGTAAAATTTAGCCTTTGAGCAGGTTATTCTGTAGTTGTCGCATAAAGTAGAGAACTTATGTTTTAGGTTAAGGTACATGATAACATGACAGATAATTCAAGTGATATTAATTCAAACGATAGAAATTCTAATCAATTCAGTACAACAAACTCTCAAGTGCGAGAGCGCTCTACACCTAGAGTAATTGCAATTGCCAATCAAAAGGGAGGTGTTGGTAAAACTACAACAGCCATCAATTTAGGGGCTGCACTAGCTGAATTGAACTATAGGATTCTTATTGTAGACATAGATCCTCAAGGTAATGCCACTACAGGCCTGGGCATAGATGCACGTACTGCTGGCATTTCTATGTATGATGTCATAATGCGTGATGCACGCATGGAAGATGTCATAGAGCCAACTAAATATAAGAATTTATTTGTCGCCCCTGCAACCATTGACTTAGCAGGTGCTGACATTGAATTGGTACCTGTTTTCAGTAGAGAACTTAGACTTAAAAAAGCAATTGATGATGTCAAGGACGATTTTGACTATGTATTTATTGATTGTCCTCCCTCATTAGGTCTGATTACAGTTAATGGTTTGGCTGCTGCTACAGAAGTAATGGTACCGATTCAGTGTGAGTACTATGCCTTAGAGGGTCTTGGGCAGTTGCTACGTAATGTTAATTTAGTCAAGATTAATTTAAATCCTGAACTCGAAGTGTCAGCTATTGTATTAACCATGTATGATGCAAGGACTAAATTAGCTGAACAGGTGGTACAAGATGTCAGGGAGCATTTTGGCAACCTGGTTTGCAATGTTGTCATTCCCCGGAATATTAGACTTTCTGAGGCACCATCATATGGACAACCTATTGTTGTTTTTGATCCAACATCACGTGGATCCTTGGCCTATCGTGAACTAGCAAAGGAGGTGAGCAATGGTACGAAGAGGGGGTCTAGGTAGGGGCCTTGATGCATTGATCCCAAGAGACATTACAGGCTCTCCAGATACTAGCTTTCGAGAGGTACCGATATCTGCAATTAAACCCAATCCACTCCAACCTAGAAGATCTTTTGATGAAGAAGCTTTGCTATCTCTTGTAAATTCGATCAAAGAAGTTGGATTGTTGCAACCCGTATTAGTTAGAGCAATCAATGATACGGAGTATGAGCTAATTGCTGGTGAACGACGGTGGAGAGCTGCTCGCAGAGCGGGACTGCAAAGCATTCCAGTTTTAATTGAAGATACCTCTGACATGGGTAGTCTACAGCGGGCGTTGGTAGAGAATATTCACAGAGAAGATCTTTCTCCATTAGAAGAAGCTGCAGCCTATCAACAGCTTATCGAAGAATTTGGATTAACTCATGAAGAGGTTGCCAAACAGGTTGGTAAGGGTCGAGCTACTATAACTAATACCTTGCGATTATTGCAGCTTCCTGCAGGTGTACAACGTCTTTTAGCAGAAGGAGCAATATCAGCTGGACATGCACGTGCTTTACTTGGCACTCCAGATCGTGCTTTTCAAGAAGAGTTAGCTGTCAAAGTAGCTCGTGAGGGCTGGAGTGTTCGTGCAACAGAAGAAGCAGTGCGGATGAAGGAGTTACCTGAACAGGATCTCCTATCCCCTGTTGATTTAGAGAAATCAAGTTCTTTTGAAACTTCTATCTCTACCTCAGATAGTACAGATCCTGTGGGCAACAGTACGCTTTTACCGATCACTACTGATTCAACGATTTCTGAAATTGTCCCTAATGATTCTTCTAATCAAATTCATGGTGCTGACTCCTTGGCGACAAAACCATCAGATGCATTTCATGATGATACTGAACAAGTAGAATTTGTGGAATTGGAACAGTTGCTCGAAAGAGTATTGAATACACGAGTTCATGTAGAAGCAAATCAAAAAAGAGGCAAAATCATAATAGAGTTTTATGATCTGGAAGACTTAGAGCGAATTTATACAACAATTATAGCTGATCGCACTACTTTTTAATAGTATTATGCGGCAGTTGATAGGTGTATCAAGTATTTCAGCACCATTGAACAGAGAGCGACCGCAATCCCCGTCCGTAAGGGCGGGGTCAAGGTCGCCGATTACGAGGCGGTCTTCCCTGGCGGTTGGGAGACTGCTGGGTCTCGATATAGCGCTTGATGATATCCAGTGGTGCACCATCTGCTGAGACCACATAGTAGGAGGGAGACCAGAAGTGCTTTCCCCACAATATCTGAGCCACCTCGAACCAGTAGCGCTCGCCTACCTACATGGACGAGATGGCCTTCAACGACATGACCAGCATAGACGGTGATAGCTTTACCGAGTAGGAAACAAGCAGGTAGTATGGTTATCTCGGTGGGCACGAGAAGGATGGCAATCCCCCTAAGTACCGTCTGCTAAATACTCACAGCATCGAGATCATCGTCCACGACCTCTACGAGGCGATCAAGACCTCTAAGGCCAACCACAAGAACTAACTCAAGGTACCTACCCCCTGAGGCAAATAGACAGGGGAACCACAACTTGATGGCTTTTGCTACCTACACAGGCGAGTGCATAATCAACGTCACGATCATCAGCAGCAGAGAAGCAGGAGGCTATTAAGTAATTTCGTAACAAATCCGTGGGTGCTATCCATCTTGAACTTTCTTATGGATATAAGCCAGGGATTCCAGTTTTCCTTACGCTGACGCTTGCGCGTCAGCTTGGCTTACCTGGTTCAGGGCCGGTTCATGCGGTCCACCCACCGGAACCTCGAGCTCCAGT
>JAMDDE010000058.1 GCA_023489235.1 Actinomycetota bacterium | reverse complement strand
AAATACTGTTCCTCAACGAAATGCCACCCGATAGGCTACGAAGAATGGTAGGAGAGACAGTACTGCTAGAGCCCAGGGAACAACATCACTGGGAATCCCAGGAACAGATGAAATGATAGTAGGAGAGACTCTGTGAAAGAGTTGATTGGGTCCCTCCAGAACAAGGAGTCGAACAAATCCAGTAATATCTGCACCCGCCAAGGCCATCAAGCATAAACTGAGCACTCCTCCAGTCAAGAGTACGACTGCAAGAACGGTTATGCAGGCAACTACTGCGACCGCTCCCGCTTCCCTCACCGGTAGAACAAAGAATCCGGCTACTACCAATATCCCCAGCAGGACTACAACCACTCTCCTACCCACCCGAGCCAACTGCATGGCCACCGACAGAAGCACTCCAACCAAACCAGGGGTCATCACCGCTACGAGCACCACTAGGGTTTCAGCTATGCGAACACCAACACCGTGCTTGGCAATCCAGTGAACTACATCCAATCCACCATGACGCACACCTTCAACTAGATAGCCGTCTATGGAATGCAGAGGACCCGAGAGCAATGGAATCGGCAACAAGGTTACTACCACGCCGATTCCTACTCCTATAGCTGCCAATAGCTTGTTGGGCACCACTCTGCTACCCTATCACCACCCCAAGTGAGATACGGCCTCCACTACTTTCGCTGAATCAAGTTTCATTTGTTCTCGCTTTTTTACCTCGAAGCTGGTTACCTACACATTCTTCGCAACATTATCGACCTGGTATGCTGCCAGTCATATCAGCATTTGGTGCTGCTTTGGAAACGAGATCCTCAATTATCTCACCAAGCTCGGCTGGATCCCATCTGGAGTCCTTGGATGCGGATGGGCCTGCATGCCACCCCTCCGCCACACTGATCAAGCCACCTACAACATTGAAGACCCTACCGGTTACTCTCCGTGATTCGCTACTGCCAAGCCAAACTACAAGAGGAGCTATGTTATCCGGGGCAAGCGGGTCGAACTCACCAGAACTAGGTTCATCCGTCCTCTTGCCTCCCGCGGACTGTATTACCTCTAGCCCCTCTGTCATCCTTGTAAGTGCCGCTGGAGCAATTGCGTTCACGGTGACCCCATATCGACCAAGTTCCATCGATCCAATGATGGTTAAAGAGGCAATACCCGCCTTGGCCGCTCCATAGTTGCTCTGACCAATATTGCCGTATATCCCAGAGGCAGATGTAGTATTGATTATACGAGCATCGTTCTCTTTTCCCGCCTTTGAACGCTCACGCCAATAAGCAGCTGCCCAATGCATCATTGCAAAGGTGCCCTTGAGGTGTACTGCAATTACGGCATCCCACTCCTGTTCGGTCATATTGACCAACATACGATCACGCAAAATGCCCGCGTTGTTGACTACCACATCCAAGCCCCCAAAGGTCTCTATGGTAGTGTTGATCAAATGACTTGCGCCCTCCCAGCTGGACACGTCATCTCCATTGGCCACTGCCTCTCCACCCATGGCTCGTATCTCATCTACAACCTCCCCTGCCGGCCCGGTGGAGCTGCCGGTTCCATCCACTTCAGCCCCTAGATCGTTGACGACAACCTTCGCTCCTTGTCTGGCGAACTCAAGAGCATGTCCCTTCCCAATGCCACGTCCTGCTCCAGTTACTATCACCACGCGCCCATCACAGATTCCGCCCATTTGCACACCTCCTCATCTTTCAAGTCAACAGGGTTACTCTAAACCATGAGCAGTGCTTCACCCAATTCAGCACTTTCACAGCACCGAGGCGAACCTCTCATCCTTCCTTTCGTTGTATAGATGGTAGGGACTTCTTATTGCTGGTTTAGAATACGTCTGTGACAGATCAATCGGTGATCCTAGAGGTCCGGGTAAAGCCTCGGGCATCCATCACCCGCCTCGTCTCCTATGTGGATGACGTGCTCACTATTGAACTGAATGCCCCTCCAGTGAACAACAAAGCCAATGAGGCACTCATAGCATTCCTAGCCAAGACATTGCATGTGCCCAAGAACCAGATCACTATCCATTCAGGAAAGACGGGACGTAAAAAAATACTGCATATCGAGGGAGTAAGCCAAGACAACTTGAGTTCATTGCTTGATCTATGATGTACTCCTAGAGGTTGCTTCTCTGCGAGTTCGTATGAGATATGTAGGATCAGATAGGCTGTTCTCAGATCCTTTAGCAAGTAGTGAACTTCAAGACCAGTCGGAGTGGCGGAATAGGCAGACGCGCTAGCTTGAGGGGCTAGTGCCCGCAAGGGCGTGGGGGTTCAAGTCCCCCCTCCGACACCCTGCGGTGCCCTTAGGACGTCATGCCCTTTAACTAACCATTTCAATAATTTCCTATCATCATGGGCTATCTCAGTGTGTCCAAGGTTCAAGCTTCCTGCAGTGGGCATGTCTGCAAGTGGTATCTGCTGGCTTAAATCATAGAGGAATTAGTAGGTGGTAGCCGCTTCGGTTACGATTTCACTACCAAGAAGCTCTATGTTTTCTACGTAGTTGTACGGTGCCATCTGGAGCATCACGCGTGTAACTCCTGCGTTAGCGAGTAAGGCAAGCTGTTCTAGCACTTCGTTTGTCTGCCCCACGATCCAACCTCTACCCCGTAGGTACTCGGTGTAAGCAGCCACGCTGCCACTCTCGCCCGCATAATCCATGAGGCTTCTCACCTGGAGTTCTACCTCATGTGTGGTCGTGCCTATGACTGCTCCCGTCATCAGCGACATCGTCAGCGTAGAAGGATCGCGTCCGACCTCGTTACAAGCATCATCAAGTCGGTGTCGCGCTTCTCGGCAAGCAGTAGATCCCCAGAATAGTACGTTGTATTCATTAGCCCAGCGTGCAGCCAAACGGCTGGCACGTGGACCAGCCTGTCCTCCAAGAATCAGAGGTGGACGCGGATCTTGCAGAGGAACTGGCAAAGCCTCGCACTCCTCCAGGTGATAGTAGGTCCCATGAAACGTCACTTGTGTTTCGTGACGATCGAGAAGTCGACAGATGATCTCGACCTGTTCACTGAGTATGTCCAGGCGTTTGCTATTGGACGGGAAAGCAATACCGAAGGTACTGTGCTCTCGCTCGTACCACCCGGCACCTAGTCCAACCTCTACGCGCCCTCCAGAGATATGGTCGACTGCAGCAACCGACTTAGCTAGTACTGCTGGATGACGAAAGGTAACTGGGGAAACCAGTGTTCCCAAACGAATCTGCTTTGTTTGCGTTGCAAGAGCTGCAATTACCGTCCATGCATCAAGAGAGCCTGACGACACATTTGCCCGTAGTGATTGATAATGATCGGAGCGAAACAGCCCATCGAACCCGTATCTCTCGCAAGTTGACGCAATCTCCATCCACTCCAGCCAAGTCACTCCCTCTTGCCCTTCGACCATCAGGCAGACTCTCATGGGTCAAGATTGAGAGGTTGTGGACATATGCTCCATTGCTTTAACCAATCAAGCTCATGAATATTCATAATCGATTAGACCTCGCAGATTGCGCCCCTCCAACAAATCACGATAACCGTCGTTTATTTGATCAAGCGAATACCTATGAGTTATCAACTGATCGAGAAATAATTTGCCATGCTGGTACAAGCGTAGAATTCGGGGAATGTCATATCGGGGATTGGACCAACCAAACATGACGCCAATGAGTTGTTTCTGATAGTTGACGAACTCCTGGAGGTTTAACGACACCTCCGTCGTCTGCCACGGAGCAACTGCAGTGACGACAGCTCTGCCGTTCTTCTTAACCAACTGAAGTAGGCTCTGCACTTGGTCACCACTGGGAATGCCAACCGTCAATATTGCACTGTCTGCCATTCTCCCCAAAGTTAACTCACGCACGATATCCAGAGCCTTCTCGATGGAGTCTGTGACATGCGTAGCACCGCACTGCTGAGCCATGGAGTGCTTCATCTCTACTGGATCGACAGCAACGATGATCTCCGCACCCGCAATACGGGCACCTTGTACGGCATTGATACCGACGCCTCCGATGCCGACAACGACACACGTATCTCCAGGCTGCACTTGAGCGGCATAGACTGCTGATCCGTATCCAGTAGGGACACCGCATCCAACTAAGGCCGCAACGTCGAGCGGGATGGTGGGATCAACTTTCACAACCGAGGCCTCGTGAACTGTCACATAAGGTGAAAATGTGCCGAGCTGACAGAATCGTCCAATACCCTGACCCTTGGATGTCACGCGATAAGTTCCATC
>JAMDDE010000039.1 GCA_023489235.1 Actinomycetota bacterium | reverse complement strand
CTATACCCGCTCGAAGATGGCGTTTGTACAGTGTGAATGGATCAGTTTCCAAAACATATCTCCCCCAATGTCCCTCTTGGTCTCGAGGATGTTTTTTCTTGCCCAATAACTCCCATGCTTGGCTAGGCTTCATGCCTGCTATGAGCTTCCATAGTTGCTTAACTCCTATGCCAGGCAAGGAGGAAAGTCCTACAAGAAATGTTTTTTCTTGGTCATCAAAGCCTAGGACACCTTCCTCGGTCACCATGCGGTCAGCACTCCACATCCATGACCTCGCTTTAGTATCCAATTCCAGACATAAGAGCATTCCTGTTAGCACGGAGCTCCAGGGCCTCGGCTATATGAATGTCTTCGATCACCTCAGTTGATCCTTCCAGATCGGCGATGGTCAATGCTATTCGCTTCACCCGATCAACGCCCCTTGCGCTCAATGTCCCCGCTCGCAACCGTTCTTCGAGTATCGATCTCGCTGCATAAGAGAGAGGTACGTAGTTATTCAGTCTCTCGCCGGCTAGCTCCGCATTACACCTCGCTCCTCGTCTGTTTGCTTTCGCTCGAGCATTGGCCACCCTTTTCGCCACTACCTCAGATGACTCCATCGGCTCGCTGCCGAGTAAATCTTCAGCAGAGGGACGCGTCAGTATTACAACAAGGTCAAACCTATCCAACAGCGGACCGGATAGACGGCGCAGGTACCTCGATCTAACCGCTTCGCTGCAACGGCAAGCTCCAAGAATTCCACCTTCTCCACAGGGACAGGGGTTCATTGCCGCCACTAATAGAAATCGGGCCGGGAAGACCTCCGTGGCTTTGGCCCTGCTTACCCGAACTACACCCTCCTCCAGGGGCTCTCGCAAGGAATCGAGTACCGAGGAGGGGAACTCGCCCATCTCATCCAGGAACAACACTCCTCTATGGGCAAGACTGATCTCCCCTGGACGCATAGAGCTACTGCCTCCTCCCACTAGAGACACACTAGAGGCGCCGTGGTGCGGAGCACGGAATGGTGGATTGCTCCCCAACTCGCTCGCGGCCCAATACTTTCCTGCTGCTGAATACACCTTACTGACCTCAAGCGCCTCATCCCTACTCAAACTAGGCAAAATTCCTGGAAGCCGGCGAGCAAGCATGGTTTTGCCGGAACCAGGTGGACCAATCATCAACAAGTGATGTCCACCTGTTGCTGCCACCTCTACAGCACGTCTACCTACTCGTTGCCCGCGAACATCAGCCATATCCAAGTGCTCGCCAGAATAATCTTGATCATAAATATTATGATAATTATCTAAATAGCCTATAGCACCCCTGTCAGTATTGATCAAGCGATTCGGAGAAGTTCCCAACTGCATGTGCAGGTGGTTCTCAAAATCACCTTCTAGAGAGGGTAACTGCTGCCACTTGGATACATCCTTGAGACAATCCACCACCTCACGCAAGTTATTTGCCCATCTCAACTGATGCAGTTCAGAGAGGAATGTTTCGTAACGGCATTGACTGGACAGGATGATACCGGCAGTACTCAACCCGCTATCATTAAGTGCATCTACAAGAGGTATAATGCCACTGACCTGCCGTAATGTACCATCCAACCCGAGCTCTCCAATGAACCCATACCCATCAACCTGACTGGGAGCAAGCTCAGCTGAGGCTGTTAGAATGCCGACAGCGATAGAGAGGTCCAAACCAGCTCCTGCTTTGCGTACTCCAGACGGAGCAAGGTTTACGGTAATGCGGCGTTGGGGCCATTTGAAACCGCTTGATAAAATAGCTGAGCGAACTCGGTCGCGTGATTCCTTGCAAGCAGCATCGGGAAGTCCCACCATGGTGAAGCTAGGCAGCCCATTGACCACTTGGACCTCCACTATGATTGGATAACCACGCGTACCAGTAAGAATTGCTGATGATATATGAGCGTTCAAAACCCCTCCCATACATGTAGCTCTTTGATGATCAACTCATCTAAGAGCAGCTACCGACTCCACAGGGGGCCGATCGGTTAGCATCGTGGAGGTGTATAGATGTGGATCCTTGACCACGAAATTGCTTATCCATGATGCGTCTCCTACGACCCCTTGCAAACGTACATCAAAGGTGTATCAATACCGTTCGAAGCGAGGGTGCGCTTTTCTTGGTTATGGTCCGGAGCCCGTCGATAAGGCCTCTATCAATACCGTTCTCAATACCCTTCGAAATGAGGGATACGCTTTTCTGCGAACGCTCGTATTGCCTCTTCTGTGTCGAAGCTGTACAGATTAACCGTTTGAGTAGTCGCCTCGGCGTCAAGTGCCTCGTCGAAGGAGACAGTGAAACTGGTATTGAGGAGTCTTTTGGTCATGGACAAGGCTATTGGTGGCCCGTTCCTGAGCCTTGTGGCCCACTCATCCACTACGGCATCCAACTCATTGTTGGCAATTACCCTGTTGACAAGTCCAATACTCATCCCCTCCTCGGCATTGATCATCTCGCCGAAGAAGGCTAGCTCCTTTGCTTTTTGTAAACCCACGATTCGTGGTAGTAGCCAGGATATGCCTCCATCTGGTGACAGTCCCCGTTTGGAAAAAATCGCAGAAAACACTGCATCCTGCGAGGCCAGCACTAAGTCACAGCCCAAAGCCAAACCCATACCAGCACCGATGGCTACTCCCTTTACCTTGGCTATAGTTGGTTTGCTCAGATTGTGCAAGGCGGCTATAGTCATCCCAATCCGTCGCATTCGTAGAAGTTGATGGCGATACGGGGATCCTTCACCTCTTACCGGATCAGCCAGATCTGCCCCGGAGCAGAAGTTGCCACCCCTGCCAGTCAAGACCACGACGCGTACGTCATCATCCAACTCGGCAATGTGAAAAGATTGGAGAAGCTCGCTCCACATCAAGTTATTGATAGCGTTCTTCTTTTCTGGACGGTTCATGACAATGGTCATGACACCATTGGCGCTGACCAGCTCTACGGTCTCCACTCCCCGAGCACCACCTACTAAACGGATCTAGCTAAGCGATCGAATATCTCGAATTGAGTTGGATGAGGAAAAGTCATCCGGCCCAACTGATCTACGGTAAGACCTAACCTCACGGCCATATGGGCAACTGCAGAGAGGGAGGCAGCGTCAGCCCCCACACCGTGAATGCCGACGATACGACCGGTTCTCCTGGCAATTACGAGTTTGATGAACCCTTCCAGCTCGCCAACGATCTGTGCTCTAGCCTCCTTGCCCATGTGTCGCACGATCTCGTCTACCCTAATCCCCCTTTGCTCTGCATGTTCAGTTGTGAGTCCAACGGACAACCCTTCAGGAGAAGAAAACACTGTAGCAGGGATTTCAACAGGATCAAAGAAATCGTCCATGAAGGGACCGGCAAGGATATCTTTAGCGACTATTTCACTCATTCTTACAGCGGAGTGGAACAACATGGACTGTCCATTAACATCTCCTGCAGCATAAATATGAGGTACATTGGTGTGCATTCTGGTATCTGTCAGGATCCCATGAGCACCATGCTCGATTCCTACCAGATCAAGCCCTAAGTCGGATGGGATGAACGGCCTTCTCCCAGCAGCAGCAAGCACGGCTCCCGCTGCCCATTCCAACTCCTTGTCGTCCTCCTCTCTTACCCCCTTGACCACATAACGACCCTTCTCGACCTCTGCTATCCCCGTCACCCGTATACCTGTATGAAGATCTACTTGCTTCTTCAAGTTGGCCTCGATAGTAGCGGACAGATCTCTATCCATACCGGAGAGTATGGTAGGCAACATCTCCACTACCGTTACCTTGATCCCTAAGTCAGACAGTTGATAAGCAGCTTCAACGCCAATGTATCCCCCGCCTAGTATCACCATACTGGAAGGTAGTGCATCTTTGGTGTCTTGGAAAGAATAGAGGTCGTGATGGTTCCAAGTCATCTCGAATCCATCTATGGGTAGCTCCGTAGCGGTTGAACCAGTAGCTATCAGTATGTAAGAGGCCTTGACCCGAAAGGTGTCATCTGCGTCCCAGTCGGTTATCTCAACATGGTTTGCATCGATCAGCTTGCCCCTCCCCCTGATGAAGGTAAGATTGGGTTCCTCCTCTATCTCGGCTTTGTGCTGAGCGTACCGTCGTTCTTGGACACCATCTTTGTAGGAGGTAATGCTCTGCCAATCTGCTTCCTTCGGGGATACGTTTAATCCGAAGAACGAAGACCTTCCAGCTTCTCGCCATGCCAATGCTGCCTCACGAACAGCCTTGGAAGGGATACAGCCTTCATAAAGGCAGTTGCCGCCGAGATTTCCTTTTTCATCAACCATGATGACTGAGCGCCCTGTTTTAGCAATCTGGAACGCAGCAGGATAGCCTCCGCCACCACCGCCTATGACTGCCAGATCATAAGATTTTTCCATGACATCTCCTCCTGTTCCTAATTGCATAGGCAGGAATGAAGCTCAAATCTCCACATAAGTAGCACCACAGGGCCATTGATCCCGCCTCGCTCCTGCCAACACGAAACTCGATATCCACATAAGACATATAAAGTGAGTATGACACACGGAATGCATACGACTATCAAAGAGCCTAGCTCGACAGGGGATAAAA
>JAMDDE010000013.1 GCA_023489235.1 Actinomycetota bacterium | reverse complement strand
GATAGGTATTCAAAGTAGTCAAATAATCATGCCCTCGCTTATCTGCTTGGATGAGCGGAGCCAGTACTTTGTCATGTAACGACTCAAGAACTTTCGAGCTGATAGAGTGAGCTAGTACAGCATAGGACCCCAGATCTTCAGTGTTGACTACTTTGTTCTCGTGTGGTTGAGTCCTGGCCACCTCCAAGGCCAAGAGGGCGTCCCTGGCTGATTCAGCAAAGTCCGTGGGGCTCAAGCATAGTCTCCCTACTCCAGCCGACAGGCCCATCCCACCGGCGAGGGAACTTGCTGTCCGGACAAGCGTTTCTAGCGTGACGGTTGATTCTTGGTAGAGACGATCCGAACTTTCCAATACAATGTATGCAACTCCATCGTGAACCGTGATCAGCGGATGTGGATAATGACGTTGTGCAGCAGAAGCAACTGCCTCCACCACCGGTTTGGTCAGCACCGGAGGAATCCCGGTATGGCTTCCCACATAACCACCTACAGCAGCCACAAAATGAGGAGAATGTAGATTCAATCCTATGAGTGCAGCCCTAGCAACGGCGTCTTTTTCATTGATGTTTCCCTTGAGCAAGTCGTCCAGTACGCTGGAGTGGAGTTGCAGCTCCACATCGAGAGAGCTTCTTTGATGAAGTAGTTCAAGGACGAACAGAGATGCAAGCTGCTTGACAACTGCTGCATGCAGCTCATCCAGCTCAGCGCCTAGCTTAACACGTAACAATCCCAGTCTGCGTCGACCCGCTACTAGAGAATAGAGCTTCTCTGTGACGGCTTCGGCAAGATCAGTTGAATCTTCGACTTCGTTCTTCGAATAGACATTGATCAGCTCATGTCCGACCTCGTCCAGAAGGGACAGCTCTATTGGGAAGTACTCGGAACCAAGATGAGCAACAGCGATCTCCATGGCGGCACGGAGATCACTGTTGTTTGCAAGCATTTCTGTTATACGTCCAATCACCTCTAAGCTCCTCTCGGTTTTGGAGAGCTGTTGAGCAAGGTGAGAGAGGCATAACTGGTTTTCACGTTCCTGGCGTACTTTTGTTAGGGCTGCCCCTATGTCACAAGCTAGAGAAGCAGTGACTTGCACCTCACTCGTGTTGAACTCACGTAACTGCCTGTCTGCTACGTACACGACACCGAGTACATGATCACCATGCACTCCATCCCTTAGTGGTGCCACTATTCCTGAACGCAGCTCTTCTGAGTCAATTATTGACTTTACAGGGGATAGACGTCGTGGGTCATGCAGATAGTCGCGAATGACAGCGACTCGTCCCTCCTGTGCCACCCACCCCCCGATACCGGACCCGAGTGGGAGGCGCCATGAACGAGCCATTTCCGGACCTCTCAAACCTGTGTAACCAGAAATAACCAGTTCATTTCCGACCAACTCTGCACACCAAGCCACATCGGTGTTCAGTACCCAACGAGCGAGTTCTGCCCCAGCTTGGCATAGAACCCCAGTGTCCCTACTGACCATTAAGGCATGGTAGCGTTCCGCTACGGATAGATATGCTTCAAGAAAGATATCGTTCAGCTCCACTCCCCTCCATGTGCTCTATTGTAAACACGACCTCTGTCAACAGTTCTGTCAACAGGGCTTCATTACGAACATAGCCTCGGGGAAGACGAAGCCCAGGCTTTTTTGTATCTCTCGTACAGTACAGACGAATAATTTTGTGCAATAACTACATTGCTTGAGCACCTGGTCAAGCATACGATCCTGGAATATAGCATTCGCATTTGCAGGAAACGCAAACGAAGAGGGGGCTTGATCCATGACTTCCAAGCACGGTACGCCAGTAATTCTTGCCATTGACGCTGGAGGGACAATGACGGATACCTTTGTCGTAGACGACGAGGGGTCTTTTACCATTGGCAAAGCTCAAACGACCCCCGAGGATGAGAGCTTGGGCGTGCTTGAATCGTTCCGTGACAGCTTGCACTATTGGGAGACAGATGCAGAGGACGCCGGGCCCCATCTACGCGCTGTAGTCTACTCCGGCACCTCTATGCTCAACAGACTCCTGGAACGAACCAGTGATGAACGCATAGGGGTAATAGTGACGGCTGGCATGGAGGACTACCTCCAGTTGGAACGAGCGGTGCAAACCTATGCCGGGTATGCTTACTCAGATCGCTTGCATGTAGTCACCCATGTGCACAACGAGCCACTAGTACCCCGTAAGCATATTAGAGGGGTACGAGGGCGAATAAGTTTCTTTGGAGAAGAGGTCATACCCCTCTATCAAGACGAAGCTAGGGATGCAGTCAACTACCTCTTGGATCAAGACGTTACCGCCATTGTCGTATCACTGCTCTACTCCTACCGAGATCCTCGCCATGAACAGGAGGTAGCTCGGATAGCAGAGGAAGAAGTGTACAGGCGAGGCATGGACGTACCTGTATTCATATCTTCTACGCATACGCCCATCCGAGGCGACTTGGCTAGGTTGAACACGTTATTGGTCGAGGTCTATGCTGCTCGACCCAGCCGTCGTCAGCTTCGCAGTGTAGGAGAGAGGCTGAGCAGGGATGTTGGTTCCAAGGCTGCTGTCAGGGTGCTTACTTCTTATGGCGGAACCATATCTCCTGATCATGACTCTCTCGTTTCAACCTTGGTGTCCGGCCCCATAGGGGGAATACTAGGTGCACGACGACTAGCCGAACTATATGCCACAACCAATGTGGTATGCAGCGATGTAGGTGGTACTAGCTTTGATGTTGGTCTGATATCAGAGAGGCAAGTGGCTACTAGAACAGAGCCAACTGTCGCAAGATTCCTCCTGGCCATTCCAACTGTAGCCATGGACTCGATAGGAGCTGGCACAGGGACAAGAGTTCGTGTCGATCCTGCAGTCAAGCGAATAACCCTAGGTCCTGATTCAGCCGGCAGTAGGCTAGGGGTTAGTTGGCTCCCTGGAGGTGAAGAGGTTCCGTCCATCACCGATTGTGACTTGGTGCTCGGTTATCTCAACCCTGAGTACTTCCTCGGTGGTTCGGTGGAACTCGACTTGGACCGTGCTCGTCGGACCATTCAGGAGCAGTTGAGCGAGCCCCTAGGTGGCAAGAGCGTAGAGGATACCGCTTATGGGGTAGTAAAACTTTTGGAGACTGAGATGCGCGATCATCTGGTCGGCATGATCCTAGGTATGGGGTATTCCCCAGAGAATTACCAGATGTTCGCTTATGGTGGTGGAGGGCCTTTACATGTAGCAGGATACGTAGGAAATCTTGAGTTTCAGGCCGTTCGAGTGCCTAGTTGGGCCGCTGCCTTTTCTGCCTTTGGATGCGCTTGTGCCGACTACACCTATAGATACGATCGTTCGGTAGATGTACTCATTCCTCCTACTGGGAATCGCCAGGAGATCATGGGAATATTGCGTCAAACCTGGGATGAACTGGCACGACGCATCCAAGACGATGCCAAACGGGATGGCATTGATCCTGCTGAAGTAAGCATCGTCCAAAGTGTTCGAATGCAGTACTTTGGCATGTTAGATGACCTGGAAGTCCAGATGCCTTTGCAGAATCAGGATGCTGACGCAGCAATAGGCAAGCTCATAGAGGATTTCGATTCCTTGTTCGAGAAAATATTTGCCAGAGCTGCCAAGAGTCCTGAGTCAGGGTACTTCATCACCAAGGCAATTGCCGTAGGAGTATACCCAACCGAGAAACCGGTGATACCAGAGTATCCACTAGCATCCGCAGCGCCACCAAGCACTGCAGAAAAAGGGGTGAGAAAGGTGTTCGAGGGCAATTGGAGAGAAGCCCGTATCTATGAGATGGACGAGCTCGTCTCTGGCAATCTTGTTGTAGGGCCGTCCGTGATCGAGGCTCCCGCCACCACTTTTTATATTCCCTCTGGTTACCAAGCGTTTCTGGACCGTTTCAGAGTATTCGAACTACAAAGGAGCTGAGATGACAACTGTACAAACACCTTCTGCTGAGTCGACGGGTCAAAAACTTGTTGATCGGCTTGCCAAAGCAGAGCAAGCATACCGAGAAACAGGTCACTACAAGGGCATAAAGGAACTACAACTCAAAAAAGCCGACCATTTCAGATACGAACGTGTCTGGGCTGAGCTGCGTGGAGCGTTGGTATCCGCTAGGGAGACCGCTCTTCACATATCCGCATCACCTATAGTTCGCAACATTGGGGAACTCTGCTTCGCCCTTTATACCCCGGAAGGTGATTCTGTAGTAGTCTCCACAGGGATAATTACCCATGTGCATACCATGTCCGAGGGGATCAAATACATGATCCGTCAAGGCTATGAAGAGGCTCCAGGAATTCATGATGGAGACATATTCTGCAACAATGACCCTACGTTGGGCAACGTGCATACTACTGATGTGCATACCATCATCCCTCTTTTCCATGGAGATCGTTTGATTGGATGGGCTGGGGGAACTGCTCATCAGGTAGATATTGGAGCTGGAACTCCAGGACACGACCCAGTAGCTAGTGCCAACCGTTTCGAAGATGGGTTCTATGTGACCTGTGAAAAAGTAGGAACGAACCATGCGCTCCACAAAGATTGGCAGATACGCGCTTCTCTCTCCACGCGTACCCCGGTGTACTGGGCTCTCGACGAAAAGTGCCGGGTCGCTGGATGCTACATCATAAAAGAAGCCGTCGAACGGGTCATAGCCAACGAAGGGTTGGAGTACTTCTTGCAGTTCATGGATGAAGCTGTAGAGGAAGGACGTCAGATATTCCTGGCTCGCATAAAGGAACGACTCGTTCCTGGAGTGTACGAGACAGCTTCTTTTTTCGATGCTCCTTTTGCTGATAAAGCTTGGCATCCGGAATCTCGCATAGACTACCTCATGC
>JAMDDE010000008.1 GCA_023489235.1 Actinomycetota bacterium | reverse complement strand
TCTTTCCCCCTCGAAAACTACTCATTGGTACTGTCATATCAGTTCAGATGAGGTAATGGGTATATTATCCAGCGATGGGAGGTCCTTTATCTAGTCGATACAAGAGCACGAGAAGCTGTAGATATGCTCTCCAGGTACATTTGGTGTTTACTCCCAAGTATCGCCCAAGGTATTCACAAACCCAAATAAATGGGTCAAGAGAAGCAGCAGATCAGGACGGGAGGTATTCATAGCTGCTTGGCAAGGGAGACAGCCAAGCGCCGCAGTGCCGTTTCTGCGTCCACCCCTTGCTTGACGGCCAAGCCGGCTGAGTAAAAAAGAGCCCAACCAACTAGCAGCTCTGCATCCTCCTCCAGCACCTCTGCATCCTTGAATGGATCGGTTGAATGACCTCCAAGGGGATCTCTACCAGTCTCTTCTCTAGCCATCAGCTTCGACAAGGCCATTCGTCCCCGCTCCAACCAGAGGGGGCTCACTCCCTCGGCATCGGCTCTGGCAAGCACCTTTGCTGCTACAATCAGGGATGGGATGGCTGTGCCCAGTGCCTGTTCGAGACTCCTAGTAGGTTTCTCTTTTTGCTTCAGCTCCTCCCAGTTGGCAACTACCTCGTCGATACCCGAGACTTGTGTATCCCCAAATACATGAGGATGACGATATACAAGCTTGTTTACCAATCTTCTAGCTACATCGCTCAGGGTGAACCACCCTTGCTCAGCAGCTATCACCGAGTGCATGTAGATATGCAAGAGGAGGTCCCCCAGCTCTTCCTCCAGGTGCTCATAGGCTAGCGAGGCCGAGCTATCATCCTCGAGATTGCTCACTTCCGTTATGGCATCTACAACCTCATAGGCTTCCTCCATGAGCTGAGGCACCAGAGAGCCATGAGTTTGCTTCCTGTCCCACGGGCAACGCTGGCGCAATTGGTGCACCACCTCATCCAGGCGAACAAGGTGAGAGCCTACAGGATCGACCATTTTTGGAATGAACAGCGAGGTCAAATGATCAGCCCTTATCGAACGGTCCAGTTCGTCCCAGGGAAGTTCGTACACTGTCTCGTCCGCCAAACCAAGATGGGAGAGGACTACAACGGAAACGACAGGTTCGTCGTCCACGGAGAGCTTGATGTTGGACAAGATCTCCTGTGACCAACACTGGGCCACTAAGAGAGGACCACTTGCACCCGCAGCCATAGTGGCGAACTCCGTTGCATCGATCAAGCGCACACCATCCGATAGCGGATCACGACCAAGCCTCTCCCAAGCTAAGTCCAGGAAGGAAGGCGCCAGGACTAGTTCTGTCTCGACGGTGTCGTCTGCTCGAATTAGCTCCACGCTCCTTTCCGCGATGAGCGGTGAACCAGGCACGGCATACACGGCCTCGCCGAACTCATGAGCGGCCTCTATAACCCTAGCAGCGATAGAGCGGTAAACCTCCTCGAAACTAGCTGATTCTTCGTAGATGTAGTCGAACGAGGCCACATCGGAGAACTCCTCTGCAGCCGGATGATTCCTGGTACGCAAGAAGGCGACCTTGGAGTTGCGCAACGCAGCCCTCGCAGGAGCAGGAACCAGCTCTGCTCCTGCCGGACCTAGTCCCACTATCACAACACGGGGTTTGGAGTTATTGGGAGCTTGAGTAGCTCGAGTTCCATGCATGTCCAATATGACAGCGTTCCGTACGTTCAGCCTTCCAGGGGCACCACATTGGAGGGAGGGGCCTTTGGAGGCAGGACGCCAAGCACCTTGGAGGTAGCTACCCACCTACCGTACCTAGGATCCACCACTATACTCGCCTTCCTGGCCACTCTGTTCAAGTAATTACTGAATGCAGTGGCGTGATCGGAAACAATTTGCTCTCTTATCAAACCGCTCACTGCCGAGACAGGGAGCTGGTTTCTCGAATTCACCTCTAGTAGCACCCACCCTGCCGAAGTTTGAGTAGGTTTGCTTACTTGACCGGTAGGAAGTCCCTTGACCAGTCCTTCCACCGTGCTGTAAGCAGAAGAGCCGGGACCAAAGCATCCGATCCGTCCTCCATGTGCCGCACTGGTCGAATCCTCTGAATCCGCCTTGGCCAGAGCAGCGAAACTGGCCCCTTTGGCCAACTGAGCACTTATCTGAGCGGCCTTGGCTTGGCTGGACACCAAGATGCCACTCAAGCACACCTCCACGAATTGGCTTGCATGGGTCTTGTAGTAAGTGTTCACGCCCTCAGGACTCAGATTGGCGCCGAACATACCGGATAGGAGAGCCATGACCTTGGCACGATTATCGATCTGCTCACGTTGGTAAGAGGGAGGGAGCTGGGCGAGAAGCTTGGACCCGACAGTAGTGCAAGAGGATCCAGGCCCTCCAGGAGACCCACTGGGCTCAAGGAAGGATAGTTCCTGAGCTCGGGCTAACCTGTAGTCGGCAGGAGTTACGGGTATGTGGTGCTTGGCTAGGGCCTGAGATACTAGCTCTATCTCGATGAGGTTCCCGAGGACGCTGTCAACGAAGGTGCTCTTGTAGGTATGAGACCCCTGGCCCCTCACACTCGAAGAACCACTGGGAGCAAACCCCAAGACGCATTGATAGGCAGGACTGTCCCCTATGGCCTTTACATCTGCTTGAAGTTGTGAACGAGATATCGTAGCCCCGTTCACCTGAGCAGCATAGGGAGCAACATTTACATCACATCCTGCGGCTATGACCAATACAGCGAGCAAGACCACAATTAGTCCAATAAAGCGTTTCATCTTGATCGCATGTTAGTCGCCTTTCGGGCACAGCGCAGATCGACCGCAAGACGGAATCAACCATCCGTCCTCATGAGGGTCTGAGGTCCGCGAACGAGCCCAAGCGCTTTCATGCTCAACACGACTGAACTAACCATCCGTCCTCAAACAGGAGCGACACCAGAAGTGCTCAATGGTGGAAATAGTTTACTAATGATGTCCATCAAGCCCAAAGGGGTGAGCTGATCCTTTTTCAAGGGCAAGACGAGTTGAGGAGGAACCACATCCTCCTTGAGGAGTGCCCCGTTGTAAAGGCGCTTGAGTCGTATCCTTGCCGAAGCAGAAAGCTTTACAGGGCTCATCCTGACTCCGAAGTCGGCTTGCCCAGAACCCCTCAAATGAATGGGAACTGCCGTCACTTCTCGAATCCCTGCCCGTTTCATCTCCACTCGCAACAAGCCAACCTCCAGGAGACGCAGAGCCGGAGAGGGCAACGGACCAAAACGATCTTCCCACTCTGCTCGAATATCGTCCAGTTCATCCTTGGTACTGGCTGAGGCCAAACGCCGATATCCCTCCAGTCGAAGATCCTCCCTCTCTATGTACTCGGAGGGAAGGCGAGCCTCTACAGGAATGTCCACTGTAACCTCGGCTACAGGAGGGGGGATCTCCCCCTTGGCTAGATTAACGGCTTCATTGACCATCCTCACATACAGGTCGTACCCCACCGCTGCTATATGGCCGGACTGATCCTCCCCAAGGAGGCTTCCTGCTCCTCGAATCTCGAGATCGCGCATGGCTATCTTGAATCCAGATCCCAGTTCCGTATGCTCACCTATAGTCCGCAGGCGTTCATGGGCCTCTTCGCTGAGCTTTACTCCGCGGGGATAGAACAGATATGCGTATGCGCGCTGTCCTCGTCTGCCAACTCGTCCGCGAAGCTGGTGGAGCTGACCTAGGCCGAGACGATCGGCTCGATCAACCACCAATGTGTTCACAGCAGGGATGTCAATACCTGACTCCACAATGGTCGTACAGACAAGCACGTCCAATTCCCTGGTAGCAAAGTCCTCCATGACCTTTTCCAGTGCAGTCTCCTCCATCTGACCGTGAGCAATTCCAATTCTGGCTTGTGGCACCAGTTCGGCAATGAGCGAGGCGACTTTCTCTATATCGTCAACTCGATCATGTACGTAGAAGACCTGGCCCTCCCGTAGCAACTCTCTCCTGATCGCCTCGCTCACCGCTTGCTCGTCCATTTCCCCCACAAAGGTCAGAATTGGTTGGCGTTCAGCCGGTGGCGTAGTGAGTATGGAGAGATCCTTGATCCCGGTCAGCCCCATCTCCAGTGTCCTTGGTATAGGATTAGCAGTAAGAGTGAGGACGTCCACCCCTATGGCCATCTTCTTCAAGGCCTCCTTGTGACTGACGCCAAAACGATGCTCCTCATCCACCACTACCAGCCCAAGGTTTGCAAAGTGTACACTGTCCGACAGCAACCTATGAGTGCCTATGACCACGTCCACTTCACCAGTGGCAACTCCCTCTTCCACACGACGTGCTTGTGAAGGGGTTAGGAACCTGGAGAGCATCTCCACTCGCACAGGGAACTCGGCAAAACGATCTCTGAAGGTCTGGTAGTGCTGCTGGGCAAGGAGAGTGGTGGGTACTAAGACGGCTGCTTGTTTACCGTCCTGAACTGCTTTGAAGACTGCCCTTATGGCTATCTCCGTCTTGCCGAACCCGACATCTCCACAAACCAGCCTATCCATCGGCACTGGACGTTCCATGTCAGACTTGACCTCTTCAATGGCCCTTGCCTGATCCTCGGTCTCCACATAGCCGAAACCATCCTCCATCTCGCGCTGCCACGGAGTATCAGGAGAAAATGCATGCCCCTCGGCGCTCACCCTGGCTCTATAGAGGTCCACGAGCTCCTTGGCCACCTTGCGGACAGCGGCTCTAGCCTTGGCACGTGTGCGTTGCCAATCCGAGCCACCTAACCGGTTGAGAGTTGGACTTTCCCCTCCACTATAAGGAGTGATCAACTCGATCTGGTCAACTGGAACATACAGCCGGTCATTTCCCTTGTAGGCCAGGAGGAGATAGTCACGGACTACTCCATCGACTGTACGCTTCACCATCCCCTCATATCGTCCTATGCCATGATGAACATGCACTACATAAGAGCCTGGTTCCAGATCATCGAAAAATCCGTCAACCCGTCTCACAGCCTTAGGGGCAACAGGTCTTTGATATCGCTTCTTGCCAGTTATATCGAACTCGGTGAGGACTGCTACATGTATGTTCGGGAGCACGAATCCCGTCTCTAGATCGGCTACTACAACTTCTACCCCTACGAACTGCTCACTGGACCCAACCTCCGGTTGCTGGTGGGCACGACTCCGAGACTGGGGCAAGGGGGTGAGATCTAACTGCTCACTGGACCCAACCTCCGGTTGCTGGACTGGAGGATAGGGGGGAGACGACCTCGCTGCAGATGCTGAAGAGAGTGTGGAGTTACCAGGGGCTGAATGATCATCAACAAAGAACCTGGAAGACACTCCCAGGTTCTCCATGCTGGAAACCAGCTTGACCGCCACTTGAGGACTGCTCGCACACAGATAAAGAACGAATCCTTGATCGAGAAGTTCCTTTACCTGTTTCGCCAAGCGTTCCTCGTTGCCAAGTATCGGTTCCCAGTCGGAGACCGCTACCCTCTGCATACCTGGGGCAGAGGGTACTGGAGGGAGCGACACCACAGGAGCAACAACTTTAGCTCGTAGCTCTTCTAGATCCACATGGAGTCGCGGTACACTTCTAGAACTCTCAAGGCCCCAGGTGGACATGATTGCTCGGACCAGCTCATCCTCTTCTTCCACGATCTCTTCGGCCCTGTCATGAATGCGATCCGGATCGACCATGAAAACAAGGCCGGTGCTTCTCAAGAGATCGACGAGCAAGTATGTCTCATCGACCAGCCAGGGGAGCCAAGACTCCATGCCATCGAAGCATCCTCCCGTGGAGAAGCGTTCCCAGACCTCTCTTCCCCAAGGTTCCTGCTCTTCTAATCTGCGAGCAGCAGATTTCACTTGCTCGTCGACCAAGAACTCCCTGGCTCCAAAGAGGACCGCCTCGGACAACTCGCCCACTGAACGTTGATCGGAGAGGTCGAACTCGCTCAAACGATCCACTTCATCTCCGAATAGCTCGATACGGATGGGGAGCGGAGCCGTAGAAGGAAATATGTCCATGATCCCGCCTCTAACAGCCACTTCTCCGTGATGCTCTACCTGGTACTCCCGACGGTAACCATGATCGATCAACCAATGCAATAGCCAATCCCTATCTACCTCCTCGCCTAGGACAAGATGAACGGGCTCGCCAAGCGATCGCGGATCGGGCATCCTTTGCAACAATGCCTTCACCGAAGTAACTACCATGAGCGGTCTATCTCTTGTAGATCCTTCTTGGGACAAAGCAGAGACGCACTTAAGTCTCTGTCCCATGGTTTTCACCGAAGGGCTCACCCGTTCGAAAGGTAGGGTTTCCCATGCAGGGAAAAGTTCTACCCTTGCCCAATTGGCAAATATCGAGAGCTCCCGATGGAGACGTTCTGCCTCTCTCGATGTTGGAGCAACTACCAATGAAGGGCTTCGGTCCGAGTAAACAGCCAACGAAGCAATGATTAACGGAGCCGCAGGAGAAGGAAGTGCTACTACTGTTTCCTTTGTTTCCTTCTCCGAAGCACTAGCCGAGGAAGATCCATTATTGTATGAATCTCTCAAGTGCGCTAGCACCCGCGTGATAACAGGCTCTTTGCGTGCGTGAGCTAACAGTGCAGAGAGCGACATCTATGTCCTATTGAAAACTGTTACGACTGAGAACAATAAAAATTATTTTAGCCCAGCAAGAACGCGGCGAAAACCTCTTGTCCGTACTCCTACGATCAACAAGAGGACCGATGCCAAGAGACCGACAAGTGAAATAGTTATCGCTAGGTAGTCAGATGCTGGCCCATAGTTGAGCACTACTTCATGCGATCCAGGGGGAACCTCTACCGCTTGAATCACCCCGAATCTTCTCACGGCAGAGGTGGCAACTGGCTTGTTCTTGCTCAATATCGTGGCATGCCATCCAGGGTAGAAGGTTTCACTACGTACCAGGAGTGCTGGAACTGGGGAGGACTCCTTGATCACCGTGGTCCCCCATGGGGCAACCGACTCGAGATGAGCCTCAGCTCCAGGAATGGTCGCTCCCCTCAAAGAGCGGATGAGACAAGGGGGATCAACGGTCGTATTCCTGAAGGCAAGAAATGGTCCGATCTTTTTCAGATAACGCCAGTGTGATGCAGTGGTTCGCTCGGAGAATCTTGGTGGCTCTTTGCCGGATACAACAGGCGACTTCGTATGGGAGTATGAACTGGGGAGATCAGCTATCCTCCCTAATGATGGCTCCACTTGAGAGAATACGGAGGAAGGTACAAGCAGGACGGACAGGGCAAGTTGGTTGAATGTACCTTTCCTCAATGCCTGCAGGGACAGATTCAGCTGAGTATGGGTGCTCGTAGCATGATCATATCTAGATGACACCAAAGCTCCATACCCTTGAACGCTGGGAAGATGATACAAGACATTACGATCGGGCTTTCCTACTTCGTCGAGGGAGACCTCATTTCTCTGGGACGGGTCATAGATAGCAAATCGAGTACCGAAGGGAACTAGCTTGGCTAGGGAGGCCTCCAGCGAACTGGTTTTCTGCCCAGAAGGTAATTTGGGCAAAGGACCGTCCTGGAGATTCAAGTTGAACACAGCCAAGTCAAGAAAGACGAATACGGCCATCAACCATTTGGCCCAATGCGGTCTCTTCTTGGCATTCACGCAGGCATAAACAGCCACGGAGAAACCAAGCAGTGCAATCAAGACATACACCCCTACGAGCAACAGCATGGGTCGGAGAAACGAGACCGTGAACTTGTACGGGGAACTGAGCTCCCTAACCAAAGCCGGACCATCGAAGAAGAATGCACCGCTTAGCCCTAGGACTATCAAGGTTGGGATAGCCATCAAAGCCAACTCCGAACTTCCAGGCAATCTGCGCCACCACCCATGCTCGTCGAGAGCTTCTCCTGTATCCTGAACACCCTGCGGCCGGTGAGAGGATGGTAGTTTTTCCCAAGACTGCTCAGCTCTACTGAGACCACCATGATCGTTGGGCTCCTTGGCGACCCCTATTGTCGAACCCTCAACAACCTCCCTATTTGCAGCCTTGGGAACAGGAGCCGTCGAGAACAAAGTGTTCAACCAAAAGGCAAAGAGTATGGCTATGGCAAGATCTACCTCCATCAAGTTGCGGTTTATCAGTCGTTGAGCATTGTAGAAAGGGATGTCGAAGAAAATGTGTCCTAAGGGAGTGAAATGCCCCCACGCCAAAACCAGTCCTAACGCCCCAATGAGATACCAAACAAAAAGGCCTTGGTCACGCCGATACTGCCGATGCTTTTTAACCAACAAGGCAAGTACGCCAACAAGAGGAAGAATGCCCATATAACTGGCTACTTCGGGTAGATTGGCTACCCAGGCACCGAAGAACAGTCGAGGATAGGTATGGCCGGTTCCCAGAATGAACGGATCGACAAGAAGCACCGTCAGAGCCTTCTCCAATGAGCCGGAGACGAAGTAAGTGTAGTTGGCCCTACCCCGTTGCGAACTAGCCTGGAAGATGGCTCCGGGAAGCCACTGGGCCAGAGCCAGAATGGCCCCCAAGAACAGTCCGAGCAGCCAAGCAGTAAACAGCTTGATACGATACCCATTGCTCTTCCAAAGAAGCCACAGTGCATAGATCCCAACTGCTATAGCCCCATCGAGCAGCGGTTCCGGGCTACCGGACAAGCCGAGGAGACCTACGCTCAAGCCGAGCACGGCTACCCATTCATAAGGTATCCCCTTTATGAACCAGACCAATCGCCCAAGTAACGTTTCCGAGTGCTCCGAGGGGTCAATAGGAGCGGAAGGAGGAGAGGTGGGGGTGGTGAGAGAGGTATCCGCCGAGGGGTCAATAGGAGCGGATCCGACAGGGACAGGGGTGGAGGCAGGAGGAGCAATGGACGAGGGGCCAGTAGGAGCGGGGGCAGTAGCAGGGGTTCTTCGGAGTGCATCTACGGACCTCTTCAAGGCAAAGAGAATCCATGGAATCCAGGCGGTCGCCATGACCAAGCCGAGATGAGGGGTTTGTGCAGCCATGAACCCCCCATAACAGAATGTTGCTGCCCCTAGCCCAGATGCAAAGGAAGAAAGAGCGTTGGAGCGAAGAAAGGCATAAAGGCCGACACCCCCTACTATGTACACTGAAGCTTGATTGAGGCCCCAGGCAAGGTTCCGAGGCAAGAAGGAGAAGAGCAGTGTAGCGGGGTAGACAGCTCCAGCATTGAAACCGGCTAGGAGCGGTGCTCCGCTCCATATGTACGGATCCCACAACGGAAGGTGCAGTGAGGCTAGATCTCCTCCAACCAGAACTCTTAGAGGATAGTCCTGGCTCAAATTGTCACCGAACGCCAAGGGTACTCCCAACAAGGCCGGTACTACGAACACAACAAGGGGAACGACAAGGAGTGCTATTAGTACTTTTACATCCGAAGCACCTGACGGTCGGGACAGCCAGTAACGAAGGGAGAGGTATCGCCTGCCCTTTCCTCCGAGAACAGTAGCGTCCTCAGAAGGGGTGGCCTCTTTTTCTTCAGGTTGGATGGCGTCTCCTCCACTGTTCTCGTCACATCGATGGTCAGACAAAGGATGCCGCTCACTCCACAGCATTGAACTTGTTCATTGCCCGTTCTACCCCATCAGAAACTATAACCTCGATCGCCTCAGCTGCTGTATGCACAGCCGCGTGCAACTTGGCCCGCTCTTCCCCATCGGGCTTGGAGAGAACGTAATCGGCACCGTGTCGGGGATCGGGCGGTTTCCCAACTCCGATACGGACTCGCACGAAGTCAGCTCGTCCAATGCACTCCCTTACCGACTTCAAGCCATTGTGCCCAGCAAATCCACCGCCGTTCTTCACCCTAACTCGTCCGACCGGTAAATCCAGTTCGTCGTGGACGACCACTAGGTGGCTGAAATCAACAAGGTCACAGCTATCGAGCAGTCTACGGACAGCCTTGCCAGACTCGTTCATGTACCCTGTCGGACGGGCTAGAACCACCTTGTGGCCACCTATAGTGACCGTAGCGATCTGAGCCATGAGTTTAACTCCCCTCCTCCAGGAGACAGCATGTCTACTGGCAACGGCAATTACTGCATCCGCACCCAAATTGTGACGTGTTCCCCCGAACTCCTTTACTGGATTGCCCAATCCAACTACCAGGAACTCAGCATCGGACAAGTCAGAGTCGGATCGACGTGAGAAAGGACGCATAAGAACAGCCCCTTAGGCAAGTTGCAAGCCCAGCACTAGGCTCTTGCTAACCCACCTCTCCCTCGGCACCACTACTGCTTTCCTCTCGCTGCACTCCCGCTTGGGCAGCCTTAGCCCGCAGTACTTGACCGGCTACGACAACTGTATCACCGTCAACCTCAGCAGTCACCCCTGGGGGAAGAGGTAGATCTGCCACCCTAATGACAGAACCGACTTCGAGCCCGCTGACATCGACTGTAATTGCCGAAGGGATATCTGATGGCACAGCCCGAACGGTCAAATTGAACAGTTGTTGCTCCACTATTCCACCCTCATGGTGAACATCCCGAGCCTCTCCCGTGATGACAATGGGTACCTCCGAGACTATGAGCTCGTCACGCCGCACTACCTGGAAGTCGACATGAAGCAACGACCCGCGAACGGGATGCCTCTGCAGCTCCCTGGCAAGCACCAAGTGCTGCTCGCCTCCCACCTTCAACGAGAGCAAGGCATTCGCACCGGCAGCAGTGCTCAGGGCTACCCTCAACTCCTTAGCATCAATGACCACAGGCAGGGCATCCATGCCATGTCCGTATACCACTGCAGGAATCTTGCCCTGCGCTCGCAACCTACGGGAGTTGCGGGTACCGGTTGGCCTACCTACCTCTGCTACAAGGGAGACGTCTGGCAACTCTTCCAGCTCCTAACATCCTCTAACGACTTGGCACCCGATTGGCGCTCAAGCTTGGTTCTCGCCTCCGAATATACCCGATACGGAGGTGTCGCGGAACACAGCATCCAATGCATCGGCTATCACCTTGGCTACGGAGAGCACCTCCATCTTGGGGAGCATCTTGGAAGCGGGTACTGGCAGGGTGTCCGTCACTACCACCTTGGATATCGAGGAGTTCTTCAACCGATCCGTAGCCGGGTCGGAGAGAATAGGGTGAGTGGCCATGGCCCACACATCAACTGCACCCTCGCTCCTCAGTAGATCTGCTGCAGCACACACCGTCCCGGCCGTATCCACCATGTCGTCCATGAGCACACAGCGCCTACCTGCCACGTCTCCAACCACGTGCAACGCCTCTACCTGGTTGGGAGCACCCTTGGGACGACGCTTGTGCACAACTGCCAGATCGCATCCCAAATGCCTGCTGAACCTCTCCACCACCTTCACCCTTCCTGTGTCGGGAGCAACCACGACCATGTCGCTAGGGTCATGAGCCTTGAGGTAGTCCACCAAGACGGGCATAGCGGTCAAGTGGTCAAAGGGAACATTGAAGAATCCCTGTATCTGCCCTGAATGCAGGTCAACGCTCATCACTCGGTCGGCTCCTGCCACCGTGAGCATGTCTGCCACCAGCTTGGCGGTTATAGGCTCCCTGCCAGTGGCCTTCCTGTCCTGTCTCGAGTAGCCGTAGTAAGGGCACACTGCAGTAATCCGTCTTGCCGAGGCTCTCTTGGCCGCATCGATCATGATGAGCTGCTCCATCAAGGAGTCGTTCACCGGACCACAGTGGGTCTGGACTATGAACACATCGCTACCTCGGATGGACGAGCCGAATCGACAGTGAATCTCGCCATCAGCGAACTCACGGAGGTTTGCCTCCCCTAGCTCGACACCCAGGTAACTAGCTATGTCCCTGGCCAGAGATGGATGCGAGCGTCCACTGAATATCTCTAACCGTCTCTTGGATGTGACCACAACTTCCACGGCAACTCCCTTCCACCATGGGTACCGCTCATAAAATCTAGCAACTCTGCGAATCTAGCAGCGTCCCTGCTGCTAATCCTCCTACCTGGTAGAGCAGGTTCATTCTCACTTGTTAGTTGCAAGTGCTGGGTGGTGGAGACGAGCAGGAGACCTACCTCGATCCGGTATAAGGATTCATTATCGCTTGTAAGAGCAGAGTCGTTCAAAGTACGCTCAACTAAGCAGAACACTGAAACAGAACAGTATGTATACAACGCCACCATGGGATGCATCTATGTCCGAGCAAGGCTGTGGGTGCACTCATCTAGGTGACCGGAGAAGGTAGGGACACGATCGGGAGAGCGCTTGTGCCAACATTGAGAAGCTCCATCAACACCTCCTCAGAGGAGTACGACAAGAACAAAGCCGCTATGGACCTCCTGCTCGCAGAGGTCGAAGAGCAACTCGCTCTGGCCAGGGCAGGGGGTGGGGACCGTTACATAGAAAGACACAGAAAGCGTGGCAAACTACTGGCCAGAGAACGGATAGAGGCCCTCGTAGATCCCGACTCCCCCTTTCTAGAGTTGTCACCTTTGGCCGCCTGGGGAACCGACTATACCGTCGGAGCCAGCGTGGTCACCGGCATAGGCGTAGTGGAAGGCGTCGAATGCGTGATCAATGCCAGCGATCCTACGGTCAAGGGGGGAACATCCAATCCCTACACCTTACGGAAAGCCAGCAGGGCTGCCGACATCGCCAAGGAGAACCGGCTCCCCGCTATCCATCTAGTAGAGTCTGGCGGAGCCGATCTTCCTACCCAGTTGGAGATATTCATCCCCGGGGGTCGAGGTTTCAGGGACCTCACCCAAAGCTCTGCTGCTCGGGTGCCGACGGTGGCTCTGGTGTTCGGCAACTCCACAGCAGGAGGGGCGTACATACCCGGCATGTGCGACTACGTAGTAATGATCAAGAAGAGATCCAAGGTGTTCCTTGGGGGTCCCCCTCTAGTAAAGATGGCTACCGGAGAGGACGCCGATGACGAAGAGCTGGGGGGAGCAGAGATGCACGCCAAGGTTAGCGGACTGGCCGACTACTTGGCAGAGGACGAGCTCGACTGCATTCGTTTGGGCAGGCAGATAGTATCACGATTCAACTGGCGCAAGCTCGGTCCTGGGCCAACCATGCCAGTCAGCGATCCACTTTACGACCCAGAGGAGTTGCTCGGCATAGTCCCGCCCGACCTGCGAGTACCTTTCGACCCACGAGAGATCCTGGCTCGGGTGGTAGACGGGTCGGAGTTCGACGAGTTCAAGCCCCTCTATGGGACCAGCTTGGTGACCGGGTGGGCCAGCATTCACGGCTACCCCGTAGGCATTCTCGCCAATCACCGAGGCATCCTCTTCAGCGAGGAGAGCGAGAAGGCCGCCCAGTTCATCCAGCTAGCCAACCAAGTAGATGTACCCTTGATCTTTCTGCAGAACACCACCGGCTACATGGTGGGCAAGAAGTACGAGCAAGGCGGCATCATAAAGGACGGAGCCAAGATGATAAACGCCGTAGCCAACTCTGGCGTACCCCACTTGACCATCAACATCGGCTCCTCCTACGGTGCAGGAAACTATGGCATGTCAGGAAGGGCTTACAACCCCCGCTTCGCCTTTGCTTGGCCCTCTGCACGCAGTGCGGTCATGGGTCCCGTACAACTGGCCGGCGTGCTCTCCATCGTGGCTAGACAGGCAGCGGCTGCTCGGGGACAGGCATACGACGAAGAAGCCGATGCGGCCATGCGTCAAGCCGTCGAAGACCAGATCTCCAGAGAGTCCACTGCTTTGGCTATAACCTCCCGTATATACGATGATGGGATCATAGATCCAAGGGACACAAGAACGGTACTAGGGTTCTGCCTATCGGTGGTGCACAACCAAGTAGTGCAGGGTACCCGCGGCTATGGCGTGTTCAGGATGTGAGGTAAGGAACGGAGGGATCAAGGTAACTGAGGCATGATAAATAAGCTGCTCATCGCCAACCGAGGAGAGATAGCCCGCCGAATCATGAGAACTGCCCACTCCATGGGCATAAGCTGCGTAGCCGTCTACTCCGATGCCGATCGCCTCGCCCCTCACGTAAGGGAAGCCGACCAGGCCGTTCACCTGCGTGGCACTGCCGCGGCAGACACCTATTTGAGAGCAGACCTGATCGTCGAGGCAGCACTAGCTACCGGGGCAGATGCTGTTCATCCCGGATATGGCTTTCTCTCTGAGGCGGCACATTTCGCTGAGGAATGTCTGGGAGCAGGGCTGATCTTCGTGGGTCCGCCTCCCTCGGCCATCGCCCAGATGGGTTCCAAGCTGGCTGCCAAAGAGGTGCTCTCTGCCGCCGGGGTGCCGGTGCTTGCATCCATCGAGGTCAGCCCATCCATGGATCCCCGTGAGCTGGAGGAGGCGGCTTACACCGTAGGGTGGCCGATCTTGGTGAAGGCCAGCTTCGGTGGAGGTGGGCGAGGGATGCGTATAGTGAGGAGCCCTGAAGGGCTCCAGGAGGCTGTCGATGCTGCAAGTCGGGAGGCAGCTTCCGCCTTCGGTGATGGCACGGTGTTCCTCGAACGCTACCTGGAGGCGCCTCACCATATAGAGATACAGATAATGGCCGATGCCTACGGAAATGTCGTGCACCTCGGAGAAAGAGAGTGTTCCATACAACGCAGGCATCAAAAGATCATAGAGGAATCCCCCTCTCCTCTAATCGATGAGGCCACCCGCCAAGAGATGGGTGCCGTAGCGGTACGGGCTGCGAAGACCATTGGGTACATAGGGGCTGGAACCTGTGAGTTCCTAGCAGTGAGAACAGACCGTGCAGGTAACGGAGGGATAGCCAGGGAGCCCAAGGAGAGCTTCGGAGGTGCTGGAGGTGTTGGCGCGGGCAGCCTCGAGGGAGGTGCTGGAGGTGTTGCCTTCTACTTCTTGGAGATGAACACTCGCTTGCAGGTGGAACATCCGGTGACCGAGATGGTTACCGATATGGACCTCGTAAGACTCCAGATTCTCATAGCAGAGGGTGAACCTCTCCCAAGGGAGGTGTTCTCCCCTACTATCAAGGGCCATGCCATAGAGGCAAGGTTGTACGCGGAGGACCCCGAATCGTCGTGGATGCCCTCGGTTGGCAAGCTATACCGTTTCGACCTCCCCCAACTGGAAGGGGTGCGTCTGGATTCAGGGGTGGAGAGTGGAGACGAGATAAGTCCTTACTACGATCCAATGCTGGCCAAGGTGATCGCTCATGCGCCCACCAGGCACGAGGCCGCTCGTAAACTGGCTAGAGCACTGTCCACGGCACACATCCATGGACTGGTGACCAACCGTGATCTGCTGGTAGGAATCTTGACCCATGAAGAGTTCCTCTCCGGTGACACCTCCACCGCTTTCTTGGAGCGCAATGATCCAGCAGAGCTCAGCTCGAGCCGCCAGAGCAAGGAGGGGGAACAGCTGAGTGCTCTGGCTGCTGCCCTGTCGGCCCAAGCAGAACGCAGGCGTGACGCCAAGGTCATGGCCAGCTTGCCTTCCGGCTGGCGCAACAATCCCTCCCAGCTCCAGCAGAGTGTATACGAAGGACGTAGAGGGCGGATCGAGGTAGGTTACCGTTTCGACCGTCGAGGAAAGGCTGTCCTAGCCATAGACGGGGAGCTACGTTCCAATCTCGAGTTGGAATTCGCCCTGCCGGGCGTGGTTGCCATAGAGGAAGGTGGTACTCTCCACCACTTCGAAGTGCACAGAGTGGACCGAAGAGTCTTCATAGACTCCGACTACGGATCCTACAGTTTGATCGAAGCCGATCGGTTCCCCCTCCCCGAGGCCGAGGAAAGGGCAGGATCGCTCACCGCTCCTATGCCAGGAACGGTGGTCAAGGTATTGACCTCCTCCGGGGAGCAAGTGAGTGAAGGCCAGGCCTTGGTGGTCCTGGAGGCGATGAAGATGGAGCATGCCATAGCTGCTCCACATTCTGGAACAGTAACCGACCTGTTGGTAACCCAGGGAAGCCAGGTACAGGCAGGAGCTCCCCTGGTGGTTCTGGCCAAGGAGTAGTTATCGGTGACCCAGGGACTCTCGAACTCACAGCGTGAGGGTACAACGAGCCGAGGGCCATGCTTGCGCATAGCCAATTGCTCGGGCTTCTACGGTGACCGCTTCCAAGCGGCCAAAGAGATGGTCGAGGGAGGGCCGATCGACTTCCTCACCGGAGATTACCTTGCAGAGCTCACCATGCTCATCCTGTGGAAAGCTCGCCAGAAGGATCCGTCGTTAGGGTATGCCACTACCTTCCTCCGTCAGATGGAAGAGGTGCTAGGAACTTGCATGGATCGTCAGATCAAGGTGGTGACCAATGCAGGGGGTCTCAACCCTGCTGGGCTAGCCGAGAAATTACATGAACTAGCTAATAGGCTGGGTCTCTCCACCAAGGTGTCCTACATAACCGGTGACGATGTCCTGCCCCGCTTGGAGGAGTTGCGAGAGAAGGGGTACAGCCTTGCCAACATGGACACCGGTGCTCCACTGCAACCAGATCGCACCCCGCCAATCACCGCCAATGTCTACCTAGGAGCATTCGGCATCGTAGAGGCGCTCAACAGCGGAGCTGATGTAGTGGTATGCCCCAGGGTGACCGATGCCTCCCTGGTCGTAGGGCCTGCTGCATGGTACCATGGCTGGAAACGCACAGACTACGATCAACTCGCTGGTGCAGTAGTAGCCGGGCACATCCTAGAGTGTGGTGCTCAGGCTACCGGCGGGAACTACTCCTTCTTCCAGGAGGTGCCTGGCCTCGAACATCCTGGTTTCCCCCTAGCAGAGGTGTATCCGGATGGCTCCTCTGTGATCACCAAACATGAAGGTACTGGCGGACAAGTCTCCATAGGTACCATCACCGCCCAGTTGCTCTATGAGATCGGATCCCCTTATTACTTGAACCCAGATGTCATAGCCAGGTTCGACAGCATTCGCCTGGAAGAAGTAACTGCTGAGAGTGGTACTCCCTCTACCGGGGGCAATACTGCTGGGGGCGGTACTGTTCCTACTGGCGTCGAGGGAGACACTGTTTCTGGTGGAGATAACCCTGCTTCTACCAGGAGCAACCGGGTCAAGATATCCGGGGTGAAAGGCGAGCCCCCTCCGGATACCGCCAAGGTATGCATAAACTTGCTGGGTGGTTACCGAAACTCCATCACCTTTGTCCTCTGCGGGCTGGACATAGAGGAGAAAGCTGCCTTAGCAGAGAGGAGCCTGTGGAGGATAGTAGGAGGACGGGAGCGATTCGAAGACGTGGATGTGCGCCTCATTCGCAGCGACCACCCAGATGCCCCAACCAACGAAGAGGCGACTGCCCTGCTTCGTATAACGGTGAAAGATCGTGACCCCATAAAGGTAGGACGCTCTTTCTCCAACGCCGCCATCGAGATGGCCCTGGCCAACTACCCAGGTTTCTACCTCACAACTCCACCGACCCCTGAGTCGGCATACGGGGTTTACTGGCCCACTCTGATACCTGCTGAACTAGTCAACCAAATCGTCATCACCCACGATGGCAGAGAAATACCTGTGCCTGTACTGCAGAGCACAACTACTGCAGGCTCAACTTCCTCTTCAAACTCCCACCCTTCCCTCTCACCACCTCCTCTCTTGGGGGATCAGGAAGCAGCGGAGGATCAGGGAACAAAGCTTATGGACTGGAGGGAGAGTGATCCAGCCCAACAACGAAGAACAGTAGGGATCAAGACAACGAAGGCACCTCTTGGACTCCTAGCAGGTGCACGATCAGGCGACAAAGGAGGCAATGCCAACCTGGGGCTGTGGGTCAGGACAGATAAAGCTTATGAGTGGCTTGTATCCGAGCTGAGCATTGCACGTCTGAAGGAGTTGCTCACAGAGGCAGAAGACCTGGTCGTCCACCGTTACGAACTACCCAATCTCCGAGCACTCAACTTTGTCATCGAAGGACTTTTGGGCGAGGGGGTTGCATCCTCTACTCGTCCCGACCCCCAGGCCAAGAGCTTGGGGGAGTACATACGCTCTAGGGTGGTGAGTATACCAAATGAGCTGCTAGAGAACGATGACCTTGGACAAACGGGGGCTGAGTGACCACATACGCCTCACAAGCCCCTGGCCTATGTCCATGGGGAGGATGTCAACTGAACGGAACTGCGACATAGACGTAGATGAAGCGAACAAGGAGGTAACCATGGAGTTCGAAGAAACCCCAGAGCAGTCCATGCTGCGTGAGGCAGTATCAGGTATAGTGGCGGAGTTCGGCCACGATTACTACGTGAGAGCAGCTCGAGCTGGTAAAAAAGCCGACGAACTCTGGTCGGCCTTAGCAGCAGGAGGATATGTAGGGGTCAACGTGCCCGAAGCCTACGGGGGCGGAGGCATGGGCATATCCGAACTAGCCATAGTCTGCGAAGAGCTGGGCGCCCAGGGATGCCCTCTGCTCATATTCGTGGTCTCGCCCGCCATCTGCGCTACCATCATCACCAAGTTTGGCACCGAAGAGCAACGCCAGAGGTGGTTGCCCAGGTTCGCTACCGGTGACCTCAAGATGTCCTTCGCCATCACCGAGCCGGATGCCGGATCCAACTCGCATCGGGTATCCACCCAAGCCAAGAGGGATGGGGACATCTATATCCTCAATGGCACCAAGTACTACATCACAGCAGCAGACGAGTCAGAGGCAGTGTTAGTGGTTACCAGAACTGGAACGGACGAGGCCACAGGAAAGGCACGGCTCTCCTTGTTCATTGTTGACCTCGACTCTCCGGGACTTACCAAGACCCACATACCGGTCGAGATAGTCGCCCCAGAGAAACAGTTCACCTTGTTCTTCGACGACGTGGAGGTGCCTGCTGACCGGCTCGTAGGCACGGAAGGAGAAGGACTAAGACAGGTATTCTATGGACTCAACCCAGAGAGGATAACCACCGCGGCATTCGCTGGGGGAATTGGCCGGTACGCTTTGGGGAAAGCGTCGAGCTATGCACGGGAGCGCTCCGTGTGGGGAGTTCCTATTGGAACCCATCAAGGACTCGCCCATCCTCTGGCCAAAGCCAAGACCGAGGTAGAGCTGGCCAGGTTGATGACCGCCAAGGCTGCCTGGCTATACGATCAAGACAAAGAGGCTGGAGAAGCAGCCAACATGGCCAAGTACTCTGCAGCAGAAGCAGCTCTATTCGCCCTTGACCAGGCCATACAAGTGCACGGGGGCAATGGGATGTCCTCTGAGTACGGTTTGGCCGATCTCTGGGGAATGACCCGCCTAATGCGTACAGCACCGGTCAGTCGTGAGATGATCCTCAATTTCGTAGCTCAACACTCCTTAGGCTTGCCCAAGTCCTACTGAGCTGGACTACCCGCCATATACTGGGCTACCAGAGATCGGACAGGAACTCTCCCGAACAGACTGACCGAGCAGAAAGATCGAGCCGGTCGGCCAAAAGATCGAGCTGTTCAGCCAAAAGATCGAGCCGGTCGGCCAGGCAGAAACTGCATCTTTGGACAATCGGAGTAACCGATGGATCTAGCTGTGAGACACTAGCGCCTCTTGATCCATCTCTAGTCTCCTAAGTCGCATACCTTCGTTGTTAAACTTGAGCTAGCATGCTTGCCGTATGAACAAAGTAGGAGCTGGCAATCGCCCAGCGAGCCGATGGAGGAAACAACTCCAGCTGACCCCTGCTCTGGGCATGATCGTGCTGGTGATTCTTCTCATTGCTGCTGGATCAGTAGTGGCTGCAACGAATATCGGAGGTCATAGTAGAACAAGATTCCTACTGCACACAGTGCACGGTCCGATTAAGGTGCTCCTAGTAGGAGACTCGGTGGCCGAAACCCTTGGTTGGGGACTGGAGGTGGACGATGCCGTCTACGGGATGAAGATCATAGACAAAGCGCTCATCGGATGCGGGGTAACCAGAGCAGAGCCAGTCTTCTACGGAGGCAAGGTGGTCTCTCTAGAGCCTTACTGCCAAGATTGGCCGACAACATACTCAAGGGAAGTGAAAGCCATCCGTCCTCAGGTAGTTGTCATGTTGGTAGGTCGCTGGGAGGTGGCCAATGCCTACTATGACGGTCATTGGACTCACATCGGCAGAAAGGGGTACGACGCTTATCTAACCAAGGAGCTGGATCTCGCCGTCTCGGTCTTGACCAGCCAAGGGGCGCGTCTAGCACTCCTCACCGCTCCCTACTACAACTCAGGGATCACCCTAGGAGGACAGCCGTTGCCTGAGAACAACCCTGCCCGGGTCAAGCTATTCAATACCATGCTATACCGCTTGGCAGCTCGTTACCCAAGTAAGGTGAGGGTATTCAACCTGAACAAACACCTTTGCCCTTCCGGTCACTATCAGCTGGATATCGAAGGTATCCAAGTGCGTACCAATGACGGAGTTCACATAACCGTTGCCGGAGGAGAGTATATACAGCCATGGCTCCTACCTCGCCTAGCGGCTCTCGCCCTTGCGCCTAAGTTAACGAGATAACCTCATTGATCCATCGAATACACAGAGGTGACCAAATCTCGACCTACCAAGCCCATGTTCGCCAAGCATGACTTAAGACACGAGCGTGACTTAAGACATGAGAGCAACTTCAGATCTGGGAGCAGCCATATCTTGTTCCCCATAGATTGCGCTAGCAACGAGTAGCACGGGAATAAGGAAAAATCAGCTGAGCAGATCTTAGTCCATGCTTAGTTCATGCAGATTGTGCCAGTAAGCTATGCCAAGCGAGTTCAAATGACCCCGGGCCATCCGATGAAATACAACTACTACCTGGGCATTCACTATGTTGGGTTACGCCAGGGATTCGTTATGCTGAGATCAGCCGATGGACCAGGGACTGAGTACAGCAACAACCCTGGGTGTGCCTAGCATCCATCGTGCTAGGTTTTTGCTAGGAAAGGATCGGGTCTGCATGACAAGGGTAGTGGTAACTGGTGGAGCTGGCTTCATAGGATCACATCTCTGTGAAGCGCTCATACTACGCGGCAGTGAAGTGGTATGTATCGATGATCTGTCCACCGGGAGCGAGGAGAACATAGCGAGCCTTCTAGGCACCAGAGGCTTTTCTTTCATAAGAGCTGACGTCTCCAGAGGTTTGGATGTAGAGGGCAAGATCGATGCAGTGCTGCACCTGGCAAGTCCAGCATCACCCCCTGCATACCTACGTCGCCCATTGGAAACTCTGGCAGTAGGTAGCAGGGGAACAGAGGCAGCTATCTCTCTAGCTGCTCGACATGGTGCACGCTTCATCATGGCATCGACAAGCGAGGTCTACGGTGATCCAGCTGTGCACCCACAGCCAGAGAGTTACTGGGGCAACGTCAACCCAATTGGCGTACGAAGCGTATACGACGAAGCGAAACGATTCTCGGAAGCACTCACCATGGCTTATGGTCGTGAGCGTAAGGTCGATGTAGGTATAGTACGTATCTTCAACACCTATGGTCCCCGTCTAAGGGCAGGAGATGGGAGGGTCGTCTCCAACTTCGTAAGCCAAGCCCTTTCCGGCGAACCACTAACTGTTTATGGAGATGGAAGTCAAACCCGGAGTTTCTGCTACATAGACGATCTGGTGAGCGGCCTCTTGGCCATGGTGGATTCGGATGTGTCTGGCCCGATAAATCTCGGGAATCCGGCAGAGTACAGTGTGTCAGCACTGGCCGATATGGTGATAGAGTTGACTGGCTCAAAGTCCAAAGTCATAACCCAACCACTTCCTGCCGACGATCCAGTACGTCGTTGCCCAGACATATCAACTGCCAAGCGGCTTCTTGGCTGGGAGCCAGTAACAGACCTTGTCGCAGGACTGGAACGCACGATTGATTGGTTCCGCTCCGAGATGAAGTCTTGAACCGCCTGAAATGAAGAGGACCCTGAACTGAACCTCTTTATAACGATCAAGGAGTTAGTCGGTGAACCTCCCCGCCCTTACGGACGGGGCTTCTACCCCACCCGCTCGGTTGGTAGTTACTTGACATCGCCGTCCTCACGCCACCGTGACCAACTGGTCTAGTTCTGGGGAACTGGTGGATGATTGGGCTTGTTTTTGCTTGCTTGATGAGATTTCTCCCACCAAGGCCCGGTTCTGGGCACTACTCAGGGCTCTGGCCTTTCGGCACTGCACCTTGCGATGTGTCTCCCGCTGGTCCTTTGACCAACGTTTGACAGCCCGGAGATACGTGACACGGATTTTGACATCCGATCCTATTGGGACATAACTCCCATGTATTGCCTTCTGGAGAGTGTTGATGGCTCCTACGGCATCTCGATGACAAACAAAGCCACAATCTTGGTTTGTGCATCGGTAGTACCGACCAGTTGGTCGGTTGCGTGCTCCACACGCTGGACAGGTCTTTGTTGAGCCAGATTCGTCTAGGTGTTCTCCTTCTATTCCTGTTTTCTCGTCTACGTATTGTTCCTGACGACCTCTTGACCACTGTGAGAGGTTCTGGCGTAGATGACGATTGGCTGAACGGCGTTGTTTGGTTCTTTGTTCGATTCCCCGTACGTCTCCATAGACAAGACGACCACTGTTGTGGGCAATGACATGGTTGGCTGCCTTATGTGCAACTTGATGGTCGAAGTCTTTAAGTCTGTAGTTGGCCTTGGCTTGGATCTTCTTCTTTGAAGCCACCAACTTGCGATAATGCCGGGAACCGTTCTTTGTTCTGGAGATCTTTTTTTGGATAGATGCGACTGACTTGTTTCGCAGACGCTTAATGGCCCTTCCTTCTCTACCGTTAATGATCGTCACATCGATATTGTGCTCGTCTACCCAAGTAGCAAGTGCCATCGGGTTGATGATTCCCTCGTCAACAGCGGTCAC
>JAMDDE010000038.1 GCA_023489235.1 Actinomycetota bacterium | reverse complement strand
CCTCCCCAGAGGGAAAGGGCTACTGGATACTCTCCTCCAACGGCTCGGTCTTCGGCTTCGGGGAGGTAGTTTACTATGGTTCACCAATAGACATAGGGGTGACTGCTTTTGATATATGTTCCATAGCTCCTAGTCCTGATGGAAATGGCTATTGGATACTGGCTGCCGATGGAGGGGTGTGGGGATTCGGGGACAGCCAATACCTGGGTGATTTGAGCAATGCTCATCTCCCCTTCTGGGTGGTGGATATCGTCTCCAATGGCTAGGAGTTCTTAGCTACCTATGCCCTGTCCCGTTCTCCATTCACGAGGAAATGCGTTAGGATATCTGCAATGACTAGGGTGTTTTCAGGTGTTCAACCATCCGGGGATATGCACATAGGCAACTATCTGGGTGCTTTCAGACAATGGGTAGAAGACCAGCATTCAAGCGACGCCTTTTATTGCATAGTTGACCTTCATGCACTGACAGTGGATACGGATCCGGAGATGCTCAGATCACGTACCGTCGATGCGGCAATCAACCTTCTCGCAGTAGGCCTTGATCCGCAGATATGCACTATCTTTGTACAGAGCCATGTTCCAGAGCATGCCCAACTGTCCTGGTTGCTCGAGTGTATGGCATCGATGGGGGAGTTGCGCAGGATGACCCAGTTCAAAGAGAAAGGTGCTGGGCGAGAATCGGTGAGGGTAGGGTTGTTCACCTACCCGGTACTCATGACTGCAGACATATTATTATATGATGCAGAGCGGGTTCCGGTAGGAGATGATCAACGTCAACATCTCGAACTCGCTCGCAACCTGGCTATTCGCTTCAACAATCGCTATGGGGATACCTTCGTGGTCCCAGCTCCTTCGGTTCCTCGAGTAGCAGCTCGAGTGATGGACCTGCAGGATCCTACCCAGAAGATGTCCAAGTCATCCATCTCTCCGACGGGGACTGTGGCGATACTTGACTCAGCCGATCAGATCGAGAAAAAGGTTCGTCGAGCAGTTACCGATCCCGGCAAAGAGGTTGTCTATGATCCAGTAAACAAGCCAGGGATATCCAACCTATTGGATATCCTGGCTGCCGTCACCGGGAAGTCCAACTCTGAACTAGCCACTGAGTACCATAGCTATGCCCAGTTGAAATCCGACGTGGCAGAGGCGCTGATAGAGCTCCTTAGACCAATTCAGCAACGTCATGCGCAACTGTCAGCTGATCCAGGTGAGGTACTGGCTATTTTGGCTCGAGGAGCAGAGCGTGCTCAGTCAATTGCTGCGGTGACTCTAGAGCGAGCTGCTAATGCCATGGGGCTTTTGCCCCCTAAGCTCATTTAACACGGCAAAACCACTACCTATACCTATGCGCAGCCTTGGACTCTCAGCTGAGCAGATGTCCCCATAGTCCAAGCGCCGGAGTGAATATGGCCTCTAGTACGCCGGGAGCGAATATAACCACTACCAAGATCAAAGGCAGGAATAAATGCCTGATTCTTAGGTACTGTGGCCACCATGAACTTGGCAACATCCGTTCGAGAATTGCTGATCCATCGAGGGGAGGTATGGGTATCAAGTTAAAGACGGCCAGTATGACGTTGACATATCCAAACAATAAGAGCACTTGGAAAAGGAGTGGCTGTGCCGATATCTGACCGCTGAACGCCAGTTCTTTTACGTGGTAAGGAGCCAGAGCTCCGTAAGCTATGCCTGCTGCAGTAGCCATGGCTATGTTCACGGCTGGACCTGCTAGGGCAACCATGAGCCCTTGATTGCGCGGACTTCTCAATCGTGCCACGTTGACTGGAACTGGCTTTGCCCAGCCGAATGCGCCTAGTCCAGTCATAACCAATATTGCCGGGACAATTATGGTTCCGATGAGATCGATATGAGGCAATGGGTTGAGGGTCAATCGCCCTGCCCTCTTAGCTGTATCATCCCCAAATGCCAATGCCACAAGGCCATGCGTGACTTCGTGAATTATGATGGAGGGTATGAGTACTATGAACAAAACTATTGGTATCTCGTAAGTACTTATACCTCTCTGGACCAGTCTATAAAGTACAAGAGCAGCCACTAGGACGACCGCAGCTAATACAACTTTTTCTGTCGATGATCGTTGCTGCCAGCCTTGTGCCAATAGCGTTACCCCTTTAGCGATGTCTTCTCCAGCTCATCTGACAACTGGCTTCTATCACCTTGCAAACCTCTGTAGTTCTTTTAAACATTTTTGCAGTTCGTCTGAGAACCTGTGATTCGCTGGAGCCAGCGGCGCTAAGTGGTCAGCGCCGCTGGGAAGCACATTTTATGCACAGTCGAGCAGCTGGTTTTGCCTCTAGGCGAGCGGCATCGATTGGACCACCGCATACCTCGCAAATCCCGTAGGTGCCTTCAGCTAGCTTGGTCAAAGCATGCTCGACCTCGGCAAGCGTCTCCCGCAGCTTGGCTGCAAGTGCTTCCGCCTCGCCGCGTTCGGCTGTAACTTGGCTCGAATCTGCAAAGTTGGGGTCATAGTTGAGGCCCCCTTCCTCGCCGAAACCAAGTTCAGCTAGCTTAGCCAATAGCTCTGCTTTCTCTTGTTCGAGCAATAATTTGTAATCGACCGTAGACGAGTCATTAAGCACGGACATAAGCCTACAGTTATATCAAGCCGGAAGCTCGCGGATGCGCTTTCTCGTACTCATAGCGTAAATGTTCAGCTGAAACTTTAGTATACACCTGAGTAGTGGCAATAGAAACATGCCCCAGCAGCTCTTGAACTATCCTTATATCTGCACCGTGCTCTAGCATGTGAGTTGCACACGAATGTCGGAGCACATGTGGAGTGAGACGATCCGTCATCCCGGTAAGCTCTCCATAATGCCTGACTATACACCATACCCCCTGACGTGTCAGCCGTCTGCCCCTCAGTGACAGGAACACGGCATCCTTGTCCTTGTTACGTGTCCAACGTGATGATACTAGATGTTGTCGTCCATTGGGTCCGATCCATTCCAAAAGAGCCTGTCTAGCATATTTACCTAGAGGTACCAATCGCTCCCGCCGCCCCTTGCCCATGACTACGACCATGGACCCATCCCAGTCGATATCGTTCAAGCATACTCCGACAAGCTCGGATATGCGCATACCTGTTCCGTAGAGAACCTCGAGTATTGCAGTATCGCGTAGATGGACCGGGTCTCTTCCCTTGGCGGATTCAATGAGCTTCTGCACCTCCTGTTCGTCCAGCGCTTTGGGCAGGGCTCGTGGAAGAATAGGTCGGCGCAGATGGCGTGCAGGATTGTCGGTCATGTAGCCTTCTTGCTCGAGGAAGCTGTAGAGTCCTCTGATGGCGGCCACGTGACGGGCTACGGTAGTTGGCTTCAAACCTTCGGAAAGAAGACTATGGACGAAAGAGACTAGGAGCTCTGGGCTGGCTTGTTTGATGCCAATCCCCGAGGAGGAGAGGAAGGTCTCGTATTTTCCTATGTCCCTTCGATAAGAGGAAAGTGTGTTGAGCGACCTACCTCTCTCGGTAGCGAGCCAGGAGATGAACTCCTCGACTTCCCTGCTCAGATAGTGAGAACGATCACCTATCGTTGGTACTGTAACCATCTTGCATCATCGTGAGTCTCTCTCGAGCCATTAGTAGTCCACAAAGCGTGGTTGCATCAACGATCTTGCCCGCAGCGACCAACCGGTCCACATCTGCAAGGTCAACCTCTACCACCTTCATGAACCTCTCCTCTGCGCCTGTAGCGTGATAGCGATGAGGAGCTTTGGTGAGCTCCCTGGCCAAGTAGATGGATGTTACCTGGGTACTTATACCTGGGGAGCTGAACAGGTCGACTAACCACTCTAGCTTTCCAGCTATGTGACCAACCTCTTCAGCCAACTCTCTGGCTGCAGTGTGCTCAGGTGGTTCACCGGCGATATCGAGAGTTCCCGCTGGTATTTCTAGTATCTCTCTTCTTGCTGCTGTACGGAACTGGCTTACGAGCAAGGCTGACTTATTGGAGTTGGTCAGGGCTACGATGGCCACAGCCCCAGGGTGGCGTACGATCTCCCTACTCATCATCTCTCCGTCAGGGGACCGAACAGTGAAGTCGACTACGTCGAAGATGGCCCCAGAGAAGACCGTTCTCTCGTTTACTATGACGAAACCCTCAGGGCTCATGACAGACGATTGTTCACTGCTCTGATGTCTCTATGTCGATCAAATGGGGCTGCCGTTCCTCCGCTCGCTCTAGTGCTGCTTCGATCAATCCGACGAACAGAGGATGGGGCCTGTCAGGCCGACTTTTGAACTCAGGGTGTGCCTGGGTACCTATCCAGAATGGATGACCAGGGAGTTCGATGAACTCCACCAAGCGATCGTCAGGGGAGGTACCTGAGCATCTTATACCTGCCCCTTCCAGTCTGTGTCTGTATTTGGGGTTGACTTCATAGCGGTGGCGATGCCTCTCGGATACCACCTGCTCGCCATAGAGGCGCCCTACCTGAGAGTCGGGATCCAAGCGTGCCAGGTAGGCCCCGAGGCGCATCGTACCCCCTAAATTGACCACATCTGCCTGATCGTCCATCAAGTCGATGACAGGATGAGGGGTAGCTGGGTCGAACTCCCTGGAATTCGCACCTATTAGACCAGCTAGGCTTCTAGCTGCGTCGATGACCATCACCTGCAATCCAAGGCAGAGCCCGAGGCATGGCATACCGGTTTCGCGTGCGTAGTTGGCTGCAGAGATCATCCCTTCTACGCCGCGCTCACCAAATCCGCCAGGTATAACCATGGCGTCCAATCTTTGAAGACGTGACTCTGCGAGCATGCCCGTTACCTCTTCGGCTTGGATCCAGGATATCTCTACTTCGGTCTTGTACTGGTAGCCAGCGTGTCTGAGAGCTTCCGCGACCGACAAATAGGCGTCAGGCAAATTGACGTACTTGCCAATTACTCCTATGCGCACAGATCGGGTGGTCGATCCAATAGTCTTGACCACTCGTTCCCATGAAGAGAGATCGACCTGGGTGTTCTCGGTATCCAGCCTTAGGACCTTACAGACGTAATCATCGAATCCTTCGTCATGGAGGACGAGAGGAATTTCGTAGATGCTCGGAGCATCTACAGCGGATATAACCGCCTCTATGGGCACATCACAGAGGAGGGATACCTTTCTTTTCAGAGAAGAGGATATAGGCTGATCGCTTCGGCATACTATCACATCCGGCTGAATACCCCTACTACGCAACTCGGTAACTGAATGTTGAGTTGGCTTGGTCTTTTGCTCACCGGATGGAGCGAGGTAAGGAACCAAAGTCAAATGGACATAACAGACGTTGTCTCGCCCTACGTCCCTACGGAATTGTCGGAGAGCTTCCAGGAAGGGCACGATCTCTATGTCGCCCACCGTCCCCCCTACCTCCGTGATGACCACATCCACGTCCTCTCCGGCCAGCCTCATCACTCGCTCTTTGATCTCGTCGGTTACATGTGGGATGACCTGCACGGTTCGACCTAGGTAGTCACCGCGTCGTTCTTTGGCAATGACGGCTTGGTATATCGATCCAGTGGTGGCGTTCGAATCACGGTGAAGGTTTTCGTCTATGAAGCGTTCGTAATGGCCTAGATCGAGATCTGTCTCTCCACCGTCTTCGGTTACGAACACCTCTCCATGCTCGAATGGGTTCATGGTTCCTGGGTCGACATTGATGTAAGGATCTAGCTTGCACATGGTTACCCTGAGTCCGCGAGACTTAAGTAAGCGACCGAGAGATGAAGCAGTCAACCCTTTGCCTAAAGAACTAGAAACACCGCCAGTAACGAATACGAACTTAGTTATGACTAGAAGCTCCCTTCATCTTGATCAAGTCTATGGCTTTGTCGTCAATCCCTCTTAACTTAACTTAGCGTGCGTTCTGCTTCGAGGCGCTGATTTGATTCCAGCTCGAGCTGGACTTATATATTTTTGCAGTTCAATGGGGCAGAGGAGCTTCGCCAACGCTATCTGTCCAAGGTAGCTATCACCAGGTTTGCCTGGCCTTTCGTCTCCAACTAGAGGAGCCTCACCAACGGGATCTTTCCAGGGCTGCTAGTTCCAACAGCTCTTTGGCGTGCTGCTGACCGGTCTTGCTGCTTGCCCTACCAGCCAGCATCCTCGATAGTTCTATAACTCTTTCCTCTTCAGCCAGGGTAGTTACGACTGAAATGCTTTTCCCGGAGCGCTCCTCTTTTCTTACCGATATATGATGATCGGCGAAGGCAGCCACTTGAGGCAGGTGCGTGACCACTATTACCTGGTGATCACGGGCCAGACGCGATAAAGCTCGACCTACAGAGATACCCGCTTCTCCTCCGACGCCAGCATCTACCTCGTCAAAGATCAGAGTAGGGGGGCCTGAGGAAACCACAAGGCAAATAGCCAGCATGGTGCGAGACAACTCTCCCCCCGAGGCCACTTTGGACAGCTGTTTGGGAGGAGTACCTGGATTGGCAGTGAAAAGAAAGCTGATATCGTCCATTGGTCCGTTGCCGCCCACCTCCACTACGAAATGTGCCTTGGGCATGGCCAAGCCCTTCAAGTGCTCCTCCACTTTATTGGCGAACGAATATGCCCCCTCTTGTCGTCTAGCAGCGATCTCCTTTTCTATTTGCTCCTTCTCCTGTTCCAGCGCTTCCAGTTCTCGACCAAGAAGGTTCATCATTTCGCGAGTGGCTTGGATCTCCTCCAGACGTTGCCGAGCACCTTGGGCGTATTCCATGATTGATTGGAGATCTCCTCCGTATCGCCTGGACAGTTCTATGAGCATCCTACGTCGTTCTGCGACAAAGGCCAATCTACCTGGGTCATCCTCGATATTCTCTGCAAAGGAACGGAGTTCCAAGCCAATGTCAGCCAGCTCTTCCATGACTGACTCTATCCTTGATTCGAACTGAGCCAATTGAGTTTTACCATGAAGTGCTCGTAGTACCTCGTTGAGTAGGTCGGCAATGGATCTGCTGGGATACGTGCTTGTTTCGCCGCTCAGCATCTGTAGACAGAACGATGCAGTTTCTTTGTACTCCGTGCTCCGTTGGAGAACCTCTTCCTCGATCTCCAGCTTGTCCAGCTCGTCCAAACTCTCGATTTGGGCACGATCGATCTTGGAGAGTTCGTCCTCCAAGGAGGCAGCCTCTTCATCCAAGGTTTGGATGCTCCCGCCCAGTTCATCGATCTTTTTTTTGGTATCCCTTATCTTGTTGCGTACGTCGGATAAAGGCTTGAGGTCAACGCCCGTAAAGATATCCAAGATAGTCCGTTCTCCACTTCTGGAGCGTAGAGCTTGATGAGAGTGCTGGCCGTAGATATCCACCAACTTGGTGGCGGCGTCAGCCAGGGCGGCGTTGGTGGCCATCCTGCCGTTGAGGAAAGCGCGAGATCTACCGGATTGCGTAATTTCACGAATGAGCACCGTCTCGGAAGGTTGGTCGAATCGACCTTCGATGAGCGCTTCGTCTTCTCCATCTCTCACCATCTCGGCTTCTGCTTTTCCACCCAGCAAAAGGCTCAAGGCATCAACCACCAATGTCTTGCCCGTCCCAGTTTCTCCAGTGAGGACAGTCATACCGGGTCCAAAACATAGCCTTGCATCCTCGATGACTCCTAAGTTGGCTACATGCAGCTCGTTTAACACTTCTCCTCCGACCGTTCCGGCAGGTGTCTGTGTGCTACCGATCCGACAAACCGAACTTTGACTTGAGAATAGAGTAAAAGTTACGTTCTCCGAAGGTGATGAGCTCAGCCCGTTTTCTGGCTATCCTGCACGATACCTCTTGGTTGGGTTCTATGTTGGCTATTGCTACACCATCTACTACCAGTACGGCTTCTCGACCGTCCAACACCCTCAAGGATACTTGGTCCGAGGGAGCTAGCACCATTGAACGGTCGAACAGCATGTGGGGAGCTATGGGGGCAATGACCAATGATTGCAAGCCAGGTGAGAGAATAGGACCTCGGATGGAGAGGTTGTAGCCAGTCGTTCCCGTAGGGGTGGACACCAGCACTCCATCGGCCACGTAGGTGAGGAATGGCTGGCCATTGATCTCTAGTGCCACCCGCACCGTATGCCCAGGTGAGCTCTTTCCTACGACTATCTCGTTCAGAGCTAGTACAGAGGTGGATGTACTGGGCTCATCCACCTCCACTAGTATGCGTTGTTCGATACCGTAATTGCCTGAAAGAAATCGTTTGAGTGCCGTTTCCAGTTCGTCAGGTTCTATCTCTGGGAGATAACCAAGGGTCCCCAGGTTGACTCCCAGTACAGGAGCGGAAACCTCAGTAGCCATATGCACTGCTCTGAGCATCGTGCCATCTCCTCCAAGGCTGACCACTAGGTCCACTTCATTCTCTTTGGATGGCAGCTCTTTGATGTCAAGGCCTTCCAAGGCAGAGTCGTCTTCATCCACCTGTACCGTCTGGCCTTGATAGTTCCAACTTCCTTGATCTATGTCGACCATCTCCGGCATTGCTACGGCAGTGTGGCCTGAATCCTCCAGTAGCCTAATTGCTCGTTCGGCTACCTCTACGGCTTGCGGATATCGAGGGCGGATCAAGAAGAGAAAAGTAGCCATTGCAATCTCCAAGGTAGTAGGTATCCTCTGAGGAGGAGCAGAGGATACACATCAAGACATTCCATGTGGATACCGTACTAGTCTTGACCGCACCATGAGGCATCGAGTTCCAACCTTTGGCCATACCAGGCTTCATACACCCTCTGCAGTGCTGAAACCACTATGTTGGGCATGTGGGCTACGAGGTAGGTATGGACGGCTACGACGGCTCCCTCGAGAGTCTAGTGGAGAAAGTAATCGATGGTAGCATAGATATATTCAACATCTCTCTGTACGAGTTGGTAAGTTCATACGTCAATTACTTGAATACTGCAGATGGAATGGTTGACTTGGAAGAAGCATCGGAGTTCTTGATGCTCTCCGCTTTGTTGATTGAGTTGAAGTCCTCCAAACTGTTACCCGATCCAGATCCAGTCAACATAGAGGAGGAACTGGAGGACCTCTCCGAGAGGGATCTCCTTGTCTCCAGGCTGCTCCGTTGCCGTGCCTATGCAGCAGCAGGCAGGAAGTTTGCACTGATGATCTCCCATGCATCGTTGTCTGTGCCCCATCCAGCTAGCCCCAATGATGCTTCAGTTGATTTCAAACCAAATTTGCTCGAAACAGTCACAGCTGAGTCCCTCCAAGAGATCATGTATTTGCTTTTGACCAAGCAAGCTCCTCAGCGTGTGGACATGTCGCATGTAGGGGTTGACTCGATCAGAGTTTCTGATGTCATAGCATCGCTGGTGAACACTCTTCCCTATCTTGGTAGGACTACCTTTAGGCACCTCGTATGTCAAATGCATGACCGGCTGGGTATCATTGCTCATTTTCTGGCCCTGCTGGAGCTGGCTAGGGTGGGAACTGTAGTTCTGGAGCAACGAAGCTACTCTGATGAGCTCTATGTGACATGGATAGGCATGTCCGGGAATATGCAGAGCCTCGAGGTCAATTTTTCGGATACACGGAATGTATGAGAGATTTGCTCGTCGATGAACAAGCATAGGAGGAGTGGCAAGGTGTCCGAGTTTGTTGCCAAGGAAGAAGCAAGAGCCATTGAAGCAGTACTGATGGTGGCAACCGATCCGGTTGAGCCCTCTCTTCTAGCTGAGTTGGTGGAGATGCCCGTTGCTGCAGTAGAGCAACTCATCGATGATCTGGATACGAGCTACCGGACTGAGGGACATGGATTCCGGATAGCCAAGGTTGCCGGCGGGTACCGCTTCCAAAGTGACCCTCAGATGATCTCTTTCGTAGAAAGGTTTGCCTCTACTCGAAATCCCCCAAGGCTATCGGCACCTGCCTTGGAGACACTGGCTGTAGTCGCCTACAAGCAACCTGTTTCCAAGGCGCAAATAGCAGCTGTTCGTGGAGTTAACTCCGATGGGGTAGTCAGGGCGCTTTGTCAGCATGGATACATAGAGCCTGTTGGTCGAGCGCGAGGACCTGGACAAGCTGTCCTGTACGGTACCACCAAGTTGTTCTTGGAGCATTTGGGTATCAACGACCTTTCCGATCTCCCCCCATTGGCAGAGCTGTTACCATCCTCGAAGGATGCAGAGGAGATCGAGTCCTTTGTCAAGCATGGATCCACCAAAGGTCAGCCAAGCGTAGGCAGGTCGATAGTGGATGCCGCGGTAGACGACGATCAATAGGGGCTCCGTTATCGAAACTGTCTCCGATGTATCATGAGTGAGCCGATGAAGGACTTCCCGCTTGCCTCTCCTCCTAGCGAGCGTCTCTCGGTTGTGCTAGCTCGCGCAGGCTATGGCAGCAGAAGGAGCTGTGATGAACTCATTGCTGCTCATAGAGTTCGCGTCAATGGAAAGCTAGCTGTAGTTGGCTGCAAAGTGAATCCAGAGGTGGACGAGATCGAGGTCGACGGCATTCCCGTTCCGGCACGGCCTGATCTGGTTTACTACCTCTTGAACAAACCTAGAGGGGTAATCAGTACCGCTAAGGATACGCATGGGCGTCCTACGGTAGTCTCGTTCGTTCCCAAGACCCCTCGTGTTTTCCCTGTCGGAAGGTTGGATGTGGACACCGAGGGACTTATCCTACTCACCAATGACGGCGAGTTCTCCTACCTAATCACTCATCCATCTCACGGCATCGAGAAAGAATACTTGGTTGAAGTGGTGAGAGAGCCTTCCAAGGCAGCACTGAGCCGTCTTCGCCGAGGAGTTCAGCTAGATGATGGATGGACTGCTCCAGCCAAGGTATCTCATTTAGCAGAACGCTTGCTGCGCATCTCCATACGAGAGGGGCGCAAAAGAGAGGTGCGTAGGATGTGCGATGCAGTTGGGTGCCCTGTAGCAAGATTGGTGCGAACCCGTATAGGGCCTTTACATGATCGTTCTCTGCGACCTGGTCAGTGGAGGCGACTCACCGTTCAGGAGGTGGTCAAGCTACGTGCCGCCGCCAAACTCAAACCCAGCTAGGCTCATTGGCTATGCGAGCTTCCATAATGGCTTTGAGAGGCGCGACCACAGTAGCAGACGATACCGAGGAGCAGGTAACCACAAAGGTGCAGGAACTGCTTCGAGAGATGCTTTCTAGTAACGAGATCGAGCCTCCAGATATAGTTTCTATCCTCTTCACGGCCACTTCGGACATATCATCGATGTTTCCTGCTGCTGCAGCACGTCAGATGGGACTTGTGGACATCCCTATGATGTGTGCTAAAGAACTGGATGTAGTTGGAGCATTGGGACGATGCATAAGGGTGATGATGCATGTGAATACCGATAAACCGCGTGAAGCTCTACGCCATGTGTACTTGCATGAGGCCAAGCAATTAAGGCCCGACCTTGATTGATGATCTTCCTCGCCGTGCCTTGATCGTGGGGGTTGGACTCATAGGGGGTTCCATAGGGCTTGCCCTTAGACAGCGAGGCTGGTACGTGAGTGGTCGAGACATGCTCGAGGCACGGGCAAAGAGAGCAGTGGAGATAGGAGTACTTGATGCAGTCGGCGATGATCCAGAGGCTCAGGTCGTGTTCATTGCTACCCCTGTAGGTTCTGTAGTGGAGGAAGCAAAGCGGGAATTGGCCTCTTACCCTGGTTCTGATCGAGTGGTAACTGATGTTGCTGGGGTGAAGGCAGCTATTGTCGAAGCGGTGGATCATCCCAACTTCGTCGGGGGGCACCCGATGGCTGGTTCAGAACAGGTTGGCCTCGATGGTGCTCATGGTGATATGTTCGTAGGGGCTACATGGGTATTGACACCCACGGAACGAACTGATCCTCATGCATATGCACGCCTCCAATCGGTTATATCTTTACTGGGGGCGGATGTAGTTGCTGTTCCACCAGCAAGGCATGACATCTTGGTGGCGATGGTATCCCATGTACCTCATCTGACCGCTTCGGTGCTCATGGATTTGGCCTCTCAGTCGGCCGAGGACGAACCGGTACTGTTGCGATTGGCAGCCGGTGGATTCCGTGACATGACACGTGTGGCAGCAGGTCATCCAGGCATCTGGCCTGAGATATGCCAGGAGAACTCCGAGGCCATAGTCTTGATGCTGGACAGGCTGGAGGATAGCTTGCACAAGATAAGGGACTCCATATCCTCGGGAGATCGGGAGTATCTGTCCCAGTTGCTCGGGAGGGCCTCCAAGGCAAGACGCAATCTTCCCTCGAAGGTACCTCCGCCATATCGCCTGGTGGAGATGAGGGTTCCGGTTCCTGACCGTCTAGGGGTACTAGCCGAGGTAACCACTACCGCTGGAGACCTAGGAGTGAACATATTCGACCTAGAGATAGCCCACTCACAGGAGGGTGCCAAAGGTGTGCTTGTCCTGATAGTGGATGCTGAGGCATCATCACGTCTGGAGAGAGCACTTGGCGAGAAAGGCTACAAGGTGGCAACTACTCCTTTGGAGACCAAAGAATAGTATCCGACATGGCAAAGTCCAATGAAAGCGCGACCCTGACGTGGCAACTACTCCTTTGGAGGTCAAGGGGTAGGATCGTCCTATTCGAGCTGGACGAGTTGGATAGCAGATCCAAGGGGTCTGTTGAAGAAAGGGAGCTGGGTTGAAGGCAATCATTGGCGCAGCACCGTCTTTGTCCGGAGAAGTTGTGGTACCGGGGGACAAGTCCATCTCTCACAGAGCACTTATCCTCAGTGGGCTGGCTGAAGGCTCCTCTACCATAACCGGACTCTCCAATGGTGACGATGTGCGCAATACTGCCTTGGCTATGCAATCTTTGGGTGTTCGCATGGATGAAGTTGGCGCAGGGGTGCTCATTGTCGAAGGTGGTCAAGGGCTACTTCACGAACCCGATGCTCCCTTGTTCATGGGTAACTCGGGGACAGGTATGAGGCTGATGGCCGGGGTGCTGGCCAGTTTCCCTTGGTGGTCCGTGCTCTATGGAGATGCCTCTTTGTCCAGGAGACCAATGGACAGAGTAGCGCTTCCACTTTCTATGATGGGGGCCAAGATCGAAGGAAGGGGAAGCAGTTGTCTCCCTCCCTTGGGGGTTCGAGGCACCCAGCTCAAGGGCATCGATTACGAACCTCCAGTAGCTAGTGCACAAGTTAAATCTGCTGTTCTCCTGGCTGCCCTGAGGGCCTCAGGGAGATCGATCCTGAGGGAGCGCTTGGTGACCAGGACCCACACCGAAGAGCTGCTCTCGATGTTCGGAGCGGACATAGAGGTACATGATGGCCCTGATGGTCATCGGGTTGTTCTGAATCCGTCACCTCTTGTCTCTTGTGAAGTGGTGATACCTGGCGATCCATCTCAAGCGGCATTCTGGATAGTGGCTGGCTGCATCGTCCCGGACAGCGAGGTGCTGACTTCGCACGTTTACTCTGGACCAGCTAGATTAGGGTTTCTCGATGTTCTTGTACGAATGGGTGCAGATATAGACGTACACGTCATCGGAGATCATTTGGTGAACGTACGAGCTCGTTATGGTGGTTTGCGAGGCATAGAGTTGGAGGCATCAGAGGTCCCAGGGGTGATCGACGAGATACCGATCTTGGCTGTGGCTGCTGCAGTTGCAGAGGGTCGGACTGTGATGCATGGGCTTGGTGAGCTGCGAGTGAAGGAATCGGACAGGCTGTCAGCAGTGGTATCCATGCTGAGTGCTCTTGGTGCCAGGATAGAGGGAACAGGTCAACAGCTCGTAGTTGAAGGTGGAGCTCGTTTGCGAGGTGGCAGGGTGGACAGCAAAGGGGACCATCGTATTGCCATGGCAGCAGCCATAGCCGCCTTGGCGACTGAAAGAGGCAGGGGTGAGGTGGCCATAGATGGATTCGATTCCGTGGATACGAGTTATCCGGGGTTCATAGATGATCTCAGGAGAGTCTCCAGAGGACGTTGCTCGGTAGAACTGCTCTTGGACGATTCTCAACAGGAATCTTAGATGAGCACTATGGGTCCAGATATGGTCATTGCTATAGATGGTCCTAGTGGAGCTGGGAAATCAACAATTGCTCGGGCGTTGGCTGAGCAATTGGGATTGGACTGGTTGGATACCGGAGCGATGTACAGAGTTGTCACCCTTGCTGCATTGCGAGAGAACATCGATCTTGATGACGGGGATAAGTTAGCGGAGTTGGTCAAGACGCTGGTATTCGAGGTAGATGGATCGGTCGTTCTTAATGGCGAGGATGTGTCCACCCAGATTCGTTCCTCGCAAGTTGACGAAACCGTCTCGATTGTGGCCGCTCATCCCCAGGTGCGCAGGGAGTTGGTCGAGCGTCAGCGTCAATGGATCAAAGCACACGGCGGAGGAGTGGTCGAAGGCCGCGACATAGCTACTGTAGTGTTCCCTGAGGCTAGAGTGAAGGTGTATTTAACTGCCGCAGAAGAGACTCGTGCTCATCGCCGTGCCCAGGAAGATGGAGTAACCGTAAGCGAGGAAGCTCTGGAGAGGGTTGCCAGACGAGATCGCCTGGATTCAGGGAGGAAGGCATCTCCCCTTGTCGTTCCTCGAGATTCCACGGTGATCGATACGACTTCATTAACTCCGCCTGAAGTGGTGACCGAGATCCTCAAGATACTGTGGCCTCCGGAGAGAAGGTCTCTGTTCTATAGAGGATGCAGAGTAGCAGCTAGGTTGCTGTCGAAGCTATTATGGAGAGTCCAGATAGAGGGTAGCGACAACGTTCCCGAGGTAGGGCCGGTAATACTGGCACCAATACACCGATCCAACCTGGATTTCTTGCTGGTATCCAATGCAACGCGTAGACACCTTTGGTACATGGCCAAAGATTCCCTGTGGAAGAGCAGAGCATTGGGCCGTTTGCTCGACTCCCTGGGGGCATTTCCGGTCAAGAGAGGTTTTGCCGACAGAGATGCTTTCGATTTGTCCAGGCGAGTCCTGGAGGAGGGTAAGGTGCTCATACTATTCCCCGAGGGCACAAGAAGGTCAGGTTCTCGGGTTGATGAGTTGCAGGAAGGGGCAGCTTACTTGGCGCTTAAGACAGGAGCTTGCATTGTGCCGGTAGGTATAGCCGGTAGTGAAGAGGCCATGCCCAAAGGGGCTCACTGGTTCAAACTAACCAAGGTATACCTGTACGTAGCCCCTCCAATCCACCCACAGCAGGTATTCCGAGGTCGTCGAGGCCACTTGCCTCGCTCTGCTGTGTCCGCCTTGAACGAGAACCTACGGGTAGCCTTGCAGCATAGTTTCGAGATGGCCAAGTCTCGTCTTGCTTCCCCATTATCACCTGATGGTTCATAGCTACCGATACGCCTATCCTCCTCAATGATCTCGTAGCCAAGTCTTGGCAATAACGGCAGCGTAGTTCAGTCCAAAGGTCAGATTGCTACCCTTCTTCGAACTACCGGATAGACGCGGTTTCCATGTAACGGGTACCTCGGCGACTCGCCATCCTCTAAGAGCTGCGCTTATGAGCAACTCTGCCGTTTGGTATTGATCTTGTTCCAAATGTATATCGGCAAGCAGCTTGGCAGTCATGGCACGAAATCCGTTGGAAGTGTCAGTAAGACGAGTTCTGGTAATGAGGCTAGTCAAATAGGCAAAGAATACTACTCCAGCCTTTCTTATAGGGTCAGAGGTGAGATCTTTCCCTAGCCGCCGCGACCCAATGACCAGGTCTGCTTCTTGGGCCAAGATAGGTTCCAGCAGAGCGCCCATCTCCATGGGATCATTTTGACCATCGGCATCGATCGTCACTATGTACTGCGCATCGTACTCTAGAGCTATTCGATAACCCAGCCTCAAGGCTGCACCTTGGCCAAGGTTGGTGGGGAGTACACAAGTGAATGCCCCGTACTCTTTGGAGATCTTGGCGGTTGCGTCATCACCCCCGTCCACTATCACAAGGGTGTCTATCTTCATGCTGTGAATCGTTGGGGGAATGCGCTCCAGCACGGCTCCTATGTTTGCCTCCTCCATGTAGGCAGTTATCAGTACTGTTACTGGGGCTAGACTGGACAGGTCTGGATATGTTGCCTTGAAGGTGTCGTATGCTTCTTGTTGTATAAGTGCCACCATACGTTTGGTGCGCTCGTCTGCGGTATATCTCATCATCTGAGTATCAAGCCTTGTTTCCTTCAGTTGTAGTGGACTTCAGTTCCAGTTGCACTCAGCCCTCTCATGTGCTCGAGCAATTGGGTCGTTCGTATCCAATAAGGCATCATGGTACTCGTCGTTTAGCCTGACGACCACTGCTAAGGACATCTGCCTTGTCCGCATCCAACAAGGCGGTCATGGCACTGATAGCCCTGTCATCGAGGTAGGCACCGTTCTTACCATTGTTTGTCGAGTAACCGTCCTTGAGGGGATGAGCAGTGGCTAAAGCTATCTCGTTGGCTGTTGCCTTGAGCAACTCACGCAGCTCTGGAGGTGGGGGGAAGTACTCGTCTTCTTCGATGACACTTACCTCTTCGACTCCATATCGAGGCTTGAGGGCCTTCACCACTTCTTCCACTATGTGTTCTGGTGCAGAGGCACCGGCGGTCACCCCAACGGTTCCTGATAGGTTGTCGGGTAGCTCATTTGCGCTGTCTATTCGTACGACGTTTGAGCAACCGCTCGAACGAGCAACTTTTTCCAGGGCGATAGCGTTGGATGAGTTGGCCGATCCTATGACGACGACTGTATCGGAGCGTCCGGCTATGGCTTGCACTGCTGCCTGTCTGTTGGTGGTTGCATAACAGAGATCCCTTCTTATAGGTACCCAAAGATCAGGGAATTTTCTTTTTGCCTTCTCGATGACCCCCTCCCAGTCATCGCGGCTCAGAGTGGTTTGGGTCAGCAGTGCTACCTTCCCGTCAGTTTTCTTGAGCTGATCAATCCCTCGTTCATCCTCTACCAATACTACCTTGTCTGGCGCTTCGGCCATTGTGGCCTCCGCCTCCTCATGGCCTGCATGGCCTATGTAGATGATCGTATATCCCTGTGCTGCCTTGGTCTTCATCTCATGGTGCACCTTGGTTACCAGGGGACAAACGGCGTTCACTACTATTCCCGCTCTGGCTCGAGCTTCGTCTACGACCTGTGGTGCGGATCCGTGAGCACTCAACATTACTGGTGCACCTGAAGGTACATCTGAGATGTCATCGACGAACACTACTCCGAGGGAACGAAAACGATCAACTATATAGCTGTTATGAACTATCTCATGGTAACAGTAGATAGGGGGCTCGAATATCCTCACCATGAAGGAGAGTGCTTTTATTGCCATTTCAACCCCAGCACAGAAGCCCCTTGGCTTGGCCAAGAGCACTTTATTCACTGCCATGTACCTAGGCTAGCTTGAATGTCCAACTTGAACACATCATCGTGTATCTCTTGAGAGTGGCTTTTGCACATCTGCCCCCCAGTAGCTGTTGTATTGCTTGAGTCGTGTGGGTTAGGAAATGCTGACCGAAGATCACGCCCGCGGGCCCCAGGCTTCAACTATGGGGAGGATGTCATTTGGTTTTGTGGGAGTAGCTGCCGACCGTAGAGGAAGTCCACGTTCCCGTGACACTCAGGTAGGCTTTCATCTATGCCGCTTCCAGTCGTTATTTCTGTACGACCCGGGTCTCCTGCTAGCTATGCAGGAGTGAGGCCAGGAGATGAGATCTTGGCCATTGACGGAGAGATTCCCAGAGACGTGATCGATTACAGTATCTTGGCCGATGAGGCAAGTCCCGAGTTGAGCATCGTGCGCAACGGGAGGAAGTTGTTGTTGAAGGTTGAGAAAGAAGAGGGAATTCCTCTCGGTATCGAGATCTCTGAAGCGGTGTTCGACAAATTGCGTACCTGTGATAATCGATGCGAGTTTTGTTTCATAACTCAACTCCCCCGAGGTAGAGGTTTACGCAAGAGTCTTTATGTAAAAGACGATGACTACAGGCTCTCCTTTCTTTACGGCAACTTCACAACCCTTACCAAGTTCAATGAGGACGATTTGGCAAGAGTGGTCGAGCAACGGTTGAGTCCGCTTTTTGTGAGTATCCATACCACAAATCCTGAATTGCGTGCAGAGATGTTGGGCAATCGTAAAGGCGCTACTAGCCTTGAGTGGCTGCGAGCTCTGCTCGATCACGGAATTGAGGTCCATGGGCAGATAGTTGTCTGTCCAGGCATCAATGATGGGGATGTACTGGAGGAAACGTTGTCCAGTATTCTCTCTGAATACAAGGAGCTACGAACGGTTGGTCTAGTCCCTCTGGGCATTAGCAATTATTCGCGGGGAAAGCGTCTACGAGCGCATACCGCAGAAGAAGCTCGTAAGATCTGCGAAACGGTGGATATTTGGCAAGGGACATTTAGAAGAGAGCTGGGACGTAGAATGGTTTTTGCTGCCGATGAGTACTACCTCATGGCAGGTAGGGATTTTCCCTCAGCAGATTCTTATGAGGGATTTCCTCAGCATGAAAATGGGATCGGTATGGCCAGAGCGTTCGAGAGAGCCTTTCACGGTGACAGAGAGGCAGCCTTCGGAGTTATGCCAGGGTTCTTCGCATCCATAGATGGAGCTGCTCCCATGGGTTATCGAGCTCTCCGAGAGGTAAAGGTCGATGACAGGACGGGTATCCGTGCACAAAAAGGCTCATTGGCAAGGGAGAAAGATGGATTTCCGGACAAGACAGCAGTTGTGACAGGTGAGTATGGAGCAGCTGTTCTCAGCCCTTTGCTGGAAGAACTTGGAAGAGATGATGTGGTGTTGGTTCCTGTGGTCAATCGTTTCTTTGGTGGAAACATAGCAGTAACGGGGCTGCTCTGCGGACAAGATATTGCAGCTGCAATCGCCGATTTTCCCTCAGGATGGAGGTATTTGCTACCGGATGTCTGCATTACGCAAGGAAAATTTCTGGATGGTATGACTGTGGAGGATTTGCCCGGAACCGTCCAGGTGGTGAGGACCGATGGTTTAGCTTTGGCAGAGGCCCTGGGAGTTTAGATGCACAGACAGTCCCTGAACGCCTTGAACGTAGCTCGTCGAGGGCTTCTGGGTCGAGGACTTCCGACCAGTCGTTCCGTACGCACATTAGACTGCACATTAGCCACCAAGGGAGAGAGAAGTACAACAGTGTATTGCTTCTGCCCGGAGTCGCTGACTGATGAGCATGCAGGAGTTGCTTTTCAGAATCAAGTATACAACAGAGGCTCAGCGTAGAATGCCTAGTCTAGATTATGAATATTATGAACGAGCTTGTGAACGAGCGCTTTTGTCATTCAACCAACCTCCGAAACCTACCGTACTCCATGCTTGGTCAAGTTTATATAAATCATATAAACGGAGGCTTTTGCCAGGCGCGGTGGTTCCTACCGAGACTTTGAGTGAAGTGTTGGCTCATGAGTGATCGTTCTCGACCTGTAGTGGCGCTAGTAGGTAGACCCAATGTAGGGAAGTCAACACTGCTCAATCGCTTGTTAGGTAGACGTCATGCAATTGTCGAAGAACACCCTGGAGTGACCAGAGATCGGAATTTGGTAGAGACCGAGTGGAGAGGGGTTCAATTTCTGCTTGCGGATACCGGCGGTTGGTTGGCTGGCTCTGAGGGTGGACTGCTCCGGACCGGCCACCGACGAGCTAGGGCCGGAGATTTTAGTACTTGGTTGGCTGGCTCTGATGGAGTAGAGCTTGCTCCGTTGGTGAGCAAGCAAGCTGAGATAGCAGTCGATGAAGCTGATTTAGTACTCATGATTGCAGATGCCACAGTAGGGGTGACTGAAGAGGATGCCCAAGTTGCCTCTATGCTGAAGCACAAGTTAGGTGCGGATACGTCCAAACGAGTAGTGTTGGTGGCCAATAAAGTCGAGTCTCCCCGTACCGAGGCGTTGGCTTTCGATCTGGTCAGCCTAGGGCTTGGAGAACCAATCCTAGTGAGCGCTTTACATGGGACTGGTTCTGGAGATTTGCTCGACATCGTCGTTGAACGATTGAGTTCAGTGGATGCGATAGCAAGCGACCAACCGGCCGATAATGAGTCCGAGTTGCGGGTTGTCATTGTAGGCAGACCAAATGTTGGTAAGTCAACCTTGTTCAACAAAGTGGTTGGTCAAGACAGGGCCATAGTAAGTGATGTCCCTGGTACAACTAGGGATGTAGTGGATACCGTGGTGGTTACCCCTTTAGGACGTATTCGGTTCCTGGATACGGCTGGCATGAGGAGGAGAGCGCGGATCGGGCAAGGGCCTGAGTATTATTCCTTCGTTCGCACTTTGTCTGCTTTGGACAGTGCTGATGTGGCGCTACTGGTTATTGATGCTTCCGAGGCAGTTACCCATCAGGATAGAAGACTGGCTGAGCGCATAAAAGTGGCCTCTGACGCTGTCATCGTTGTCCTCAACAAGTGGGATCTTGCTGATGTTGAGAGAAGGGGTATCGTCGAAAAAGAAGTGGCAGATCAACTAAGTTTTATTGGGTATGCACCGGTACTCAAGGTCAGTGCCCTGACAGGAAAGGGAATACACAAAATATTGCCCGCCCTTTCCGAAGCTTCTCGTGCTTACGCCTCCAGAGTGTCCACTGGAGAGCTGAATCGAGCTTTGACCGTTATCCAGCAGCGTCAACCTCCACGTGGTGGAAGAATTTTGTACGGGGTGCAGGGAGCATCGGATCCTCCCACCTTTACTCTCTTTACCACAGGCAGGTTGGATGTATCGTACATGCGTTTTTTAGAAAAACAGTTGCGGGATAGCCTCCGACTCGGTCCAACTCCTCTCAAGATCAGAGTTCGCAAGCGAGGCGACAGAGGTGTTTAGTGGGGGCCGTTATCTTCAGTTCTACTTCAGCTCTATCACCTTGTTTATCAAGACATTTCTTGGGGCAGATATTGGTGGTATGCCAAGCGCTAACCTGGTCGTTGCTGGTAGGAACAGCACCTTGCCTTTAGCATTTCTAGACAACTTGATATCAAGTAGATAAAACGCCATGCCTTGGTGCGACACTTGCGAAGAAGAGGTGGGGGAGGACTCCTTGACCGAGGAGGGGCAGTGTCCTCAATGCGGCTCAACGCTACTATCCCGCAAACATATACCTTGGCATGTAAAGGTGCTTGCGGCTGGAACTGTCGTATATCTAGGGTACCGTACCTATCAGGGAATAACCTGGGTCATCCATCACATATAAAGCAGATATGAAGCTAGAGCAGATATGAAGTGCAAATGGATCATGGACATATGATTCGTTTTCTTCCAGTGCTTCTCCAAAGGTCAAGTTTGGTGTTTCTCCTTCTGTTCTGATACTGAACCTCACGTCCTCTGCTGGGCTGGGAAGAGTTTCGCGACGAGGACTAGTTTCTCCTTCTGTTCTGATGCTGAACCTCACGTCCTCCCATGGACTTATGACTAGGGGCTTGTGGGGAGCGTTCGATTATTTTCAAGTGATGTTCGTTATGTTCGTGGGGTCATCAGGTGGCTATGGGAAGGAAGATGGTCTAGAATCCCAAATAACGGGCTGTGGCGCAGCTTGGTTAGCGCGCTTGACTGGGGGTCAAGAGGTCGCCGGTTCAAATCCGGCCAGCCCGACTCCGCCAGCCAGTTTCTTCCCAGGTGAATAGTTATTTTCTCCCTTCGTCCTTTTCCTTACTCTCCCTCCCGTGCCCTTATCGTGCCCTTGAGAATTTCTGATCATTAAATCCAATCCCTGTGCCAGCTCATCACTCACTCTAGGAAACAGGTGTCCGTAGGTATCCATCGTGACCATAATCGAGCTGTGCCCGAGACGGTCTTGGATGACCTTAGGGTGTACCCCCATAGAGATGAGCAGGCTAGCATGGCTGTGTCGGAGATCATGAAAACGAATGGTGGGTGGTAAGCCAGCACGCTGTAATGCTGGCTTGAAATGCGTTCGCATGAACGCGGCATGTCCAATCGGATTGCCAGCTGTGTTCGAGAACACGTAGTCGTCGGGAGAGAGGTTAGCTAGGTGGGTTGCAATGGCTGAGTCCAACACTTCAGGCCAGGTCACAGATCGGGTGGCACCCGTCTTGGTAGTTCCTACTACAACTCGTCCACGGACCTCACTTACCGCCTCTACTACTCGGATTGTGCGTCGAGTGAGGTCGAAGTGTTTTCTTCGGAGTCCCCATAGCTCCCCCGACCGCAAGCCGGTATACGCAGCTAAGCGTACAGCAAGGCCTAGATCAGGTCGTTTATTTCGTCCAACACGAGCGCCATTACCAGCAGGCCTAAGTGTTGGATGGGAGATAGCCTCGGCTAAAACCTCGATTTGCTCAATCGTAAGGGGATGCATCTCGTGGTTACGGCGGTGGGGAATAGACACTCCTGTTGCTGGATTGGTTTGTAGAATGCCTGCCAATAATGCAGTTTTGAGTGTCGAGCGGAGCGCTACCATGCTCAGTCGAATAACGTCGGCTCTAGCGCCTGCTGTTACCAATTCTCTTACCCATTCCTCGATGTGCTCTCGTTTTACGTTCGTTACGAGTTCGTTACCCCAACGTGGCAAAACGTGCTTGACGAGCATTTGTTCATATCCCGCACGTGTGGTAGGTCGCAGGTGGTGTGCACTTGCCAGCCACCTCTCAGCCCACTCCGCAACAGTGCCAGGATCGGCGGGAGAGGGGGTCCACTCCCCCTTGAGGGCGTCGGCCTCAGCCTTCACGAGCGCCCGCTCGGCCTCAGTCCTGGTGCGGTAGGAACCTAAGCTCTCGCGCCGTCCAGATGGACGAACGATGCGAGCTTGCCAACGACCTGATTTCAAGCGTCTTATGCTTCCCGCTCCGCGCCGTCGTC
>JAMDDE010000053.1:18708-22824 GCA_023489235.1 Actinomycetota bacterium | reverse complement strand
TTCAAAGTTCTGGCCGCCACCTCATCCAAGCTCCTCATGGGCTAACCTCATTGATGTTCCGTCTACCCGCCACATGCCGCTATTTTCAGGAAAGGTAATACCAAATGTCTCCATCACCATGTGCCGAGAACCTTTTACCCATGAGCATCCACATAACCCCTGAGGAGCTCCATGAAGAGCTATGTCATGATGTACGTATAGGACTCCTACGTAAACATGACAAGCACTTGTCACCTGTATGGTTTTATGATCAACGAGGGAGTTATTTGTTTGATCAGATAACCAAGCTACCTGAGTACTACCTTACTCGTGCCGAAACAGCTCTACTCGAAGATCATGCTTCGGTCATCGCCGAGCAAACCCGTGTAGCTACCCTGATAGAACTGGGTGCCGGTACTTGCACCAAGTCCCGCTTTCTCTTGAATGCTTTCTCTGAGCTTGGCTCATTACGACATTATGTGCCAATCGACATAAGTGCACCAACCCTTTGGAATGCTGCCAATGTTCTTGCTTTGGAGTATTCTGATCTATCCATCCACCCAGTAGTAGGTGACTTCCGCCGTCATGCAGATAAAGTTGAACATGAGTGTCCTGCCATGTTGGCCTTTCTTGGTAGCACGATTGGCAACTTGAGAAGCGAGTCACGACGTGAGTTCCTGAGTTACCTGTCCAGATCTATGCATCCTGGGGATACGTTGTTGATTGGCGTCGACTTAGTGAAAGATGTCCCCAAAATGGTTGCTGCTTATGATGATAGTTCGGGAGTAACCGCTGCATTCAACCGTAATGTGTTGTCCGTCCTCAACAACGAACTTGGTGCGGACTTCAACCTCGCCAACTATGAGCATGTAGTTGTCTGGAATGAACACGATAGCTGTATCGAGATGCGCTTAAAAGCATTGAGGGCCGGGACGGTCAAGGTAGCGGAGCTGGGTGAGATATTGGACTTCTCTGTCGGGGAGGAGATCTTGACTGAGACAAGTGCAAAGTTCACCTCTGTGCAACTACGCCGTGAGTTGGAGGCTAGTGGTTTTATGCCACTGGACGACTGGGAGTCTCCATCGGACGGGTTCTTGTTGATGCTTGCATCGCTCTAGTAAGGCCTGTAAATCTACGACTGCTGGAGATACAGGAGTTCTTGTTGGTGCTCGCAGCCTTTAGTGGCAGAAGCAAGGAACAAGGAATAATGTAACTTCGTATCCGGTTATATGGATATATAGGTAGGCGTGTAAATCCAGAAAGGAACGGCATGGATACTAATTTTTCATTACACCCAGCAATCATTGAGGTAAAGGGTATGACCTGTGATGATTGTGCTCATCATGTTATGAGTGCCCTCGAGAATGCTGGAGCTAGAGAGGTATCCGTAGCTTGGCGAGATGGAAAAGCTAACTTCATATGGCCAGATGGAGTACTAGAGGAGGATCTGCGAGCAGCGATCACCGAGGCAGGATACCGACCAGGCAAGCTACACCTAGTTGGGTCTGGCGAACAAATGGAACCAAGAAAGGATACCGACTTCGATTTCGTAGTCATAGGTGCTGGATCAGCTGCATTCGCGGCAGCAATCAAGGCTACTGAAGCAGGGTACAGTGTTGCCTTGGTCGAGCAGAACCTACTGGGCGGAACATGTGTCAACGTAGGCTGTGTCCCTTCCAAGGCTTTGCTCAAGGCCGGGGAACTTGCCTGGGCAGTAGGGCATCATCCTTTTTCTGGGATTACCGCCACTTTGGGATCAATCGATCTTGCTACTTTGGTTGCTCAAAAGGATGAGCTTGTTGGTGAGCTTCGCCAGATGAAATATGCGGATTTGGTTGAGGACTATGGTTTCAGCGTACTCAGCGGCCATGCCCGCTTCATCAGCCCTGACGCAATAGAGGTAGCTGGTCGCACGCTACGTGCAAGCGTTTTTCTTGTTGCTACCGGAGCATCTACAGTTGTTCCACCGATTCCTGGGCTTGCTGAAGCAGGTTACCTTACCTCTACCACTGCTCTGGAGCTAACCGAGGTGCCTAAGCGTCTGGTGGTTATTGGTGCCAATGCTATCGGTCTCGAACTCGGCCAGTTCTTTCTCCACCTAGGTGCCGAGGTCACCTTTGTGGATGTCGCTTCGCGGATTGCACCCTTCGAGGAACCTGAGGTATCAAACGCTCTCAACGAGGTTCTTAGAGCTCAGGGTGCCACTATCCATACCGATGCCCAGGTAATCGCTGTGGATCGATCAGAAGGACAAGTGAGGGTAGCGCTGAGAGTTGATGGTCGCCAGTTTGATGTAATAACTGACGACATCCTTGTGGCCACCGGACGGCGTCCCAATACCAGGGATCTTGGTCTTGAGGCCGCTGGAGTAGATGTTGATGAGCGTGGAGCACTAGTAGTCGATGATGAGCTACGGACTGCTAATCCGCGCGTCTTTGGAGCAGGAGATGTAACCGGAGCCCCGCAGTTCGTCTACGTCTCTGCCTATGAAGGATCACTTGCCGTGGACAATGCCCTTCTCGGCGCCCATCAGAGTGTTGACTTTACTGGATTGCCACGAGTCATCTTCACCTCACCACAAGTTGCTTCAGCAGGTCTGACTGAGACGCAAGCCCGAGATGCAGGCTATGAGGTGGAAACATCCATCCTCCCTCTCTCTGCTGTTACACGTGCGCTTGTAAATCGTGATACTCAAGGCCTCGTTAAGTTGGTGGCAGAGGCAGGCACAGGCCGACTACTTGGTGCCTCGGTCGTTGCAGATGGTGCTGGGGATGTGATCCAGTCGGCAGTACTTGCTATCCGACACAACATCACTACGAGCGAGCTCGCTGCTACTTTTCACCCTTATCTCACTATGGTCGAAGCATTGAAGCTGGCCTCTCAGACATTCACCCGAGATGTGAGGAAGCTCTCATGTTGCGCGGCATAAGAGTTTACTCAGGTGCTGTGGCTTCAGGTGCTGGACGAGAGAGGATTTCACTTTTAAGTTTCGGGCTCTGCGCTCTTTTACTTATTGCAGATCCGGCTGATCGGCGGTAAATGATCAAGCAGTACGACTCCCATGCTTCACCTCAATCGTCCCTCGCCTCCGCATGAGCCTCGTCGTCTCTTCGATGCTCCACCAACTTGGAGCAACAAGCGTGAGGCAGTGGCAGTTTGTCTGCATAGGCCGAATCGTAGACGGGTGGGAATGATTGCCATTGGTATCGGTACCGTTCTTGTTGGGATAAATCAAGGATCCGTCCTTGCCAGCGGCCACTTGAATTGGGTGGTTGGGCTTCGAGTAGCACTCGACTATCTGATTCCTGCGTTCGTGTCGACTATGGGGGTACTCGCTGGTTCTCGGCGCAGCACCGATCTTTGAAACGGTACGCTAGTAGAACAAAGGTACTGGTACTACCACCTTGGTTCTGCAGCAGATGGTCCTACCTCGCTCATAGTATTCATTTGATCGGGGCGTGATCGCAAACACCTCGTTTGTATCCATAGGGAGGATGTCAGCGAGCAAACCATGCTGTACGATTTTTTTGTAATCTTGAAGCAGAAGAATGATCGACATACGTACTATCGATCATAAGACGGGTACTAGAGGAATTTGGAACAGCTGTACGTTGCTTACCCTGCAAATAGTGGAACTGATCCGTTGATCGGACAGGACAACCTATTGGCCAAAGGCATCATAGATGATGCTTCTTATTCCCGTGTAGCAGTTATTGATCTCGGGAGCAGCTCTTTTCATCTTTTGGTCGCAGAGGTTGGTCTTAGCAACGAGAGAGTACCTACCATCATCCCTGTTGTCCGCCACCGGTCTATGTTGCACCTTGGTAAGGTGGTAGCTCAGGAGGGTCATATTCCAGGTGATATCGTCAACCATGCCATGGAAGTGGTGCGCAGGCATAGGGCGACGGCTCATAAGGAGAGGGCAACGGCAACGATTGTCTTGGCAACGGCAGCAATTAGAGATGCTGCTAACGCCACTGATATTTTACGACGGCTCAACAAGGCTGCAGGAACCAACGTACATCTGCTCGAAGGTCATGAAGAGGCTAGATTGATATTCATAGGTCAATGGGCTGGTCTCATGAGACTGTTTGCTGATCCAGCCCCTATTTCCTCGGTGAGCGCTTTTCCAGAGGA
>JAMDDE010000053.1:0-18172 GCA_023489235.1 Actinomycetota bacterium | reverse complement strand
TGCCCATAGGAGCATGTATCATGCATGCTGTTATGAAAGAACTATCGCTTGATTCTTTACTCATCAGTGAGTGGGGCTTACGGGAAGGAGCTATAGTGGAATTTCTTCATCGATCTCGAACAAAGTAATAACTTTCGTATACTCTTATATAAAATAGTTACTTGAGAGTCATTATAGTTAGATGTACTAGTAGTACTCCAACGAGTTATCTAGTTAGATTTTTCAATAAAGGTTCTATCTCATTTGAGGGCAAGGGTGGGCTAAAGTACAGTCCCTGAGCTTTGTTGCATCCATGGCGAAGTAAGAGATCTTTTTGATAGTTGGTTTCAACACCTTCAGCAATGCAGTCAAAGCCTAGGCTGGTAGCCATAGATATAATGGTGCCAACTAATGCACCTTCAGGATCTCTTTCTCCTATTTCCTCGATAAAACTTTTATCGATCTTGAGAGTATCGAATGGAAGTCTGCTAATCATAGCTAGGGACGAATTACCTGTACCAAAATCATCGATAGCAAATCGTACTCCCATCTGTTTAATTTGTTGAATAGTACTTTCAACTATTCCATCCTCATCTATGATCACGCGTTCAGTAATCTCTAACTCCAATGTAGATGGATCAATAGCACTCTCCTCAAGTATTTGCTGGATAAGATCTTTAAATGAAGAGATCACTAGATCGCGCCAGGATATATTTACAGCAAGATGTAGTTGAGGAAACCCTGATCTCTGCCACTTTACTAGTTGTTTGGTTGCAGTCCTCAATACCCATTGATCTAGTCGTACAATAAGTTCGGATTCTTCAGCGGCAGGTAGAAAATTTTCTGGTTCTAAGGTGCCCAGCTCTGGATGATGCCATCTGACCAATGCTTCTACTCCTATAGGGGAGTTGGTACGGAGATCGACAAGAGGCTGGTATAAAATAAAAAACTCTTCTCTTTCCAATCCATGGTGCATGTCCACCTCTATGTGCATGGTGTGCGTCTTAGTAGTTTCCAAGGTGGTGTCGAACATGGAGAAGGTATTTCTACCACGCTCCTTTGATTTATACATCGCTGCGTCGGCATGGCTGATTAGTTCGTCGTAGCTTTGGCCATGTTCGGGGGCTATGGATACTCCTATGCTGCCCGATACGTATACTTCCTGTTCCTCTAGGATAAATGGACGACCTAATGCAACTAGCAAGCGCTTGGCTAGCTCGTCTATTACCTGTTTGTCTCCCAGCCCTGGAAGCAGAATGGCGAACTCGTCACCCCCTAATCTTGCTACTGTATCCTGACGACGAGTAGCTTCTACGAGACGATTGGCTACTTGTTTTATCAACTCATCACCGGCAGCATGCCCCAGGGTGTCATTGACATTCTTGAAACGGTCCAAATCGACAAAGAACATGGTTATTGACTCACCGCTTCGTTGTGAACGAGCCAGAGCTTGTTCTACCCGGTCTTCAAGCAAGCGTCGATTGGGTAATCCTGTTAATGCATCATGCCAAGCCATATGGCTTATCTGTTCGAGAAGGCTTGCTTTCAACAAAGCAGTTGAAGCTTGGTCGGATAGACCAGCAAGGCGTTTTAACAGATCTTCTCTGTTCAGTATTGCTGTAGCCGAATTATTCTCAAACTTTATTACGGAAATCCCCAAAAGATTATCCATAGATATTATGGGCGTGATCAAAGCTATGTCATTTATTGAAGAACCTAGTATCACCTTAGCCCCAGGACAGGCGGCATCCCATTGCAAGGCAAAGGTAGTCTTAGCAGAGAAAAGTTTTTGTCTTAAATTAGCATTTGCTGGATCGGCTAGATCGATGAAGGGCTGATCCATCTCTGTTTTGTCCAAACTTTCTTGATGCTCAGAATCGCTTCCTTCGGCGACCAAGGTTAGCCTTTGAGTTGTCGGGCTATGAATGTATACTGATGTATCACGAGCGCCAGTTACCTTCTGCAGGACAGTGGAGAGCTGACGAGATACCTCTTGTTGGCTGGTAGCTCCAGTGAGCGAGGAGGCAAAGTCCAAAAGTGCCTGTGTAGTGGCATTCTGACGTCGAGAGTCATCCAACGCGGTTATGACATCTAGGGCGGTAGCGGCGTAGTTGGCATATACTGCCAATATTCGTTTTTCTTGAGCGAAGAATTGAGTGCCTTCAGGATAAACAGCTGCAAGTTTTCCGTAATGTCGACGTCGGGATTCAACCTCTACAATAAGGTGTGATCCTCCATGATCGTCTGGGTGTTCCTTGGATAGCTCATTGACCAGGGCGCTTGCCTCAGCAGAGGTAAAGCCGTGTTGATGCATTTGCACTTTCGAACTAGGAGTCGTTTGGACGGTCAAAAGATAGCGGGGTGCATTCACGGCACGAGCTGCGCGAGTTGTAATGCGGGCCAAAAGTGCCTCTATGTCTTCCTCGGAGAGCAAATCTGCTGCAGTTGCATATACATCCTCTAGTCTTTTGGTCACAACTCTTAGATGCTCTTCCAGCTGAGCTATCTTTTCCTCTGGGGTCAGATCCAGTTCCGAGCGGGCCTCTACGACTTGTTTCTCTGCCCATGCTGCAGTGTAAAGGCTTCCCCTTTGATCTACGAAATTTGACCACTGCCGTTCCTCCCATGACAAGGAGTACAAGCAGAAGCGACCACCTCGAGCTTGACACTCCGACTCGGTTACTACTGCAGGTACTAGACCGAACAGTACGGGAATTTGTGAGAGCAGTCCCTTGTCGAAGTCGCACATGTACAAGCTGCGGCGAAATCCTGGCTTGGCCATAGCCTTCACAACGGCATGGGCATTACCTACCTCCAAAGCATCTACTTGTTCGGTAGTGGAAAACTTGGCTGCAGCCCTAGCCACATTGGACAGCAACCTTCCAGGAGAGCCGAGCGAACGAAATAAGTCTCCCACCTCGGTGGCCTGATGTTGTCGTAACATTTCTTCGCCTATGTGCATGGCGACTGCTGGATCACCGGTTACTGCTCTAGCCCCTTCGAACAGTCTCAAAGCTTCAGCATACGAACTCCAACTGGTGGGATCCTCCAAGAGTTGTACAGGGCGAGTATCTCTGGCCAACTGGAGCATACGTATTACCCCTTCATCCCCACTCAGTTGGCGGACGTAGCGGACTATCACGCTGGTTACTGCGCCAGATACATCTTGCCTTTGTGGTTCGGTTACCTGAAGAGGTTTATTTTTCGAGCCGAACATATCTTGACCCTTGTTCAAACATAGCTTGACTCCTGTTGAGTGGAGATCTGAACGTTCAAAGCTGTTTCTTCGAGCAACCCATCCTCTATTCCTTATTCCTTGATCCACACTCTCGCACTGCCGCTCTGTTTCGCTTGGTTCTACCTAATGTATTGAATTGTTGCAATCCCCCAATCCAATCTCACTACTACTATATGACAACGTTTTGGTTCTTTCGCTGTTTTCACCGCTGCTCAACTTGAGCTTGGGTACTCATAACCAGGTAAGACTCATGACAAGGAAGAAGTTTACAAATATAATGAATGTTGTACGATCAATAAGTACTCCTATGCGTGATCAATAAACACTCTCATGAGAGGAGAGGTGAACAAGGTTTTAGAGAGCATTCCGGTACTGTACTTGAGTACGAGTCGAGCTCTGTATCCTGAAATCGACATATGCCTACTCTTCCCAGAGCTTTTTGACGATAACCACTCATTGTAGAAGGCACCTTTCCTGAAGTGAAAGTGTGTACTGACATCCTCCCCATGGATACAAGCTAGGGGCTTGCGGGGCGTGATCTTGGTCATCGAATATGATTCCCCCTTATTAACGTAGTCTCTAGATACTGCGTGCCTATAGTGGATAACTATAGCGAATTATTGCTTGCTGTGGTAATAGGTGGACCGAGCAAGTTGGATCAGCGCGAAACGGTAGAACAAAATGGCAGAACGTTAGTTCACAGGAGAAAAGCGGAAGAAAAGTAGCAGAGTTGAATCACGGCCATACCATTTCTTGTTGAGAACTCATGGGCTATATGATCATTCTAATGAGTGAGCGTGTTGTGGAGCTTCTGGAGGAGGTATGGGCCTCGATAGGCTCTTTCTGCTCAACACTTACGGCAGAACAGTGGGCTTTACCCACCGACTGTCCGGGTTGGTCGGTAAAGGACAATTTGGCCCATATAATCGGGACAGAGCGCATGTTGTTAGGAGAGGCCTCTCCAGAGCTCGTCGGAGACCCTCCGTCCTATGTCCACAATGACATAGGACGATTCAATCAGGCATGGGTTGACTCTCGCAGGGGAGTATCCCCTGAGGAGTTGTTGGAGGAATTCCAGGAGGTAACTGCTAGGCGGCTACTTCAACTCTCCTCATTCTCACCTGAGCACTTCAACCAAGTTGGACCGAGTCCAGTTGGCGAGGTGAGTTACCGCGAGTTCATGAATGTTCGCGTATTCGACTGCTGGGTGCATGAACAAGACATGCGCAGGGCCGTTGGCGAGCCGGGAGATTTAACCGGTCCAGTTGCAGAGCTGGCATTTTGGAGGGCAGCTTCAGCCATGCCTTATGTAGTAGGGAAAAGGGTAAAAGCGCCGGATGGTTCGGTTATCTTATTCGACATAAACGGCCCACTGGTACAAGCCTTTCTTGTGCGCCAAGAACAAGGAAGAGCTCACCTCGTGCCGAATAGGAGCGATGTGCGGGAGAACGGAACGGGGGATGCATCTACACCTCGAGGTAGTTCCTCTCTTGGCAATTCTTCTCCGATGGATACCAATGATGACGGAGAGGGTGGGTCCTCTACAACTGCCAGCTCATCCACCTCTGGTGGTGAGGTAGTTATGCCGGGGAGTGCAAGCGAGCCATATACTCCGAGAGCATCCCTGACCATGGGTTCAGAGGTATTCTGCATGCTCAGTTGCGGACGTATTAGCGCTGATCAAGCACTCCGTGATGGATTGCTTCAGCTCGGGGGAGATCTGTTTCTAGCAAACGCAGTAGCAAACTTAATGAATATAATGATATAAATATAGCAAATATATTATAACATATTAATATATTTACTTCGCAAATTCAGCACTTTTCGATGCTGTGGCTTACCTCGATTCGACATTATTTATGGGTCTCAAGTTTGGTTCATATAGAACCCTGTGGCTCCCCTCATTTCATGGATGAAACTGTGCATGGACAAATGCTGGACGCTATCACTGAGAGTGAGTACCTGGAATACCGGTGACGGTTCATCGATGATGAAGTACAGGGAATGAACCGATCGTGAACCTCATGGAGACGCATGCTTATTTTACCTGTAAGAACCAACTTATGAGGCATAATAACGAGTTATCAACGGATAGTTGGTAAACTTCCGCTTCTGTATGCGAGCTATAGCGGAACCCACAGATGCCAACTTCGTCAAGCTCTCGGTAGAGGTAGACGAAGACGAGATCCAGGATCTCCTGGATCGTGAAGTTAACAAGTTGATTCGGGAGGTGCGAGTACCAGGTTTTCGACCTGGTAAGGTTCCGCGTAAAGTTCTGGAGGCTAGGTTGGGATTGAAAACCATTCGTCAACGAGCCATCCAGGAAGCATTGCCAGACCTATACGCAAAAGCTGTAGCAGAATCCAATATAGACCCTATTGATACTCCACAAATTGACATAGTGGCTGGTGAAGAAGAGGGTGTTTTGACCTTTGATGCGCGAGTTCAGGTCAGACCCAAGGTAACCATAGCTGGGTATCAAGGGCTAAAGGTCACTGTTCCCTCGCCGACGGTATCTGCTGATGAGGTAGAAGAGCAGCTGAATCGCCTGAGAAGACAGTTCGGAGAGTTGGTGAACGTTGCTCGTCCAGCACGAGATAGCGATTATGTGACAATTGATCTGACAGTCTATAGACACTCCGAGGTGTTGGACGACCTGTCCATGGTCGACTCTTCCTATGAAGTTGGCAGTGGCACCATCGTGGCAGAACTGGACGAACAGTTGAGAGGAGCCAGAATAGGTGACATCTTCAAGTTCAATGGAGTGGTCAATGGCGAAGAGGTCACTTTCCGAGTGCTTGTCAAGGAAATAAAGGAGGTGTCCTTACCGGACCCGGATGATTCGTTTGCGGAGGAGGCCTCTGAGTTCTCGACTATCGAGGAGCTCAGAGAGGATATTCGGTCTCGCCTGGAGAGAGGAAAGGTTGCTGCTGTTTCTCGTACCGTACGAGAAGAGGTCGTCAATGCCTTGACCGAACTGGTGGTGGAAGAGGTACCCGAGGTACTTGTAGAAACCGAGATGAGCTCCAGGTTGAGAGAGCTATCCAGTAGTCTGCAGATGCAGAAGATGACGGTTAAAGAGTACTTAACTTTGGTGGGCGCCACAGAGGATCAGTTGTTGGCAGACTTACGTGAAGGGGCTCTTAGGAGTGTCAAAGCAGATCTAGCTCTTCGTGCATTAGCTGAGGCCGAGGAGATCGAGGTAAGCGACGAGGAGCTTTCTGACGAATTAAGTACTCTGGCAGCTAAGCTAGGTGTAGAGCTGGAGCAACTTAGACAGAGACTTGAGCATGATAACAGTCTTTCTACGGTACGCTCTGATTTAAGGAGGACAAAAGCTTTACAGTGGCTTTTGGAGCATGTAGAGGTAGTAGATGAATCAGGAAACCAAGTTCAGAAAGAGTTATACCTTGATAATCAAGATTCTGTCACTGCTGTTACCTCCACGCCTGATGCAGGTCTCCCTGAATCATCTACCGAGTCGGAGGTTACCGTGGATATCGAGGTCCCAGATAATATCGAGGTCCCAGATAGTACTGTTGCCGGTGACTCAGAGGGGGGTGTAGCAGAGTGAGTAGCAGGATCTATGATTATCTGGTTCCCACTGTCATTGAATCTTCGAGTCGAGGGGAACGCGCCTATGATCTGTATTCTCGACTTCTCCGTGAGCGCATTATCTTCTTGGGCATGCCCATTGATGACGCAGTAGCCAATTTGGTCTGTGCTCAACTGCTTTTTCTAGAATCCGAGGATCCTGACAAGGACATCCAGCTCTACATCAACTCTCCAGGAGGAGAAGTTACGGCGCTATTCGCCATCTACGACACCATGAAGTTCGTCAAGCCTGACAAGTCCACATTCTGCTTTGGACAGGCAGCATCGGCTGCAGCTGTTCTGTTGGCTGCTGGAACCAAATCGAAGCGCTTTGCCCTCCCTCACGCTCGTATAATGTTGCATCAACCCTGGGGTGGTGCAGCGGGGCAGGCTAGCGATATAGAGCTTCAAGCCAAAGAGATTCTCCGGATGCGTGATCTATTGAATGAGATGTTGGCTAACGACACGGGTCAACCAATTGAAAAGATACAGAAAGATACGGATCGCGACTTCATAATGAGCGCAGAAGAGGCGTTAGCCTATGGCATCATTGATGAAGTAATCACCGTACGTGAGGCGGCGAAGCTGGAGAATGCTGCCGCTGGAGCAGCATAACCAGGGGAGGCGGAGAGTAATCATGGGTAAGTTCGGTGAAGGAAGCGAACTAGTGAAGTGCAGCTTCTGTGGCAAATCCCAGAAGCAGGTCAAAAAACTTATTGCAGGTCCCGGAGTATACATATGCGATGAGTGCATAGATCTATGCAACGACATCATTGCTGAAGAGCTTGCCGAGACCAACGAGGTAGCATTCGAGGAACTACCCAAGCCACAGGAGATATTCGAGTTCCTCAACGACTACGTCATAGGACAGGAACGAGCCAAGAAGATTCTCTCTGTGGCGGTCTACAATCACTACAAGAGGATCCAGGCAGGACCACCTCGGGATAACGATGTAGAGCTGTCCAAGTCCAATATTCTGCTCTTGGGCCCCACCGGCTGCGGTAAGACTCTGTTAGCTCAAACGTTGGCACGTATGTTACACGTACCATTTGCTATCGCGGATGCCACAGCTTTGACCGAGGCTGGCTATGTAGGTGAGGACGTGGAGAACATCCTGTTGAAGCTCATACAGGCAGCTGACTACGATGTCAAGCGGGCCGAAACAGGCATCATCTACATAGATGAGATAGACAAGATAGCCAGAAAGAGCGAAAATCCGTCCATTACTAGAGATGTATCTGGGGAGGGTGTTCAACAAGCTCTGCTCAAGATTCTGGAGGGCACCACTGCAGCAGTACCACCCCAGGGAGGAAGGAAGCACCCGCATCAGGAGTTTATTCAGATCGATACTACCAATGTGTTGTTCATTTGTGGAGGAGCCTTCGCTGGGCTGGACAAAATCATAGAGAGCAGGATAGGACGGGCAGGTATTGGCTTCCGTGCGGAAGTCCGTCGTTCAGGAACTATGAGCGAAGAAGATCTGTTGAGCAAGGTACTACCGGAAGATCTGCTCAAGTTTGGACTCATCCCTGAATTCATCGGCAGACTCCCTGTCATAGGTGCTGTTTCCAACCTAGACAAGGAGGCTTTGATAAGGATATTGGTAGAGCCTAAGAATGCCCTTGTCAAGCAGTATAAGCGTGTGTTTGAGCTAGACAATGTTGATTTGGAGATAACAGACGATGCTCTGGAGGCAGTGGCCGAGCAGGCTCTTTTGCGTGGTACTGGAGCTAGAGGGTTGCGGGCTATCCTCGAGGAGGTTCTGTTGGATCTTATGTACACGCTTCCCAGTCGAAATGACGTAGGTAAATGTGTTATCGATCGGGCAGTGGTATTGGACAGAGTCAACCCCACCTTGGTACCAGTGAGTAGCACCGATAAGTCTTCTAGACCTACTCGTAGGGCGGCTTCTTGAGCAGACTATCTGAAGCTGTTGATTGGCTTGACTCTCATTTCAGCTTAGAGAATTCAAGGAGGGGACAGGGCAACAAAGTTAATGTTCCTACCTTGGAACGGATTCGCTTATGCATGGACTATATGGGGGAACCTCAAGATGCCTATCCTATAGTCCATATCACGGGAACCAATGGCAAGGGTTCAACTGCTTGGATAACGACTGAGCTACTCAAGCAAAGTGGCCTCAAAGTAGGCACTTATACCAGCCCTAATCTGGAGCGAATCAACGAGCGAATTGCTTGTGATGGCATACCTATACCCGATGATGAATTGGTGGAAGAGGTGGAGGCTCTCAAGCAGTTGGAAGAGCACCTGCTGGGGCCGTTGACCCGTTTCGAGTTGTTGACTGCCCTAGCTTATCGTTGGTTTGCCGATGTCGCAGTGGATGCGGCTGTGATAGAGGTGGGTATGGGTGGTTTGTGGGACGCTACCAATGTGGCAGATGCTACGGTAGCGGTGATCACCAATGTCAGCTACGACCATGTGGAAATCCTGGGTCCAACTCTCAAGGATATAGCCTTGGAGAAGTCGGGTATCATCAAGGCGGCCAGCACAGCTGTTGTTGGAGAGGCAGATCCTGAGCTGGTGAGTATATTTGTGCGACAAGCAGAAACCGTGGGTGCCGATCGTCTTCTTCTCCGAGAGAGCGACTTCTCTTGCCTGGAGAACCGCCCTGCTGTGGGAGGACGATTGCTTTCCATGAAGACCCAAGAGGCCTATTATGACGAGGTATTCTTGTCCTTGTTGGGTGCTCATCAAGGAGACAACGCAGTCTTGGCTCTGCAAGCTGTCGAGTCCTTCTTCGGTTCTCCACTTGCAGAAGAGATAGTAGAGAACGCTATGTCCAACCTAGCTGTTCCAGGACGTCTGGAGATAGTTGCCAGGCATCCTCTTTGCGTGCTTGATGGTGCTCACAATGTCGGGGGAGCGCGAGTTATAGCAAGAGCACTTGAAGAAGAGTTCACCATCTCATCCGGAATCTATGCGGTTGTAGGGATGCTCAGGGGTCGTGATCCAGTAGCGATGCTAGATACCCTGTTCCCAGCAGGAGGAGCTAGATCTCGATTACGTCAAGTGATAGCTTGCTCACCTTTGTCCGAACGAGCCTTGCCTTCCCGAGAGATATGTGATGCAGCTCGTGGGCTTGGTTTGGAGGCCGTGGAAGCTTCTTCGGTAGCAGCAGGGGTGGACATGGCGCTGGAACTGGCAGGTACCGATGACCTTGTCTTGGTTACTGGGTCATTGTACGTGGTTGGAGATGCCAGGAGCCATCTAGCCATCCATAGAGCAAAGCTTCATGGGGGCTGATCAGCTACCATTAACTCTGCTACCGCTTAACTTGGCCAAGAGCGCCCCGCAAGCCCCTGGCTTTAGCTATGGGAGGGTGTCAAGGCGAGAACAGCAACGGATGAGCACCCGTCACTTCCAGGAGCTAATCTATTTCTCTGATGAGTCGTACTTTAGTGATCTGCAAGCCTGATGCTGTTGAGCGAGGTTTAGTTGGGGAGATAGTAGGCCGATTCGAACGCAAGGGATTGCGTATAGCAGCTGCTGAAGTTCGAATTATAGATGCCGAACTAGCTGAGAAGCACTATGCCGAACATATAACCAAACCTTTTTATCCTTCGTTGGTTTCCTATATAGGGCGTTCTCCGTCGGTGATAATGGTTCTAGAAGGCCCACCTGGTACTTGGGAGATCGTAAGGGACATGATGGGTGCTACCGATCCTCTCAAGGCTGCACCGGGGACTATACGTGGCGATCTTGGCTTGTCGATCACTGAGAATCTGATCCACGGGTCTGATTCTGAAGAGGCTGCTGAACGAGAGATTGCCCTGTTCTTCCCTGCATTGTCTACCGTTCCTGCTAACTGAGGTCCTTGTATTGAGTTAGCCAACCTTCTAGAAAATGTATTTTCAGCCAACTTTACTATCGAGGCCAAAGTTGTTTTGGCGGAGGAACATGGCGAGCGGCATATTAGGTGGTGCATATAGAGCATGCTTATAGCCTGGGTTGAGAGTGGATGAATCGACCCTGCCTTGTTATGAGAGTAGATCTGTGGATAAACTAAAAGCGAGTAGCTATGAGCTGTTTAGCTATACACACTTTCTAGAATGACCTGGCGGTGTTGGTAATTGCAGGTTCGAAACATCGAGCGAAAACTATTTGTTCATGGTAGTACATGTACATGTATATCTATGGGTGTAACTTTGGGTGTAACTTTACGCTAAGGGGATTTTATGGGTGATAGTCACTTTTCTTTATTTGGGCGCGATATGGCGGTTGACCTTGGAACAGCCAATACATTGGTCTATGTCCGAGGTAGAGGAATCGTACTGAACGAACCGTCGGTTGTGGCTATAAATGTTCGGGATGGCAAGCCATTGGCAGTAGGAGCTGAAGCCAAGAGGATGGTAGGGAGAACGCCTAGCCATATCCAAGCCATAAGACCCCTCAAGGATGGAGTCATAGCCGACTTCGAGATCTGCGAGAAGATGTTGCGCTACTTCATCCAAAAGGTTCATCAAAGAAGGTTTGCCAAGCCTCGGATGGTGATTTGTGTTCCATCAGGGATAACTGGGGTGGAGCAGAGGGCAGTCCAGGAGGCTGCAGAGTATGCTGGGGCGCGTAAGCCGGCTTATATCATAGAAGAACCCATGGCTGCTGCAATTGGTGCTGGTCTGCCCGTGCATGAGCCTTCAGGAAACATGGTAGTGGATATAGGTGGGGGGACTAGTGAGGTCGCGGTCATATCGCTTGGTGGGATAGTTACCAGCCAATCGGTTCGTATAGGTGGAGACGAGCTGGATGAGGCGATCATCTCCTACATCAAGAAGGAGTACAGTCTTGCCCTTGGGGAGCGTACTGCCGAGGAGATCAAGATAGCACTGGGTTCGGCCTGTCCTCTCGAAGAGGAGTTGCATGCTGAGATAAGAGGACGTGATCTGGTCACTGGCTTACCCAAGACCATCGTTACCTCTACCGAGGAGATTCGTAAGGCCATAGAGGAGCCGGTGAACACAATAGTGGACGCGGTGAAGATTACCTTGGACAAGACACCACCTGAACTAGCTGCCGATATTATGGAGCAAGGTATAGTGTTGACTGGTGGCGGTGCCTTGCTTCATGGTTTGGATACACGGTTGGAAGCGGAGACGGGGATGCCTATCACTGTAGCTAGAGATCCTCTAACTTCGGTAGCCATGGGAAGCGGTCAGTGCTTGGAGGAGTTCGAGACACTGAAGCAGGTGCTGATCGCTTCCGACTACCGGTAATGAGCAAGTATAACCTGGGGAGATCTCTCTGCACAGTCAGTTTGTAAGGGGTCTTTTGTGGGGCTGACCTCGTCATCATCAAGGAGTCGACGGTTTGTCCTGATCGTACTGGTCCTGATTTCCGTGACAATCATCACCGTAGACGTAAGAGGTGGCTCCAATCGTGCTATCTCTGGATTGAAATCGTATGCGCGTGATGCACTTCGGCCTGTTCGGCAGGGTATAAATGCAATAGTGCAGCCAATTGACTCCTTTTTCATTGGAGCTGTGGACTATAGGAGCGTGGTCTCGGCCAATGCACGTTTACGCCAAGAGAACGCTGCTTTACAGCGTCGCTTGCTCGAACGTGATGGGGCTGGGACCGAATTGGAGACCCTGCTACGAGAGGAGCACCTGCCTTGGGCTAAAGGCATAAAGAAAGTACCTGCAGAGGTGATAGCGGATTCAATATCCAACTTCGTAGACACAGTGCAACTAGACAAGGGCCGTGATAATGGGGTTGGTGTGGGTATGCCTGTAGTGGGTGGTGCTGGGCTGATAGGGAGAGTTATAGAAGCTTCTCATACCACCTCTACCGTTTTGCTTATCTCTGATCCTTCTTCAAGTGTAGGAGTGCGCCTTGGCCGAGGAGGTACCGTAGGATTAGCCAGGGGACAAGGGGCGGACAAGTCATTAAAGGTTGATTACGTGGCTCCGTTCACGAAAGTGAAGAAAGGTGAAATAGCTTATACCAGTGGTTTACAAGATAGCCTTTACCCCCCAGGGATACCTGTGGGCAAGGTGATCCAGGCTCATAGTTCCACTAACTCCTTGCAGGAGTCCATCACTCTACGGCCTCTTGCTGCACTTGGCCAGTTGCAGTTTGTTGAAGTTCTCGAATGGCAGACACCTCCATGAAGATAGGTTCTTGGTTGAAGTTGCTCCTTGTGGCTCTGACATTACTGGTCCTGCAGGACACCTTGATAGTAGACGTGCATTTCGGCAGTGTTCATCCAGATGTAATGTTGTTGGTTCCCATAGGGGTAGGTCTGCTCGTATCTTCGGAACTGGGAGGAATAGTTGGATTGGCTACAGGCTTGATGGTCGACCTGTTCGCCTCCACTCCATTCGGGTTGACCGCTCTGTGCTATGTACTGCTTGGCTATGCAGCAGGGTATTTGCCACGAGGTATGTGGCAGCGATCGAAGTTCATGGTTGTCGTTACGGCATTAGTAGGGAGTTTCTTAGGCGAAATTCTCTATGCGGTTTTGGCAGGTCTACTTGGCGAAGGCGGCATGACCAAGGAGCATCTGCTGATGGTCGCCACTGTGGTCGGAGTTGGTAACATGATCTTGGCTACGCCGGTGATGTGGCTGGTTAGTTGGGCAATAGGACGTGACCAGGAAGGGTTGTTGGGTTTAGCCGATCAGCCCTGATCCAGATGATTTGAAAAAGGAAGAACAGCCTTCTAGTACAAGCCAGGTTCTCAGATGAGACCAAGCATAAGAAGGTGGTATGAGAGAATTTAAACATTTGATACTTAAGTATTAAGGATATTCACATTAGGAATATTTAAGTTATTAAAAATATTTAAGTATCGAAACTGATATCGAGTAGAGTTTCATGTGCCAGTTGGGCACTTTGAACACAAAAGGATTGTTATGACGGAGTCGAGGAGGTATGAACGTGGTTGAAGGGAGTGTTCCTAGTCATGTGCGTACCACTAATAAGTGGAGAAGGAGGAACAAGCCCGGGGCACGGCCTCATTTGCGTCTGCGAATAACTGGATTTTTGGTATTTGTCAGTATAGCTGCAATGCTGCTCCGCCTCTACTCTCTCCAGGTGCTGAATGCCTCTTCGTACAAGAAAGCGGTTGTGGCGAACGAGGTGCGAGTAGTTAGCATTCCTGCACCCCGTGGACTGATCCTTGACCGTTCGGGGAAACTGCTGGTAGGTAATCGAGTCATAGAGACCGTTTCTTTGAGCAGGAATGCCGCGTTGCAACACCCTGGAGTAGTAGGGAGGCTAGCGGCGCTATTGGGTATGACTACAGCAGAGGTGAAAGACCAACTAAATAATCCTACTTATAGTATATATCAACCAGCTCCTATAGAGATAGGAGCTCCTTTGGACAAGGTTATTTACATTCGGGAGCATGCAAGTGAGTTCCCGGGGGTCACCACTGCTCTGTCAACGCAGACTTATTACCCCAATGGAGCAGTTGCTGCCCACCTTCTTGGATATGTAGGTCAGATCAACTCCACACAGCTCAAAGCTTTGAAAGGGCAAGGCTATCTTCCTGGTGATCAGATCGGGGAGACTGGGGTGGAGGCAACCTATCAACCGTGGTTGAGGGGAAGATCAGGGGAGGAACGTCTAGTCGTAGATGCCCAAGGGCAAGTGGTTGGCTCTTTGAGTAGGCAGAAACCTGTGCCTGGCGATAATGTCATCCTGACTTTGGACTTGCGGTTGCAGAAGTATGTTCAACAGGTTCTGGCTCAAAGAATCCAGTATCTTCATACCCATGGATTTCCCCAGGCGACAGGTGGAGCCGCTGTTGTAATGAATCCACAAAATGGATCTATATATGCTATGACCTCGTATCCAACTTATAATCCAAACGAGTGGGTTGGAGGCATATCCTATGCCAACTACGCAAAACTAACCAATCCTGCAGCGCATGAGCCACTGCTCAATCGAGCTATTGCCGGTCTGTATACACCAGGATCTACTTTCAAGATAGCCACATCTACGGCAGCTCTATTAACTGGGTTGATCACTCCGAATACCATTATCGATGATGCCACTGGGACGTTCACTATCCCCAACTGTGTGGGGAAGTGTACCTATCACAATGCTCCGGGAGAGGGTGGGCTTGGTCCTATAACCATCTCTACAGCTATCTCAGCCTCTGATGACGTGTTCTTCTACACTCTCGGTTATCGGTTCTGGGTAGAGAGGTCTGTTTACGGCGAGGATCCAATCCAGCATTGGGCCCATGCATATAGCCTGGGTAGCGGTACGGGCATACCTATTCCTGGCGCAGCTACAGGTCAAATTGACAGCCCGCAACTTCGTGCCTACCAGCACAGTCACTACCCGAAGTTGTTCCCCTATGGAGGCTGGTATGCCGGAGACAACCTGGAGCTAGCCTTTGGTCAAGGAGAGACCCTCATTACTCCAATTGAACTAGCTGACGCTTATGCTACCTTCGCTAACGGAGGAACGCGCTATGAGCCTCGTCTGGCAGAAGCGATTGTCAACCCGCAAGGCAAGATAGTGAAGACGATTAAGCCAATAGTGACAGGACATGTCAATCTACCCCCTGCAGATCGCGCTGCTATGCTCAAGGGATTCGAAGGAACTATCACCAATCCTTTAGGTACCGCTTACTATACTTTTCAAGGATTTCCCTATTCAAAGTTCCCCATAGCCGGTAAGACGGGTACTGCTAGCGTGCAACATGGTCAAATGCCGAACTCGTTGTTTGTAGCATTTGGGCCAGTAAGCAATCCCAAGTATGTTGTGGCTGTAGTCATCGACAAGGCTGGTTATGGCGCTACTGGGTCAGCGCCGGCTGCTCGTCAGATCTTTCAGTATTTAATGACTCATCCAGTTGGGCCACCACGATTGTGATTCAGCTAACCACCCATGGCCATCTGCATAGTCGATAATCTTAGGTGATGAGTGCATCTACAACGATATACAACGATATATGCTTTTGGTATTGCTAGTTGAAGAGTTGGTTGAGTTGGAAGGGCTCCGGACAGACATCAGTGGACGTAACGTTTGGGCGTCTTGCTGGCCAAAGGGGGACTGGAGTAGGAGACCTTTGATCGTTTCGACCAGCTCAGTCGTCGAGGTTGGGAAAAACGACAGCAACTTGGCGTTGGAAGGTAGCCTTTTAAATATGGGATTAGTACGCACGGTATGGTCAAGTCGAAAAAGGGTTGAAAGCTTGAACATGCCAGCAAGTGACAGTGCGCGACTTGTCTTCTCTGAAGCCGAGATGCTTCCAGGACATTGGCGCGCGGCACTCCCTGAGGAGCGCTTTGAAAGAAGGGATTATCAAGATGTCGGATATACGATCCGGGGATCCGGCCCCCGAAATTGTAACTGGGGATGGTTACAACGAGACTTTAGAACTGCCGGATGGAATGAATGCTGGAAATGAAGGTGCAGGAAACTATCGTGAGGTTGAATCGTCGTATGGACATGATGCCGAGGAAAGAAGAAGCGGAAAGCCTAGGATAGGCGATACACGTCCTGCTCCCCAACCAACGCTCTATCCACCTAGTGGTTCAGTTGATACTTCGGCCATTTCGCATGTTGCCAAGGGAACCTCTGATCATGGGGAGGTGCAATCGGTTGAGTCGCCTGTTGGCGATCTCAATGGTGGAGGTACTGGAAGGCCAGGCGGAACTCGAAAACGTTCAAGGGGAAGACGTGGTGGCCATAAGGGCGCGACTTCTAACAGCGCCGGCAAGGCACTCAAAGAGAGCTTGAACACGGGCAGTTCAGGTGCCCCTGACAAAGAGGGATCCTCCGCTGAACTCGTGCCCTCTCCAGTTGGATTGCCTTTGAAGGAGTCTGGATCACAGCCGCGCCTTTCTCCTGCTAAACGAAGGCGTCGTAGGGGCAAGGAGCGTGCTGGTTTACCGCTTGGTAGGTACCTAATGCTGGTTCATGTCACCGAGCGAGCTACGCAGATAGCTGTATTGGAGGGGAGAGCGCTTGTAGAGCACTACCTATCGTGGCCTTCCGATGAGATCAGTCAGATTGATGGGAATATCTATCTAGGGAGGGTTCAAAGTGTGCTCCCTGGTATGGAAGCTGCCTTCATTGATATCGGTACTCCAAAGAATGCAGTCTTGTATAGAGGGGATGTTCGCTACGACAAGGACGATTTGATCGAAGAGGGGCGCAGTACACGTCCTCGTATAGAGGATCTGTTGCGTCAAGGACAGACAATAATCTGTCAAGTGACGAAGAACCCCATTGGGGCCAAGGGTGCAAGACTTACCCAGGAGGTCTCTCTACCGGGAAGGTTTGTTGTCTTGGTGCCTAATAGTACAACATTCGGGATATCCAAGCGTCTTGACGATGCAGAGAGGAAGAGGCTGCGTCGGATAGTTGAGGATCTTCGTGGTAGTGGTCATGGAATCATAGTTCGTACTGCTGCAGAAGGAGTTTCGGCAGAGGAAATTCATCGTGATGTAGACAGACTGATTGCCCAGTGGGAGGCTATAGATGCTGCAGCTAAAGGTGCAACAGCTCCGGAGCTGCTATACCGTGAACCTGATGTTGCTATCCGAGTCATTCGGGAAGAGCTAACTGCGGACTATCGGGGGATCTTGATAGATGACGAGTCCCTCTATACCCAGGTACGCAGATATGTGGAGGATGTCAACCCTGAGCTGGCTGAAAGAGTACAGTTCTATGACCCAGCACAAGAGTTACTCCCTTTGTTCGAGCGTTACCATGTTCAAGAGCAGTTGCACAAGGCTCTGGATAGAAAGGTGTGGCTCCCATCAGGTGGGTCCATCATCATAGAACGTACTGAAGCTCTAACGGTAATAGATGTGAATACCGGGAAGAACGTCGGAAGTTCCAACTTGGAAGAGACCGTGTACCGCAATAATTTGGAGGCTGCCGAAGAGATTGCTCGTCAGCTTCGTTTGCGGGACATTGGAGGGATCATTGTAGTGGACTTCATAGATATGGAGCTGAAAGCGAACAGAGAGAGCCTCTCGGCTGCTTTCCGAGCTGCTTTGGCACGAGACAAAACTATTACCAGGGTGTACGAGATATCGGAGTTAGGACTCGTGGAGATGACGAGAAAACGTATATCCGAAGGATTGGTGGAGTCATTTTCAGAACCGTGTGCAGCTTGCGGTGGTCGAGGAATAGTGCTGGACGAGAGCTTGCTATGAACAAGCATCCTGGTGGCGAAACGATCTACGTTGTTCTTAGCTCGATATCTATCACCCCATGGCGATTCACCTCCCGCCTTCAGGCGGGAGGTGAATCGCCTACTCGGGTGGACGGCGCTGGCTCTCGACATACTCCCGGATGACACTCAGCGGGGCACCCCCGGCGGTACCGATGTAGTAGGAACGAGACCAGAAGTGGTTCTCCCACAGGTACTTCT
>JAMDDE010000017.1 GCA_023489235.1 Actinomycetota bacterium | reverse complement strand
CGGCCATGAGCGCATCGGACAGTGGCACCACCAAGACACCTCCCGTGCTTGGCTCGACCACCTCAAGTTGTTGCCTTTGAGCTAGTTGTTATCTCCCTCTCCATCACCGGATACTGGACGGACGAAGACGGGTGGCGACGGTGCTGGTGGAGGCGGATCATATGTGTCCTCTGGTGCTGAAGGGCTGTCACCAGCTTGGGTATATGGAACCTTGGCAGGTAACGGAGGTTCCGGTTCCAACGGAGGCAATGGCTCAGTGACGTTGAGTTTCACCATAACGGCTCCAACGCAGCCATCAGCACTACCTGGTCCCGTCACGACAACCATCCTCAGCTAGTACGGACAATCCCAGCTCTTCACCTACTCCTTGCCTTAGCTGGTATTCTTTTCAAGTGGCCAAGACTGGTGGTGACCAGAGCTGAGGAAGTTTCGCTCAAATGAGTCTTTTGGAGTGACGCAACGATGAGGGATCTGCTCATTCCCCTTGCTGCGCTGGTTGGCTCCTTATTGGCTGGTTTGGTTGTCTATGCAGCATCGTACTCGATTCTCTCAAGGGTACTGCCTCATACAGGAGCAGTGCTGGAACGCTCTTTGCTCCGCAACGTACGCAAGCCCCTTCGATCCATACTTGCCCTGTCGGCAGTGGAGATCGCTGCAGGGGTGGTCACCCTTCCCCCTGATGTCGGCTACGGGGTCTCCCACGGCCTAGGAGTACTGCTAATAGCCGCTCTCTGCTGGCTCGTAGTCAAGCTCACCTATGTGGTGGAAGACGTAGTACTCTCCCGTCACCAACTTGGCGTATCCGACAACCTGCGGTCAAGGAGGGTGCATACCCAGATACAGATCTTCCGCAGGATATCGGTGGTGGTAGTAGCTGTGCTGGGCTTGGCGGCAGTGCTGATGAGCTTCGGGCGTATCCGAGCCATTGGAGCAGGTCTCTTGGCCTCAGCAGGGATAGTGGGTATCATAGCTGGTTTGGCTGCTCGACCGGTCATCACCAACCTATTGGCTGGCATCCAGATCGCCATCAGCCAGCCAATCAAGATAGACGATGTGGTAGTGGTGGAAGGCCACTGGGGAAGAGTGGAGGAGATAAGCCTCACCTACGTGGTTGTGCGCATCTGGGATCTCCGCCGCCTGGTCCTCCCTATCGTCTACTTCATCGAGAACCCTTTCGAGAACTGGACCAGGCAGGGATCGAAAATCCTTGGCTTCGTCCACTTGCAAGTGGATTACTCTGCTCCAGTCGAAGCCATCAGACAGAAGTTTCATGAAATCCTCCTCTCATCTCCTCGCTGGGACGGAGACGTGTGGACCTTGCAAGTGACTGCCGCAGGAACGGAAACCATGGAGCTGAGGGCCTTGATGAGCGCTAAGGACTCCGCTACTTCTTGGGACCTCTGCTGCGAGGTGAGGGAAAAGCTCATCGCCTATCTACAAGAGCAGATGCCTAGTACCCTCCCAAAGCTCCGAGCCGACATCGGCTTCTCCAGGGAGATGGGACGGCCTGCATCGCCAGACGAGACCGGCCACGCTTCGCTTTCCACTACAGATGCTGCCAAGACCACGCTTGCCAGCCTCTCCGATCAGCCACCAACCGAGGGCATACCAGGTTGGCAGGTTCCCCCTGGGGGAGCCATGGCTCAAGGTGCTCCCGTACCCCAGGCAGTATGTGGTGGACAAGCAGCCGAGCTATCACAAAACCTGAATGATGCCCCAACCTCCGAGGACGCCTCAATATCAGGAGGTACTCGGAGTGCCCCAAGGCCCGAGGATGCTTCAACTCCAGAGGATACCCCAAGTGAACACGCTCGGAGGAGAAGCCCATGATCACCGATGTAGATGGGGTACTCCTCGGCCATTGGAGCGACGAGGCAGGTAAGACAGGTTGCACAGTGGTCATCCTCCCTCCTGGTACAACCTGCTCCGGTGAGGTACGAGGCGGTGCTCCGGGTACACGGGAGTGGGCGCTGCTATCCCCCGAGAAAACGGTTGCGCATGTGGATGCAGTGGTACTCTCCGGTGGATCGGCCTTTGGGCTGGCCGCTTGCGACGGGGTAATGGGCTGGCTCGCCGAACAAGGACGAGGGGTAGAGACCCCTGCTGGTAAGGTTCCCATAGTTATAGGTATGGTCCTCTACGACCTGGCCGTCGGAGACCCTAGAGCTCATCCGAATCGAGAGGCTGGGTATGCAGCAGCATCAGCCGCGAAGAAGGGTCCCTTTCCGACCGGCACAGTTGGGGCAGGCACAGGGGCAACGGTCGGTAAGTGGTTAGGAAGGAGAAATGCTCGTCCTGGTGGAATTGGTACAGCGACGATCCGTGATGGGGATCTCGTAGTATCAGCACTGATGGCTGTCAATGCCTTTGGCGACTTGCTCGAAGCGCCAGCCCGATATGCCTCGTTGACAACCCCTTTGAACAATGGCCTCTTCAAAGACCATCTACGCCCCTTGGAGCAAAGGGGGCAAAGGGAGACAGACAACGAAGGTGCGGAGCTGAGGTATACGGACAACGGGGACTATGAGGAGCCAAGGTCCTCTTCCCCTATAAGTCCTTTAGAAGCAACCACCATAGGAGTGGTGGCTACCAATGCCATTCTGGACAAGTTCGGTTGCTACCTCGTTTCCCAGTCTGCTCATGATGGACTGGCTAGGGCACTGGAACCAGCGCACACCAGTGTTGATGGAGATGCAATAGTGGCAGCATCCGCTGGCTCCTACAATGCCCCACTGGACACAGTTCGCTTCTATGCAGCTAGAGCAGTAGAGGCTGCCATCAGGGATGTCTTCAAACCCGTCTCCCAAGGAAGCTGAGGAACTCTGTCTGACGATCGGCTCCCTTTGGCGGCTCCACTTTCGGCCCGAACAGACCTGGCCTTCGCAGGGCCTCATCCATCGGTTTCATGGCCTCGTATACCTGAGCTACCAGTTCGTCATTCAAATGTTCGTTACCTCCAACAGCTCTGGCTAGGTCCCACGTATGCACCAACAAGTCCGCAATGATGAACCTATTGACCATCTCTGTCAAAGTAAGCGGACCCATTCCGCTTTGGACCACTCTAGAGTTATTGGCCTCGTCTGCCAAGGCAGAGTTCATCCCATCGGTTGCCTCATGCCACGCGGCTACACCGTCCTCATCCGCTCCAAGCTGCAACGGCTCCTCTCCTCTCAACTGGGAGAGTAGACGACGATGACCATTCACAACATGAGCTAGCACATCTCTGGCTGTCCATTCCTCACATGGAGAAGGTAAGGACCAGCGATCAGGTGGAGTAGCGTCAACTACGGCAGTAAAGTCTCGGGCGACAGTTGCGTATCTAAGTGCTGTATCTGACATAGCTCAAGAATAGCCGCAGGAGATGTCTAAGAGGGAAGTAGTACATCCATCCCTACAACTATCCAGTACTACTGTTCGTACCACTCTGACAGTCCCACAGATAAAAGGGGGATGCTTTACAGTAATCCCGCAGCTGTTGTCTCCGCTCCCACATCATCCTCTACAGCAGCAAATTGCGTCTGATAGAGCTCTGCATACAAACCTCCATGCTCCACCAGCTCATGATGGCGTCCTTGTTCTACTATGCGCCCCGCCTCTACTACAGCTATGAGATCAGCAGAGAGAACGGTAGAGAGACGGTGGGCTATGACCAATGAGGTGCGCCCCTCCAGCACATTGGACAACGCCTCTTGCACGGCTCGCTCGGACTCCGAGTCGAGATGAGAGGTGGCCTCATCCAACAGGACAATGCTCGGACGCTTGAGGAATACTCTGGCCAATGCCAAGCGCTGCTTCTCTCCGCCAGAAAGGCGATAGCCCCTGTCCCCTACCAAGGTAGCCAGCCCATTGGGGAGAGCGGAGACAACATGGGCCAACTGAGCAGCTTCCAGAGCCTCCCACAGCTCCTCCTCGCTTGCATCTGGACGAGCGTACAACAAGTTGGCAGCTACGCTGTCATGAAATAAATGTGGATCTTGAGGCACCATACCGATAGCGTTACGCAAAGAGGACAACTCTAGATCCCTGACGTCATCTCCGCCGACCAACACTCTCCCCTTGGTAGCATCGTAGAGGCGGGCAACCAGTTGAGACAAGGTGGATTTCCCCGCTCCCGAAGGACCCACCAGAGCAACCAAGGAACCCGGCTCAACGACCAGTGAAACATCGGTGAGGACGAACGGACGCTCCTCTCCATTAAGGGACCTCCCCTTTGGCAATCCTTCCTCGAAGCTCTGATGAGGGGTGAGAGAGGCCACAGTAGAATCCTTGGGGGTAGGATACCTGAACCACACGTGGTCGAACTCCACTCCAATTCCATCCTTGCCTATATGCAAAGGGTGGGCATCTTTCCTCTCGGGAGCTTCAACGGGAAGATCCAGTACTTCGAAAACACGCTCGAAACTGACCAGAGCGCTCATCACCGTGACAGGAGCATTGGAGAGAGCAGTGAGAGGAGTGAACAGCCTGGTCAGGTAGGAAGCTAGGGCAACAATTGTGCCCACGGACATTACCCCTATGGCAGCAAGATGCCCTCCCAATCCGTAAACCAGTGCTGTGGCTAAAGAGGCGATCAAAGTAAGGGTCACCAGGAACGATTGGGAATAAAGAGCCTGAGTTACCCCTATATCGCGAACTCTGGCAGCCTTGCTCTTGAAATCTGCCTCCTCCTTTTGGGGATGGCCGAACACCTTGGCCAGCAAAGCACCGGCGGCATCGAATCGTTCGGTGGCCATGGCGGTCAAGGAAGCGTTCAAGTTGTAGCTTTCCCTGGTTATGCGCTGTAACTTGTGACCGACGAAGCGGGAGGAGAACAAGAGCAGGGGCAGGAGGGCCAGGCACACCAGGGTTATCTGCCAGGAGAGGAAGAACATAGCCCCCAAGGTCACGAGAACGGTTACTCCACTCCCTACCAGATTGGAGAGTACGCTGGTGAATGCCTGCTGTGCCCCTAGAACATCGTTGTCGATACGGCTCACCAAGGCTCCGGTCTGCGTTTGAGTAAAGAATGACAAGGGAAGGGACTGCACGTGCTTGAAAACCGCTGAACGCAAGTCGAAGATAAGCCCCTCTCCTATCCTCGCTGAGGTGAGGCGCTGGGCAAGGGATAGGCCAGCCGAGAGGAGAGCTAGCACTCCTATGCCAACTGCGAGAACGAGGATCAAAGTGGGGTGGCTACTCTCAGGTGGGTGCACTCCTATGCCGTCATTGATCACTGCTCTGTACAAAAGCGGAGTGGCTGCACCTGCCAGAGCATTAGCCAACACGAACCCCGAGAAGAAGAAAAGCCTTCTCTTATGGGGTCTGGCAAAGCTGAGTGCTCGTTTCACTGTACCTGGAGCTAGTTTGGCTTTGGTCACTCCTGGATCTCTGGCAGCAGCGCGCATAGCGCGCCAAGCTGCATGTTCAGGCATCATCGCCAAAAAACTCCGGAGTAGTCCACATATTGAATCATATTATGACGATCTGAACTCGTCTCCAGTACAGACAAAGCTACAAACTGTCGTACTGGGTGAAGGGCCACTCAATGGCATGCTGCTCAACATCTCCGATATCGTAAAGCTGCAAAGCTGCGGACTGTTGTTACGACTGGGGCACTGTGTAAAAATCGCTCAAACCCCACGACACCAAGGGCCCTGGGGTTAGAGGGGCCTTATAGGTTACCGACAATTTCGGGGTGCCCTCCATGGTAAAACTACCCACTATCAATGATCCGCTCCATGAAAGGGGCGAGTTGATCGTCATGGTCGCATCGGGTGCCCACAGCATGGCGTTTATAACAACGCTCGATTTCCCACTGCTGCTAGGCGAGCCGCTTGCTGAAGCACTGCTGTTGTTGGACGAAGTATGCCTTCCTATGGAGATGCTGCCATTACCGGCCATGTAGATCTGTAGTTGGGCTGGGTTAGAACCTTGAGTGTTGATTGCTATGGGGTTATCTTTCCCTGCGGACTCGAAAGTCAAATTGGGTACTTGGGAACCGGATGGAAAGATGAAGATCTGAGCTTCTCCCTGATTTACTGTCGATTCGTTCACGACGCTCACGTTGCCAGAGAAGACCACACTCCCTGTGCAGTAGTAGACGCCAGGCATGATCGCTCCTGTGATGACCTGTTCTCCCGTATTGGAACTAGAAGATGAAGGACAAAGAAAGTACTCCGAGGGCAGGCAAGGTGTTGACGGTACGTCTCCACTAGAGGAGCTGTTCTGGCAACTAGAAACCGGTTGGTGAGGATCGTAGGGGGTGGGGAGTGGTTCTGGGTTGCAACCTGGGCCTCCGTTCTTCGAGGACGACTCGCTATCGGACGAAGCAGAGGACGACTTAGGCATAAACTGCGCATCTCCATAGTTGCCATTACCATCGCATTTCAAAGAACCCTCGGTGCCAAGAATGCCCGTTATGCTAGTAGTGCTAGCAGAGCCGTTGAGAGTAAGGCTGTCCTTGCCGAATATGGCGAAGGGGAAGTTGGTTTCTGGCTCTGCCCGTGCGTGCAAGGTGTAGGAGATTCCATAGGATTTACCTGTGGAGAGGATGGAGAAGTAGGAACCCTTGAATGTAGCGGTATAGGAGTATGACGCAGCCGGAGAGGGATGGCTTGATCCACCGGAGAACTGAGGGTTGGTTACCAGACTAGCTGCCTTACCGGGTGTCAGGTGGTCGAGTTGCCAAAGAGCAGCATTGAGGCCACCTTCAGCTTGAGCACGAGCTTGTGCTTGTTCTTGGATCAAGCTCGAGTAATGGAGGTCGCCGAGACTTTGGGTAGCAAATGCTGCACCGAACATACCGAGGATGGCTATCACCGCAATGGCTACTACCAAGCTGCCCTCCTCCCTGCTTGTTGATACAACAAAACGCTGGAAAGACCTCCTTATCCGACTGAACCAGTGAGAACTGCGATCCATCAACATGAGCTGTCCTCAGAAGTTGTAACGTTGTGCAAGTTGACTCCAAGATCCTGTATATAGGGGGTCAGGGCACCTTTTGGATAGGCATCAATAGACACCTCGATACGACTCACACATGATGCATTACTTTCTGTCTGTCCACTTTGGTTCAGATAACTGAAGCCGACCTCATCAAGTCCGGATACGACTACTTCTTTGGGTCCGCCATTCACACTACGCTCCAAGGTGCCGTTGGTCTGGTTGTAGGACCAGTTGACCACATGGGTTTGGTTGTTGGGTCCGTCCACTACCACACTGAAGCCGTTGGGAGAGGCTTGGTCCAACCGAGCTGTGCTTTGGAGATCCTGCTGCATCTGTTGCAAGGCATAGCGTACCTGATCGGCCGCGGCCATCGTAGTGGAGGACTGAGCCTGGGTCTTGGTCAGTGTGTACAGAGTGCCGGTGAAAACAAGCATCAAAGGAAGGATGATGGCCAGAGCAACGGATAGCTCCACCAATCCGAAGCCCTCTTCGCCCAATCCGAGAACATGAGATCTACCCAGTCTCATGGTTCTTTCACCTCTGATTCCTGAGAGGAATCGGACTCCTTGGAACTGGATTCGGAGTCCGAAGAGGACGAAGAGGAAGAGGACGAAGAGATAGCGGAAAGTCCGTTGCCGGTATCGTATACAAGACTTGCTTGGGTCAAAGAGGCGTTACCCGAGGTATCGTGCCAGGAAACCGTGACGAATACTCGCTTGTACATAAACTGCGAAGTAGAACTCTTAGCCCAAGAGATACAGGTGGATACCGTATAGGTGAAATTGCCTACCGATCGAACCACAACGGGTACCAGACTGTCACCTTGAGGAGTTGTGGATCCCAGTACCACAACAGGTGAGGTCTCTGTATAGAAGTTGGGAGCAACCGCTTTGCACGCAGCTGTGTAACCAGTCGACCCGTTTGCTTGGTCGGAATAAAAGCCTACATTCCCGTAGGGTAGAGAGCGAACAGCAGCTAGTTGTTCCGTAGCCAGTCCGACAGCCTCAGATCTCCTGGATGCAGCCACTGCTGTACTCAGGTCACCATAGAACAACTGACCCAGAGGGATGATGGCTATGGTGAAAAGCGCCATGGACACCACGGCTTCAATCAAGGTGAAACCGTTCTCACCTCGATTATGACACTTTGTGTGATGATACAAGCACTCTAAGTGCATCACACTATTAGTGTAAATCTATAGATAAAATCGCGCAATAGGTGATAGTGCGTAACTGCCCAGCCTAGCCACTGGCACTGCAGACAGGCCGGGGCTCAAGGCACAATGGGTGATAGCACGTAACTAGATGACTTCCCTCAAAGACTTTGCCCAACTCTCCGGCATCTCCGTACATACCGCCTCTCCTGTGCCAAACGGTATCCACGTCAAGTCGCTACTTGCATACCGCTCCAGGGGGTGAAAGCGAGGTATCATAGCCACCCTCAAGGTGGAGCCAGGTGTCCCGGTCGAGGCGGTGGGCTTCACCACCAGGTTCCAAGAGGCAATACCGATCTTGGACAGCGCAGCAGACAGAGATGCCACCGCTTCGGCCAGTTCGATAAGGACGTCCTCTTTTGCACCGGCTAAATGAGTGACACCTCGGGCACTTTGTGCAACTAGCCATAGATCGGGAAGGAGGGCAACTGGAGCAAAGCTGACCCCACACGACCATCTACCAAAAGAACCAATCCACCTTGGACCATCTCGTTCCGCCTCCAACAGCTCATCGAAAAAGGAGGTGCCGTACCGCTTGTGATGACGGGCAATGGCTCGCTCCTCGGAGGCCAAGGAGCTGGGAGAAACCCTAGCAGCTACGCCTTGCAGATGAGGATGGATCAGACTCGCTCCCGCCGGTGGGAAGAAGTTCCACCCCATTACTCCTTGTCTCTCCTTCGGAGGCAACATGGAGTAGAACTGAGCCATCAAGCAAAGGGCATCAGCTAGGTCATTTGCATCGATATCGGCGGCGCCAACCAGATGGTGTCTCCCTATTGCCGCCACTGGAGAGTGTTGACCGTAAGGGCTGAGATTGGGGAAGAGTACCGAGTCCCCTCTCTTGAGTCTGCCCTCCGGGACTTGACCTGGGGGGAACTTGGGTGTGACCTGTTCTACCAATGGAGGGCAGAACGGACAGTGGGAAGAGCTTCCTTTTTCTAGTCCTTTTGACTCCTCCACGGGATCCACCCCATAGGGAAAGTTGGCTGCTTGCCTAGCCGGCAAGCCGAAATGTGCCATCCGGCAGGTTGCCCCTGTCAATGGGTCATAGCGCACCTCATGGTCGACCACCTTTTTTGCAAACCCATCCCTGGGATCCAGCATTACAGTATGCAGCTGACGAGATCGAAAACGGATCACCTCTCTTGCCCTCCCTTGTTCTCTACATCTACGAACACGACGATAAGAATGCCACGTGAAAAGGGTATCGCTGTTCGCTGGACCCACCCAATTGGTGAGTTGGCCTATTATCAACCACGTGAGCAGGGAGTCCCCTGGAACAGTTAAATGGTCGCTGCTGGCAGCTGTTGTCTACTTAGCCATTTCTAGTTTGCTCTTCTGGCATCTACTGCTCTCAGGAACAAGACATGCCTTGATATGCCCTTGCAGCGATTCATACCAGATGAGCTGGTTCTTCGAGTGGACAACGTATGCGTTGAGTCATGGCAAGAACCCGCTGCACTCCAGCTTGATGTTCGCCCCTTCAGGGATCAACCTAGCAGACAACCCCTCCCTGCTGTTTCCTACCCTTCTTTTGTCCCCCGTCACGCTGGGCCTTGGAGCACTCACCTCCTTCAACTTGGCCTCGATACTGGCTCCTGCTGCCTCTGCGTTTGCTCTCTTTGCAGCCATGCGCCGTTTCGCGGTCAACCCATTCGCTCGTCTGATAGCAGGACTCCTCTACGGTTTCTCCCCATTCGTCCTAGGCGAGCTGTTCTTAGGAGACCTCCAGTTGGCCATTCTCGTTGCTCCTCCCATGTTTCTTCTCGTCCTGGATGACATCTTGATTCGCCAAAGAATGAGCCCAACCAAGGCAGGACTGGGACTAGCCGGACTTACGATAGCTCAATTCTTCACCTCCCAAGAGGTGCTCTTCGACTCTGCCCTCCTGGCCCTTCTGGGAGTAGCAGTAATATTTGCAGCCAAGCGAAAAGACCTATTGCATCAAGAAAGATGCAGATGGAAGCACATAGTAAAGGCAACTTCAATTGCTTTGGCAACTGCTTCAGCTACTCTTGCTTACCCAATCTGGTATATGGTGGCAGGTCCAAGAGCCATACCCGGACCTTTATGGAAGCACACCGAGAACTGGGTCACCTCCCTCTCGTCTTTGGTGGATCCGACAATCAAGCTGACTCCGCTGTCGCATGCCACCTTCACCGACGTGACCTACCTAGGTCTCCCTCTACTTCTTTTCATAGTAGTCGTGGCATGGAAGTGGCGCAGGGATAGTACCACGGTCTTTGCTGCCGCCATGCTGCTCACCTCATTGGTGCTGTCCATGGGGGACAGGTTGCACTTCGGTGCCAGGGCCACTGATCTCTACCTTCCTTGGCGTCTGTTCGCTTACCTGCCCCTTGCAGACAAGGCAATACCCTATCGGTTTGCCATTTTCTCCTCTCTGTTCGCTGCCATGATCGTAGCCATCGGTTTGGACAAGTGGATGAGCCACAGTCCGATGCCGACCGCCTATCCATCAAGTTCATCGAGGAGCGAGGATAGCCGTTCATGGCTGGAGCGACACAAAAGACACAAGAACCGTCTCGCCACAATGCTGTTCATCGGCACAGTCATCCCTTGGCTGCCAGCGTTCCCTACCAAGGCTAGTTTCCCTGCAGACTTGACCATGCCTTATACGGCTCATCGCATTGATCCTCCCCCTGTCCCGGCCCTCACGACAACCACCTCTGACGGCTTACTGCCCCTGGTAGCCTTATATCCCACCCCTACTTGGTCCTTTGCCACTCCACTGCTTTGGCAGGCAGAGAGTGGATTCTCCTATCGCATACTTGGAGGATACGGATTCATCCCTTCCCGTGCTCGCTACCCTGATATAGGGCCACACAAGACTGCCATCTCCACCTTGTTCCATATCTACGAGACCGGCAACAGAAAACTTCCCTCGGCAAACAGCCCTCTGTCCAGGAGGGCACTCATCGAGTTGAATCAACTGAGGGTCGGCGAAGTGGTAGTAGTCGACAGGGGGAAGTATCCAGAAAGTCTCGTTCGCCTATTGGAGGTCATGCTTCACAGGACTCCAAAGCAGTATAAGAGGTCCTGGGTATGGAGGCTGTCTTCCTCGGAGCAGCGTTCCTAGGCTAGCGGTGGGTACAGCTCGGGAAGCAGGGAGGCATTAACTCTGTCCCCTATCACTTCGAGGTCGCCCACATCCAACTGCAGACGCCCTGTCAGCCAACCCAAGATCACTCCTCCGGGACCACGAATCACGCAATCTGCATGAGAATGGCCACTCGTTATAGAACTTCCTTCCTGGGTACGAGTTATCAACCACTCGCCCATACCGTCAGTGGCATGCAGATGCCAAGATAGTTGCGCTCCTCGGACATCTCCCACCTTGCGTTCCATAGAGGCGACAGCGTACGGAAGGGCTAGCTTGACAAAGCCTTCTGACCAGTCCTGTGGCTCATAACCAATACCTAGATCCACATGGTGAACCCCCACTTCCACTAAACGGGCTAGTGGAGCGCTCGACAAAGGGGCCGTGCGACCTACGTAAGAGATCGGCCTCTCCCACCCGTCATTGGGTATGGCATTGAATGCCGTTGCAAGGCGATCTGCAGAGTTAGCTAGGTCGTCAAGTATCTCCACAGCCGGCCTGGCAGCTCCACTCTCGATAGCTGCATCCCTAGCTTGACGACCCCCTGGATAAGGCTCCAGTAGCTCTCCCCTCAAGGCCCCCTCTATCCGCTGAGCAAACGAATCTGCATTACGGGCTAGATGGGACAGCACATGACCCCTGCTCCATCCAGGCAGCTTCGACGGTGCTCTCATCTCTTCGTCGGAGAGATTGCGGACTGAAGTAATCAAGGCAGAGGTTGCTGCATCCACTAGTTCAAGCACTTCTTCCGGCCGTTTCCCCTGATTCTCCCCCATATGCTCACGAATCCTTCCTAAGATCTCCTTGCCGTACCACCGCTGCTCTCCCTGCAACCTCTCTAGTAGCTAGATTTGTGGCTGGGAGGTTCAATGACCAAAGATACAGCGCCAGCAGAGGGAAGGCGACGCAGACACGCCAAATCATCCAATGGCTGGCACAAACTGCTGATTGTCCTGGCACTCTTGGTAGTGCTGGCTGGAGCATCCTTGTTCATCTCCGCACGAAGGACTGCGGAGAGATCGTCCGTACCCACCAGCTCTGAACCATCGACCTCCTCACCGTCAAATCACCCAGGTCCAGCTGAACTAACAGGTGCTCGATGCCCACTAAGCGACCTGCCCCCACCGAACGGTTCGGTCCCAGCTCGACCTGCCCTCGCCATCAAGGTGGACAACTACCCTGCAGCCCGTCCCCAGATAGGGTTGGACCATGCCGATATCGTCTTCGAAGAACCCGTAGAAGGTGGCATTACTCGATTCGTAGCCGTCTTCCAATGCCAAGCGCCTCCAAGAGTAGGACCAGTCCGCTCAGCGCGGCTCATCGACATCAAGATCCTCGGGCAGTTGGGGAAGCCCATCTTTGCTTATGCTGGAGCGATAAATCCTATACTGAGGGCAATCAGCAGAGCTCGGGTAGTGAACGAGAACTTGATCGACCTACCCACCGTCTTGGAACGAAGTTCCTCTCGCCAACCTCCCTACAATGCCTACGTCGACACCGCTGCCCTATGGAAACTGCACGAGAACGATCACACCATTCCAACACCACTCTTCACTTACTCGAGCACCGTCCCTAGTGGCTCAAAGGCAAACTACGTTCACATACCTTTTTCCACTTATTCAGAGGAGACCTGGCGGTACGATCCGGCTACCCAACAGTACCTGCTCTACTACAGTGGCTCCAGAACAATGCTCCAGTCAGGTAGGCAAATCTCCGCCACCAACATAGTCATACAGAAGGTACACGTATTCTACGGCCCCTACGTAGAGAACAGCTTTGGAGCACTGGAGGTGCAGGCTCATCTCATTACCAAGGGACCTCTGGAGGTGTTGAGAAATGGCGTGGTCATCAAGGGAACCTGGGAGCGACAGTCCCTCACCTCTCCTACCCGCTTAGTTGCCTCCAACGGGCAAACCATACCACTATCCCCAGGAAGAACCTGGGTGGATCTAGTGCCCTCTGCCATCAAGGTGACCATTGGGCAAGGAGGCAGCTAGGAGCTTGGCGAACGCACCATCTCGAGACAGGAGAGATGTGAAGCTACCTCGCTCGATTACCCGGCCTCGATCGAGGAGCACTACCTCGTCGAAGTCCTCCAGACCCACAAGCCGATGGGTCACCCAGAGCAACGACTGCCCAGTGGTAGCTCCCAGCACAGCTTGGCGAACCTGGCATTCGGTAACATCATCGAGATGAGCGGTCGGTTCGTCCAGAACAACTATAGGCCGCTCGGCCAGGAGAGCACGGGCTAGACCAAGTCGCTTACGCTCACCTCCAGAGATGGTTGCTCCATTCTGACCAAGCATAGTGTCCAGTCCACGAGGCAGCGCTGCAAGCCATCGAGATAGCCCGAGAGAAGAGAGGATTCGCACCAGATCTGCGTCTGATGCATCTGGCCGAGCAAGACGTAGGTTCGCCGCTACAGTGGTAGCGAATACATGAGGCTCCTGAGGTGCCCAGGCTACCTTGCTCCTCACCTCGTCTGCCGCTATCCGCCGACAATCGACGTCATCCAAGGTGATGGATCCGGCATCGAGCTCGATGAAGCGGAGAAGCACAAGAGTGATAGTGGTCTTGCCCGCCCCCGAGGGGCCTACTAGCGCTACTCGTTTGCCCGGGGCCAGTTCGAGATCGACCCCCTCGATAGCTGGGGAAACAGCCGAACGGTAAGAAACCGTTGCCCGATGGAGGGCCAGCACTGCTGGCCCTGGCATCAATCGGTCGGGATGGAGAGGATCGACGACTGGAGGCCTCATCTGGGCAAGTCCCTCTACTCGCTTGAGCGCCCCAAGCGCTTGGTCAATACGGGCAAAGGACTCCGGAAGAACAGCAATTGCCTCGAAAGCAGCCAGAGAAACAAACCCCAAGGTGGCAACTGCTACTCCTGAGAGACGGTGATCTCCGACTGCAACTGCGCCAACCGCTACCACGGCAATTGTGGTCATCCCAGTTACGGTCGCCCCAAGCCCATTCGCTACACCACTCACCACGGCAGAGTTACGCACGATACGTGATATGGCTTGTTCTGCCCGTTCCAAGCGGGCCAGCACCTTGACGACGGCCCCGAAGGAAATCAGATCCGCGACTCCTTCTATAGCTTCCACTAGCTGGTTGGCGAGCCGACCCCGATTAGCTGATAGCGAACGGGAGAACGAACGCCCGACTACCCTAGCAGTCGCTGGGATCACGACACCTGCCAGGAACAATCCGCCCGCCAGTACTACCCCGGCCGGAGGGAGAACGAGCATGGTGAAGAGTACTGCCCCAATCATCGTAATGCCTCCGACAGCAAGAGGGATGACATTGCGAACCACCAGATCCTGAGTGGCATCTACGTCACTTACCAAACGCGCCAAGATATCGCCGCTACCAACTCCAGTAAGTCCACCGGGGACGAGATGCTCTAGTCTCCGGAACACCCACACCCTCAGCCGAGCAAGTATCCGCAGGGCGACATCGTGACCAGCAAGCCGTTCTCCGTACCGTCCGGCACCTCGAGCGAGGGCAAAGAACTGGACTGCACCAATTGCTACTGACAGGGCCAGAACAGGTGGACGAAGGGATGACTTGGTTATCAGCCATGCCGAGGTAGCCATCAAGCCAAGAGCGGATAGCTGGCCAACTGAGCCAACCAACACTGCAAGCAGGACTCGCCTGGATTCCGGACGAGCAGTCCCGACCAATATCCGTCCATGATCAGGAACTGATTCGTTGGACAACTCAGAGGACAACCGATAGCTCATTGAGGCATCTCACTTCCTGCAAGGAGCCGACCGGGTACCGATCCATCGGTTGATGGACTCAACCTGGGCCTTCTCGTATCGTTTGATGTATCTTCACTGATCCGACCACCCTTGAGAACCACTACCCGATCGACTAGCTCGAGCATCCGACGTCGGTGGGTAACCAACAGAAGGGTTCGACCCTCGATAGTCACATCCAGATGAGCGGCGAGTTCAGCTTCGGTGGCCACATCCAGATGGGCAGTAGGTTCATCCAGAACCACGACACCAGCTCCTGTGCGAAGCAGCGCCCGAGCAATAGCTACTCGCTGACGCTCGCCAGCGGAGAGACGTTCACCGCCTTCGCCTACCTCGGTAGCGAGTCCATCAGGAAGACCAGCAATCAAAGATGACAGACAAGCCGCTTCAAGAACTCCATGGAGGTATTCGTCACTACTCGGTAGCTCGGGATGACCGAGGAACAAGTTGTACATGAGGGTGCCAGCAAAGAGACGGGGGGCCTGGGGGACATAGGCGAACTGAGCCCTCCACCACTCAGCATCAGCCTCTGCCTGGAAGACCTTTCCGAGCGCAATTGATCCAGCTGAATATGGGGTAAGTCCAAGGACAGTGGTGAGCAGGGTGGACTTGCCCGCCCCGGATGGGCCGACCACCGCTAGACGTTCTCCTGGGAGCAACTCTAGATCGATGCTGTCGAGTACCATGCCAGCTTGCCTGCCGTAGCGAACACTCACCCCATGGAGCGAAAGGGGTGCTGAAGGGTTGCTAGCCTGTTCATACCCGGTAGAGCTGGATACGGAAAGAATCGACGATTCTGACAGCAGCTCGATGGAGCTAGCAGTAGAATCCTTGCTGGTCGACTCCTCTCCGATGACCTGAACTGGATTCGAGTCACGCTCTGGTTCGAGGATCTCCATCACCCGGTCGGTTGCCGACAGACCTTCGATCGAGGCGTGGAAGTCTGATGATGCCCGTCTTATGGGCAAGAACACCTCCGGGGTCAGCACCAGGACGCTCAAGGCTGGTGCCAGGCCCACCTGCCCATCTATGAGCCTCAAGGCGAGTGGCACCGCCACGAGAGCGGTGCCGATAGTAGCTAGGGTCTCCAAGACAAGAGCTGACAGGAACGCCTCTCGCAGCACCGAGAGAGTAGTGCGTCGCACCTCCTCGGTTACCTTGCCAATCTGCTGTTCCTGGAGGCGAGCCCTCCCATAAGCACGTAATGTAGCCAATCCCTCGATTGCGTCGAGAAAATGGGCACCAAGAGTGGTCAACGCCAGCCAGCGCTGTGCGACTCGCTCCTCGGTAAGACGCCCAATCAGTACCATGAACAGGGGTACCAAGGCCAACGCTGCCAAAACCACGATAAGCGACAACCAATCGAGATCGGCGATCACACCGAGAAGGAACATGGGAGCAAGGACTGCCAACACCAATCTGGGCAGGTAATCGCCTATATAGGTATCAAGAGAGTCTAGGCCTTTGCCTAGAGTGACCGCTAACTCGCCAACTCGCTCGTCAGCTAGCCATGCTGGTCCATGATCGAGCACTGCGGCTAGACCGTCACGACGAAGCTGCCCCCGTACTCTGTTAGCCGCTACGGCTCCAGCAGGTGCCGATAGGGCGAGAAGTAGCGACCGAACTAGGGTTACCGCACCCAAGCCCACGAGTTTGGAAACGATCCCTCGTATGCCAGCCGAGGGATGTAGTAATACGGCAAATATCTCGCCGAGCAAGACTGCCTGGGCAGCAGTGCATGCGACGAGGCCCAGACCAATAGCTATGGAGACAGCTATCCATATTCTCACTGCACGTATACGGGCAATTAACCGCCGATCAAATGGTGGACGATGAGATCGGGTGAGAACAGGTGAGGTCAACGCTCAACTGGTTACGATGTCACCGACCGGTGCCCTAGTAGAGCCTCCAGCCACATCTGAGACGCCAGGTCCTATTCCTGAACCGTCAATGCCACCACTACCCACCTCATCTCCTTCGGGACGACTCAGTCGCTGGCGGAATACCCAGAAAGTCCACCCCTGGTAGAGCAGGACGAATGGAGTGAAGATGGCCGCCACGATCAGCATTACACGAAGGGTGTAGTCAGCGGAGGCAGCATTCCAAATTGTCAAGCTATCAACTGCACTCACGCTCGATACCATGACGCGGGGGAAGAGCTCGGTAAATACTGCTCCGGTAAGGGCCAGAATAGACAGAGCGGCTCCCATGAACCCCCATCCTTCGCTTCCCCGAGCAGTGCGCCAAGCCGATAAGGCGATACCTAGAATCGCTACGATACCAAGAGCCACAGGCACTGTGCCTGGCAAAGTACCAGGTCTACTAGTGCCTGATACAGTAGCTGCCACCCAGGCCACTAAGCCCGCTACGATGACGATCGTAGGCAAGGCCAGCACTTTTGCTGCTTTGCGAGTACGCGTCCGTAGAGTACCCGTAGTCTTGAGACTCAAGAACACCGCCCCATGGAAGGTGAACACCACTAGACTGGCTACACCACCGAGAAGCGCAAGAGGATGAACAAGTCCGACGAATCCACCTATATACCCTCGTGGCAGAACAATGTCGAGACCTGCAACCATGTCCGTGAAGGCCACGCCCCAAAGCAGTGCGGGTAGCAGGCTGCCGACGAAATGAGCTATATCCCAACCCCTCCGCCAGGCCAAACTATCCCGTTTGCTACGAAACTCGAATGCTACATTGCGCACGATCAAAGCTACAAGAATGACGAAGAGCGCGAGATAAGCTCCGCTGAACAACGCAGCATACCAAGTGGGGAAAGCTGCAAAGGTCGCACCTCCGGCAACGAGAAGCCACACCTCGTTGCCGTCCCAGAACGGTCCAATGGCATTCAAGATGAGTCGGTGATCCATATCATCCTTGGCAAGGAACGGAGCGAGAACCCCGACTCCGAAGTCGAATCCTTCTAGAACGAAATACCCCGCCCAGAGCAGTCCGATCAAGGAGAACCATACGGTATTGAAGCTGGCTACCGATCCCATTGCGAACCTCCTTGGGAACCCATAGGCCTAGAGGGATATTCGACCAGTGGAGCTTCATGCTCAGTAGACAAGGCTTGGTACCTCCTCTTGCCACTCCTCGCCAGGAGCTCCTTCACCACCCTCTCCGGAACCAAGTGGCCCAGAAGGACCTGTCGTCCCCGTAGGCTCGAGTGGTTGCGAAGCAGCCTTCTTCATCAGTACGACATCGATCACTCCTAGCACCGTGTACAAGACAGTGAACCCTGCCAATGTCAGCGCGACCGAACTGAGCACTACGACAGGCGATGCTGCTTGATCCGTCTTCATCAAACCGTAGACGATCCAGGGTTGACGCCCCATCTCGGTGAACAGCCATCCAAAGGTGTTGGCGAGGAAGGGAAAGAGGATGGCCACAACCGACGCCCAAAGGAACCACCTTGCCTCCAACAACCGCCCCCTGTGATGGAGGACCCATCCCAACAAGGTTACGACGAGGATCAGCACACCAAGGCCGATCATGAGCCGAAAGCTCCAGTAGGATACCCAGATGATCGGTATGTAACTACCTGCGCCATACCTAGCTGCTTCTGCGGCTTGAACCTGGTTGATCCCAGCGACCTTGCCGTTCCACGACAGTGTCGCGATCAAGCTGAGCAAATGAGGTACTCGAATCTGGAATATTGGCTGACCGGAGAGATTACCTATGGTCAACAACGAGAAACTGGCCCCTTTTTGAGTGTTGTAGAGTGCCTCTGCAGCAGCCATCTTCATGGGTTGTTGGCTGTCCATGAGACGAGCTTGAAGGTCCCCAGCAACCATGGTCAAGAGCACCGTCACGAACCCGAAAACAGCGGACAGCCTGAACGACCGTAGGAATGCCGAGGTCTCTTCCCGACGGAGGAGCTTCCACGCCGACACCCCGAGAACTACCATTGCTGCCGTGGTGAAGGCAGCAAGGACTGTATGAACGAACTCTCCCCAGAGAGTACTGTTGGCGAACAACGCCCAGAAATCAGTGAGCAAAGCCTTGTGAGCGACGATCCTGTACCCAACTGGATGCTGCATCCATGAGTTGGCTGCCAGGATGAACAGGGCCGAAAGAGTAGTTCCAAGCGATACCAGCCAAATGGTAGCGAGGTGAACCCTAGGCGACAGTTTGTTACGGCCGAAAATCCACAGACCCAAGAAGGTCGACTCCATGAAAAAGGCTAACAGGCCTTCTATAGCCAAAGGAGCTCCGAATATATTGCCAACGAATATAGAGTAGTTGCTCCAGTTCATCCCGAACTGGAACTCCTGAACAATTCCGGTCACAACCCCCATGGCGAAGTTGATCAGGAACAGCTTGCCGAAGAACCGTGACAAGCCATCCCACTCGGCATCCTTGCGACGATATGCCAGGGTCTGCATGATGGCAACAAGCAACGCCAGACCAATCGTGAGAGGAACGAAGAGAAAGTGGTAGACGGTCGTGATACCGAACTGCCATCTAGAGAGCAACGTAGTCATAGTTGACCTCGCGCAGGTAGAGAAAGATGGTACTGACTGGCGGCTAACCTCATTAATAAAAAAATATCTCGGATCTTGAAGTTCCACCATCCGAAATATCACGTAAGCAAACCAAATCTCCTCTCTTGCTTACGTTCGAACACTTATGGAGCTCAACCCAGCCCTGGCAACCCACAGTCGAGCAGTTGAGACAAGGATACTGGTGGTTTCCGGTGCTAGATCTTGATCCCAGTTCCTCTTATCCCGCAGTAGCCGTAAGGGTTCTTCTCTAAGTACCGTTGGTGGTACTCTTCTGCTGGATAAAATGTCCTACTCATCTCGATCTCGGTCATGATCCTGCCTAGTCCAGCTGCCTCCAAAGCCTCTTGGTATCGGTCTCTCACTTCCAGAGCTACAGCCATTTGAGCATCGCTCATACAGTAGATAGCCGAACGGTACTGAGGACCGATGTCATTTCCCTGTCGCATGTATTGGGTAGGGTCATGGTTTTCGAAGAATACCTTCACCAGCTCTTTGTAGCTGATCACCCGGGGGTCGAAGAAGACCAAAACTACCTCTGCATGGCCCGTAGCGGAGGTGCATACCTCAGCGTAGGTAGGATCAGGCTTCCAACCGCCACTGTAGCCAACTGCAGTGTCCACTACCCCAGGAAGCTCACGAAATAATTTTTCTGCCCCCCAGAAACACCCCATCCCGAATAGTGCTGCCTCTAGCTGTTCACTGTCAGCAGTACCGAGCCAATCCAGTTTACGAAATGACCTGCTTATCCCCACACCTTCACTTTACTAGGATTACCTTTTACGAGGGTTAGCCGTTCTCCAACTCGTCCTAGGACGCAATGGCATGACTCACGCCACCGTGCTTTCACCTGTTCCCCAGTACATCTTGTCCATTTGTCCGAGTTCGCTTTTTCACATCCATGGCTCTTCCCTTCCAGGGAAACTCGATACCACACCTTTGGTAGCTGGGTAAATGATAACTATCACCGCGCCTTGTCAAAGTACGCAATGATAGGCATATGACTACTGCCGTCAACCTGCTGCTGGAGGAGAGAGCCCAGCTGTGCAATACCTTGGAAAAACTTGGTCCACAGGCACCTACCCTATGCAAAGGATGGCTAGCCGAGGATTTAGCTGCCCATTTGATGATACGTGAGCACGATCCACTCGCCCTCCCAGGCATGGCGTTGCCAGGCCCATTCTCTAACTACACCAAAGCTGCTATGGAAAAAGCCAAGCAGCAGGGGTTCGATAAGCTCGTATCCACATTGCGTCAAGGGCCACCCTTACTGTACAAGCTTCCCGGTCCTTTGGCCACCGCCAACTTGGTGGAGAACTGGGTACATCATGAGGATCTCCGCCGTCCAGCAGGCGAGGCCCCCAGAGACTCCTCACCCGAACTGGACATGGTCTTGTCTCGGGTGATACCAATTCAGCTCCGCTTAGCTGTCATGAGAGTGAAGGGAGTCACCATCCAGGCAGTGCTTCCAGATGGAAGACGAACTCAAGCAGGAAAAGGGATTGCCACTGTCGAGATAGCTGGACCAGTCGGCGAGCTGGTCCTCTTCTTGTTCGGTAGAGGAGAAGCCGCCCAGGTAAGCTTTGATGGTCCCGATTATGCTGTGGAAGCTGTCCGCAACGGGAACTTCGGGATCTAAGCTCGATACGATGCGTATACTCCTTACCAATGATGACGGTGTTCATGCTCCTGGTATCTCCGTGTTGGCCAAGGCCATGTCTGATGCTGGACACGAAGTGGTCATAGTAGCTCCGTTCGAGGATTCGAGCGGAGCAGGTGCAGGAGTAGGCATAGTATACCAACGAGAAAAAATTCACTACGAGCCAGTCGAGCTGGAGGGATTGGAGGACATAGCCACCTACGGTATAGACGCTCTCCCGGCTCTTGCCGTCATCCTCGCTCGTTTGGGAGGGTTCGGAGAAATTCCCGAAGTGGTGGTCGCCGGAATAAATCTGGGTCTCAATACAGGAGGAGCGGTACTGCACTCTGGAACAGTGGGAGCCATCTTGACCGCTGGCCATCTGGGTTTGAAGGGGCTTGCAGTAAGCATAGAGGCAAAGATGAGCGACTTCGAACTGTTAGCCAGAGAAGAAGACAAGGATGGTCTTGCTTCCCCGAAGAGAGCAATAGACCCCAAGAGCAAAGAGAAAGTACCCTTCGAGACGGCTGCATCGATCGCTGTAGATGTGCTGGCCCGCATGAAGGACGCTCCTGAGGGGACAATGCTCAACTTGAACGTGCCTAGGAGACCTCTTCAAGCTATACGGGGGGTGCGGTATGGCCACCTCGGGATGGGTGGGCTCATAAGAGGAGCGGTAGCCTCGATGGAGGGAGGACTCAGATTAGACGTAGGACTGCCCCGAACCCCAGACCCGAGCACTGACATCGGTTTGGTGACCAGTGGATATGCTTCCATAACCTCCTTGGGGGGCATCGAGGAAGACCTGGATCCGGAGAAGAGAACTCTCTTGGACGTTGTCATACAAGAGTGCGAAGAAAACTTGGCTGCTCGAGACCGAGGCAGTGCAGCTGTAAACGAACCTTGAGAATTTGCATTCGGTAGAGATACCCGCTAGCCTCTCCTGACGGCAATAAACAGAACCATGCAAGTTGACCACTCTGTGTGGTAATGGAGAGGAGGAACGTTATAGGCCAGTTAGTTACCTAGGGTTTGCCGTCCGCACCTCGTACGGACATCCAGTAAGTCCAGGGTCGAATGGTAGTTGACATTTGACCCGCGAGTCGAATGCACAAAGGATGGTTGCCCGCATTCCCAAGCCAGCCTTGAGCCCTCCGGGGTTCCCGAGACTTCAAGGAGGCGCAAGATGCGCAAGCACCGTTTCTTCGTATTCTTCGTCATCGCGGTGTTCATCTCGAGCATCGCAGGTCATTATCGAATCTACAAAACTGCGAAAACCTATCCAGAGGCTCCTTTGAAGATTGGCTTCAACATTGGGGGGCCATATCGTGCACTCTCTGGCTCTGCTCACAAGCCTAAACAGCCAGTGGCAGCCAAGCTGGTCAGCATGACTTCGCAGGCCAAGAACTCTACTTCGTTCCTCCCTGCAAGCAAGCTGACCAAGAAGGATGCGCCACCCTGGGGCAACAAGCCAGCTACTGGTCCGCCTCTGATAAACGAACTAGCTAGTTCTCACGCCATAGTAACCCTGCCGCCACCTCCACCACCCCCGCCGCCTTCCCCACCAGTGGTCGATTCAGCTCCACCTCAGCTCCAGACTGCTGTCGAGTACTCTCCTCCTGCCCCCACAGGAGGGGTCTGGGCAGAGCTGCGATACTGCGAATCGGGCGACAACTACTCAGCTGATACCGGCAACGGCTATTACGGGGCATATCAGTTCTCCTTGTCCACTTGGGAGGCGCTTGGATACAGCGGACTTCCCAGTAACGCTCCTCCAGCAGTACAAGATGCAGCTGCTCAACGACTACAGGCCCAGTGGGGATGGGGGCAGTGGCCAGTATGCTCCCAGAGACTCGGTCTCTGACCAAGATGCGCCCCGCAAGCCCCAGGCTTTAGCCTTGGAGTCGAGGG
>JAMDDE010000014.1 GCA_023489235.1 Actinomycetota bacterium | reverse complement strand
ATAAGACTTGTTGTATGGCGGCATATGACAAGCATACGCTACCCAGTTGTGGATCGTACAATGTACGAGCAAGCTTCCAGCAAGATGTATCAAAGCAGATGGCTATATGCAGCATAATTGTCATGCCGTCAATATCTTGCAAGCCAATCTGCTAGAAATAACTAGATGTACCTTGGAGATGACTTAATTCCTTATATCCGCCAGCTTTGTCGGAGTCGAGGATAGAGTTGCACTCATGTATGATGCTGAGGTTGTTTCCTGGAATTAACAAAAAATTGACTGCATATTCCCAGGTGACCTCTGAGTGACTAGTTCTAGAAGGTCCACCGCGCTGTTGCACAGTACCTTGGCACTCATGCTTTCCACCGGGGGAACATCTGTCCTGGGCATTTTATTCTGGGGTTTGGCCGCTCATATTTTCACAGTGAGCGCGGTTGGACGGGCATCAGCTGAGATATCAGCTATGACTTTGATTGCTAGCATTGCCCAGCTCAACCTCTCTACTGCCTTTGTTCGATTCCTGCCTCGTGCTGGAGGTCGCACCCGTTTTGCTATTGTCATGAGTTATTTGGTCTGTACCGTTCTAGCCATTGCAGGGTCGATGATATTTTTGGGCACTTCTCTGCATAGAGGGATAGTTCCAGCAAACTTCGTAATGGAAGCTATTTTTACAGCTGGTGTAGTACTTTGGACCATATTTGTCATACAAGATGCTGCTCTTATAGCCTTGCGAGGCAGTAAATGGGTTCCACTAGAGAATATATCTTTTGGAGTAATTAAGCTTATTATATTGCCTTTATTGGTCGCTGCTCCTTTAGCCGAAGGAGTATTTCTGGCCTGGACTATACCTATAGTTATTGCTGTGGTTGGGGTTAACTTGCTGTTATTTGTTGTGCTCGTTCCCCGGGTCGTTGTTAAACAACGTAAGGTTGATACCCAGGATGCTTTTCATTTTAAAACTCTTGTATCGTTCGTGACTGCTGAGTACTTGAGCAGTTTAATCGGTACGTCAGCTACATTCCTCATGCCCTTGGTAATTATCAAGGAGTTAGGTGCCAGTGCAGCAGGCTACTTCTACCTACCGTGGCTTATTGGTACCTCATTCTCGGGACTCCTTTGGGATATAACAGCTCCTTTCATAGTAGAGGTATCGCACGATCCGACTGCCTTGCCGGAACTGCTTCGGCGTTCACTTCGCTTGATGGCGATTCTCGTCCTGCCGGCTTTGATAGTTGTTGTAGTAGCAGCACCTTGGCTTCTTGGTATTTTGTCTCATAAATACTCAACGCAAGGTACGATCCTCCTCCGCCTTATTGGATTGAGCTTTCCGAGTTCAGCGGTTATTTCATTAGCCATAGCCTCGCTTTGGATCCGTATGCGCGTCTGGCTTCTCTTCGTCATCAGGACTCTACGGAGTGCAGCGCTTATCGTGGTCAGCATGCTGCTAATGAGAAAGTATGGATTATCCGCTGTGGGCCTAGCCAATCTTGGAGTTCTAGGTTTGCTTGCTTTGGCTATGCTGCCTACGGTAATGCGCTGGTATCATTCCAATGTGGTACTGGAAGGTGGGCACTGATAGGTCTTGTAAGACATTGCCTTGTGCTTCAAAACATGCCGATCAATCCAATTTGCTCTTATAGAACACTATGTCCTTTGCGCCCCAGTCTACTCCTACCTTATTCCCTCCAGCCTTCCTATCTCTCGTTGTCTAGTCGAAAGGCCTGTATTTTATCTTGGGGGCCCAATTGGGATCATTAATACAACTATCTCCAACTTGCCAACTCATGTCTTGATTGCAGAAGGCTTAGGAAATACCTAAATTGGAGCGTAGTGCTCAAGCAAGTTCACGGGATAATAGTTCCTCACGCTAATAGGTATCACTAATCGTGCCACATACTAGGATCAAGCGAATCCGGGATACTGTAAGTAGGCGTCGTAGTCGATTCATAAATGACTTAATACTATTGAATCACACTATAGCTACAACCCCACTAGATCAGCACTACTGGGTGTCGGGGGGTCTATTGCTCGGATGGGCCAGAGAGAGAAAATTGTTGGATAATGACTATCATGATGCAGATTTCGGTATTCTTGCCTCGGATCGTTCACTTTTTCTTAGTGCCATAGCGTCACTCAAGGAAGCAGGCTTTCGACCGCTCTACCGATGGAGGAACAACTCATACCGAACCACTGAATGGGTGCTAGAGAAAAACGGTGCTCGTTTCGAGTTCTTCGAATACGAGAAAAAAGCTCCTAACATGTTGAGAAATTTTGGATATTTCCCAATGGAGTGCAGCTGGGAAGAGGTTAGTGCTAAGCATCCCTTCGTCATAGAACAAGTAGAGTTATTACTACCCGATCAACCACGAGTTCCCTTCACATTTTTAGAGGTTGATTGGTTGAAAGCACAAGATCATGAGCTGGAACTCGATTCTCTATATGGTCCGCGTTGGAGGGCATCAAGAGATGAGTTTTACTCGACACCATGGATCACAGGTCACCATAGTCCAGCAGTTGTTGTACGTGAGCCATGGAAGGTGACTAACTTCGATTGGGATGGGAGTATTGACGGACCTTGATTGCTCCAAGATAGTGGCTAATATACTGTAAGAACTAACTAAAGGGTGGGCTTGAGTGCGAAGATGATGACATCTGAGTTGTGGTAGTACACGCTCCAATCAGGAGATTCCAGTAAAGCTTTCTTAAGCCGAGTAAAAGCTGATGCTGAGGCAAGACCATCTGCTTTAGCATAAGCAATCATGCTTTTGCTGATTACTACATATCCAGTCTTGTCCGGACCGTGTTCGTCGTCAGTGACCAATGTGACCAGTCGTGGAACTTCAGAAGAACCCAGTTGGCTTGCCTTAGCTAGTCCACTATCTATTAAGTCCACTGTTGGCCTAAAAAGATTGTAACGACCACCAATCAAACTGGGAAAGTTTCCGTCGACATATACAACTGGACCCGGTTGACCATGGTCGTACAGATAACGACTTGCAGTAACCTCTGCTGGGGTCATCACGTTGTAGCTATCTGCCCCAAAAAAAGATGGTATGAAGAGCGTGATGACAACTGCTAATGTCACAGGGACGAGTAGTGATCCAAATGATCGAGCCCCTTGCCTTCGCGGAGCAAGAGATGAAGCTGCTAGACAAGCCGACCAAGGTAAGGAGAACAAGTAAACACGAAGCAGCACCTCACCTCCATAATGTTGAAAAATGATTATAAATATGGGGGAGAAAGCTAGTACTGCCAGAATCAACCCAGGTCGTCCCTCCTGGAATCTACGAAATATCCCAAATATTGCCAAACCCCATATAAGCAAGGAGAGCGCCCTTGCAGCATCAGCCACCAACAAAGCGTCGCGGCTCAGATGCACTGCATAGGTTGAAGGGGGTGCAAGGTTTCCAAAAAAAGCTCCGAATGAGTTGAGAAGTCCATACTTTTTGTTGACGAAGTTGAACCGTGGTAGCAGAAATCCTACAGCTATTGCTGCCATAGCAACCGGGATCCATCGATGCCTAAGTCTGCCTACGATAACTAATGCACCAAGCTGAGTTGCAATAACATAAGGTGATAGCTCATGCACGAACACCAATACTGAGTAGATAGAGAAGATGACCAGTAGGACTGTGACATCTCCAGGCGGAGTATCGTAGGTACTGTTCGGTATCGAGTCCTCTTTTGCTGTTGACTTTTTCGAGAAGAGATTGTGCAGCCGGTTTAGTCCAATAGTGACTTTTTCGAGCCACTTAGGGTTACGATGATCACTCAACCAATGGAGTGCAACTGCTATTACGCCCATGCTCAAAACGAAGCCGAGAGCTTGTGGGGAGAGATAGTCTTGAGCTATCCAGTTGGCTCCACCGAATAGAAGTACAGCAAGCCATTGTTCTCTCCAAGTGAGCATCAATGCTCTCGCCTTAGTTGCATATCCGATAGTTGCGCAGAACAGAACTTCGAAGAATAATTGTGCCCATTTTGCATACGGAAGTGGGCTCTTGAGGCCTGCCAAATGGTCGAACCAAGCTGCTAGTGCAAAGTAGCCCGGCCAGTTTTGATAGATGTCAATATGACGGTCTAGTTGCCCGTGCAAGTTTATGTACTGTACTACACCAATCTGTTTGTAAAGCCATCCGTAGCGTGGTTCTGCATATACCAAGGGCGCTGTGCCATAGAGAATGACTAGTAATACGCCGACGCATAACGTTAGCCGAAACGGCTGTGGTTCCGGTGCGGTGAGCAATATACTGGCTGCAGAGATCACGCATATCAAACTCAAGAAGTACTCGGCAGGTAGCAGAGGAACAAGGCCGAAACCGCCGATAGACGATACGTTGATGCTGCTTATGCCCATCCCCCACAGTAGAAGGGCTAGTAGCAATAGGATGTCCGAGTTGATCGATCTCAAGTTGAAATGACGTTTTATAAGAGGTAACCGAGTCGTCTCTTCTTGATGGGGAACATGTTGAGCGACTCCCACAAGAGTAGGTGACCCCTCTGGGACGGAAGACCTTGCCATTGGTATCTAACAGTTATTGTTTATCTCGAACATTAACTTTCCTTCCTGGCTCTTCTTTTATTCTATTTGTCCTATTGTGTAGCAACTACCTGGTTGGGCATGAAGGTCACAGAGGTAGTGTAGTACCACCATTGGTTTTCTAGGCATGCATTAAGAGTTGATTCACGTCTAGTGCATGGCACTCAGAATTTAGACGTTAGGTTTTACTGTCATCCGTAGTGGTTCATTGTTCGCCGACTTAAGGTGTATGCCAAAGGTCCCTTTGCCATGCCAAACAGTTCATGTAGTCTGAGTCCTTTTGGATATGTTGGGGGCATCTTGGTCGCTGTTGTATTCCTTGGATATCCTTCCTGGTTGTTGAAAAACTGACGCTTGATAATGGAACGAAGTGCAGAGGGCAAACGCTCAGCCATGATGAACAAGTGTCGCACATCCTTGTGCACAAGTGAGGTCAACATAGCAGTAAGGCCTAGACCAGAGCCGTTTACCTGATTGACCAGTTCATCGTAGCTTTGTCTATGGGAGTGATATACA
>JAMDDE010000028.1:16514-23184 GCA_023489235.1 Actinomycetota bacterium | reverse complement strand
TCATCGAGATCGTGACCGTCTTCTCGGCTCGGCTCTATGGCTCAAGGAGCCATAAGAACCGCAAGGTCATGGACCATCTGCGCGAAGTGGCCGAGGAGGTGTCCTCATGACCCGGTGTCACACCCTTATGGGATGGTGGTGGTGATGAAGCGCACGGTGCGACTGGCAACGCTCCCTCTAAACAGGAGGAAGTACTCCGAGCTCCTCTCGTTGGTCGCGTCCTATACTGAGGCCAAGCGATCATTCGTTAGTCGGCTTCGCTCCCCATCGATGTGGGCGCTCCTGGATCGGGGCGAAAGCTTCCGGGACCATGCGAAGGCCCAGGGCTGGTATCCAGCCGGAGCGAACGTCCACCTCATCGACCAAGCGGCCTTCGACGCCGTGGACACTTGTGTTCGCCACATCGAGTCGTGTCTTGCACAAGCGGATGTGAAGGCCAGGGTCTGGAGACGGTTCGCCGACGAGGGCACCCGCCACTACGCCTATGCCTGCCTGGCCAGGTACGGATCAATAGGGGAGATCATGAGCGGTGGTGTCCCAGCGATACCGACCGTCACCCTTGCAGAGAAGACCAGAGTCGCAGTCGCATCCTATCTTCACCGCACGATTCGCTCAGCTATCAACCGCACGTGGCCGAGTGTGTTTCAGGCCCGCTCGATGGCGCTCGACTCGACGCTGTACTCAGTAGTAGAGGTGGAACGACCAGGCAGGACACCCGCTTACCGCCAGTACGTGCGCGTGATCGGAGCCACTCCTCGCAGTCGCATTGCCTTGCCCCTAGCTGGGCGCTCCAGGGTGTCCGGAAATATACGAGTGGTGCTTGACGACGATCACAAGCGGGCCTTCGTTCACGTTGCCTACAATGCTGCATCCCTTGGAGCGGCGACCGGCCCCCCAGTAGCGATCGACTGGGGGATCACCGAGGTATGCACCGACGATTCAGGTGTCCACCACGGCACCAGCTACGGGGAAGCGCTGGTGTCGATGACCGAGCGCCGGAACACGATCAGCAAAGCCCGCGGGAAGCTCCGGGCGATCACGAAGAAGGATGCGGGCTCCAAGCGAGCGAGGCACATTGCCCGGTACAACCTCGGTACGAAGAAACAGAAGGCCCGGCTGCGCCGCTCGAAAGCTCAACTCAGGACTATCGCTGGTGCAGCAATCAAAGAGGTCGTCTATGGGGAGGGGAATCGGACGAGAAGTCGTGGCAGAGTCCCTCGGTTTGCCACACAGCGGCCACGCTCCATCATCACCGAGGACCTTTCTCACCTTCGGGGGAAGGCCAAGTCCAAGAAGGTCTCTCGGATGTGCGCCTCATGGGCGCGCACGGAGAACGAAGAACGCATCACGGTACATGCGTACGTCGGAGGTTCCGACGTGAAAACGGTCAACGCGGCCTACAGCAGCCAAACGTGCCCTGATCCAACGTGCGGGTATGTCTCTTCAAACAACCGGCACGGGGACACGTTTCACTGCCGCAATCCCTATTGGGACTGCGCATGGCAGGGCGATGCAGACCACGTGGCCGCCATGAACATCAAGGCAAGGATCGAGGATCGAGAGATCAGCCGGTTCACCGCCCACACGGAGGTGAAGAAGATCCTTGAGAAGAGGTTCCTACGCCGCAAGGAAAGCCGAACTAGAGGCACAGGTGTTCCGACAGACGGGACCGCCAGCGATGGTGACCGCGCTTGTGCCGCTGAAGGCGAGGCTACCGCTCACGGCAGGACTCCAAGCAAACCACGCGGGAGCGTTCCCGTCGTGGGAGACAGCCTCAGGGTTGTCGACTCGCAGAGTCCCGGCTTTGTGGATATGTCGGGGGAGACTCAGCGGCTGGAGAGCGAAAAGAAAAGGAATGCCTAGGAATACCTAGGTGCTCTGGAGCGGCTGGATCCTGAGAGGTAAGTAATCAAGCATCTAGTCACAACTCTTTCAACGACCTCAACTGAGTTGAACTCTAAGACTGGAGGCTGTGTAGCTTGTTTATAATATTTGAGTTGTCGTAGCATCCTGGACATACTAAGCTGCTTTCAGTTAAAAATAAGGCTACAAGGTGCCCCTTGGAAGTAGGGGAGAATCGGGAAGCCGGTGCAAATCCGGCACGGACCCGCCACTGTGAGCGAGGAGTCTATATTCAGAGGCCACTGAGCGTTTATTAGCTTGGGAAGGCGAATATAGGTGGAGATCCGCGAGTCAGGAGACCGGCCTTGTAGAGAGGAGCATTAGCTGCTGGTGGTGCAGCAGCTAGGTAGCGGGAGGTCTGCCAGTGAGTGATTTTGTTGTTCCTTTCGACCATGCATCTTTCTCATCGTTTCTGAGTGACTCATGGAACCCATGGCATCTGCAAGATGTCACGGCTGTTAACTCGTTTAATTCGAGACATTCGAGACAAGGTGATCCTATAGCAATTAAACCTATTCGGCCTGCAGTGATTGCCTACCGCAAGGCATGTGAACCAAACGGTGTTGGGCTGTCACATTACGTTCTGATGACCGGAAAACGCCCCGCACAAGCCTCTGGCTTGCACCCATGGAGTTGAGGGACACTGACGACGCAGCGCCCTTCCTTGCTAGTGATGCTCCTATCGTTGTCAAGCAGCAAGGGGGCGCTTGGCCCTCGGGGCTTCCCGAAAAAGTATGTGCAAACATAAGCACTGGGCCATCGCTGATTCCAATTGATATTGGACACGATGGCTATATGGCGGTGATTGACCCAGATACGGCATTCTGGTCGTTGATTCGCAAGGATCGGCTTTCCGACACTCTCACTGATCCTGCCTTTATCCAGCATATCCATGATAAAGATTCGATCTTCGCTGCTGAGATGAGTGCTTTGCGCTTCGGGATTGCTCCATCCGCTGTGTACTTCAATCCAACTGAGCGGTGCAATCTTAACTGCACGTACTGCTATCTGCCCGAGAAGATGCGACGTAAGGGAAGGCACATGACCCAGCGTCGCCTATTCGAGGCTTTGGAGATCTTGCTTGATTTCTTCCGTCGTTATCTGCCAACAGGACTTCGGCCTCAGGTTATTTTTCACGGATCTGAGCCGATGCTCAATCGCACTGCTGTGTTTGCCGCGATCGAGAGGTTCGCAGATGAGATCGTATTCGGGGTACAGACCAACGGTACCCTGCTGGATCCTGAGGCCATTGAATTCTTCACCTCGCACCAGATCAGTCTGGGTCTCTCCCTGGATGGTCCGCTTGCTGAGATCACCGGTCGGACCAGGCATACGTATGCTGGAGGCGGCATCCACGAGCGAGTGATCGACGTCCTAAAGACTTTACGTGGATATCGCAATCACTCTGTTATCTGTACTGTGACCACCGAGAACCTGGAGTACTTAGGCGAGGTAGTCGAGCTCTTCCACGACTTGGAAGTTCCTACATGTATGTTGAATCCAGTACGAAGCACCCTTGCAGGCGGTAGGGAGGTGCGACCATCCGATGCCGACCTTGCTGAAGCGTATTTACGAGCCCTGGATCGAAGTTATGAACTGTTCCAACAATCAGGGCGCAAACTCGTTGTAGCTAATTTCGCCAATATTATTTTGGCGATAGTTGCTCCAACGGCACGACGTCTCATGTGTGATATCTCGCCTTGTGGTGGAGGACGTAGTTTCTTTGCTGTCGACGCACATGGGGATCTGTTTCCCTGTAGCGAATTCATCGGGATGCCCGATTTTCGAGGTGGCAATCTATTCGCTGGTGGTCTAGAGAACTGCTTTGATACCGATGCCTTTCGTTCGGTCACCGGTCGTACCGTCGAGGTGATTGATCCATGTAGAAGATGTGCAATACGTAACTTTTGTGGAGCACCGTGTCCAGCCGAGGTTTACGGACTCCATCATGATCTTCTGCAACGAGGTGCTTTTTGCCAATTTTATTGGGAACAGTTACGTTACGCCTTTCGTCTGATCGCTGATGGCCTCGAGAGTGCTTATCTATGGGACGACTGGGAGAAAGCAACTTCGACCGTGTTTGAAATGATGATTCCGTGAGGGCGAGGTTACTCTTCCATACTATGTAATGTAATTCGTAATTCGCCTAATTCGCGAAGCTGTGTGATCAAAGGGTTAATATTATATTAACTGATATCCTCCCCATGGCTAAAGCCAGGGGATTCCGACATACTGCCATCGCTATCTTGCGGTTGGCGCAGATAGACGATGTCACTCATCTACACTGCCCTTGTGGAGGCCAGAGCGCACTTGAGCTCACCCGGAGGAGGCCCAGGCACATTGTACAAATCAGCGTCCAAGTTGTACAATGTGTTTATGGCTACGATCAGCGTGAGTGAAGCCCGTGAGAAGCTCTCCGAGGTCATCGACACCTCGAAATCGGAGGCCGTCATCCTTGAGCGTTACGGGCAGCCCGTGGCGGTCCTGGTCAGCCCCAAGCGCTACGAACAGTTCCTTGAAGCCATCGAGGAGGTCGAAGACATCGACGCGTTCGATGCTGCTATGGCCGAAGAAGGCGACAACATCCCCTGGGACCAGGTTAAGGCTGACCTCGGCTGGTGAGCCGCTATCGGGTCGAAGTCCGTCCAGCCGCGCTCCGAGCGCTCCGCAAACTCGATCCCAAGATCCGATCCCGCATTGAGGGTGCTATCGTTATGCTCGCCGAGGATCCCCGCCCACCGGCGTCCCGTCCGCTCACCGGTCGCCCTGCCTACCGGATCCGTATTGGCGACTACCGTGTTATTTACACAATTCAAGACGACCTTCTCGTGGTCGTCGTCGTGACGCTGGGGCATCGCCGGGATGTCTACCGTTGACCAGATGAGCGCCCCGCAAGCCCCTGGCTTCAGCCATGGACCTCGTCCTTTCTGCGGTTCCAGAGATAGCGCATGCCTCTGCATCCCAGGGGCACCACTCAGATACTTCTTGGTAATTACCCTGTAGCGAATTCATCGGGATGCCCGATTTTCGAGGTGGCAATCTATTCGCTGGTGGTCTAGAGAACTGCTTTGATACCGATGCCTTTCGTTCGGTCACCGGTCGTACCGTCGAGGTGATTGATCCATGTAGAAGATGTGCAATACGTAACTTTTGTGGAGCACCGTGTCCAGCCGAGGTTTACGGACTCCATCATGATCTTCTGCAACGAGGTGCTTTTTGCCAATTTTATTGGGAACAGTTACGTTACGCCTTTCGTCTGATCGCTGATGGCCTCGAGAGTGCTTATCTATGGGACGACTGGGAGAAAGCAACTTCGACCGTGTTTGAAATGATGATTCCGTGAGGGCGAGGTTACTCTTCCATACTATGTAATGTAATTCGTAATTCGCCTAATTCGCGAAGCTGTGTGATCAAAGGGTTAATATTATATTATTCACATTGACAGAGTACGTCCCCCAAGCCCCTGGAGTACAGTGCCTGGAGGAGATCAATTCTGAGATCAATTCTGCAGTTGGATCTGTTGGATCGCCAAGTGGAATCTATTCTTACCATTGTGCTTGGCCTTGTACATTGCCTTGTCGGCGTTGATCACCAATGTATCTGGATCGTCTATCTGCTCAGAGGCCAGGGCTACCCCGATGCTTGCTGTTACGGAGAGCTTTTGGCTGGTTAGGTCTATTGGTTCTCTGATCGAGGCAATCAACCTGGTGGCTATACTTTCCAGCACCTGTTGGTCAGGTGGCAGCTCGTTCATGACGACCGTAAACTCGTCCCCACCAAGACGTGCTACTTGATCTGTTGGTCGAGCGAGACTACTCAAGCGTTCGGCTGTTACCTTGAGCACGCCGTCCCCTGTTTGATGGCCATATAGGTCGTTCAGTTCTTTGAAAGAGTCCAGGTCTACATAGAATAGTACTAGTTCACCACGGGGATGTCTTTTGCGCTCAGCTATAATAGCCTGCAGGTATTGGTAGAAGGCTCTCCTGTTGGCAACTCCGGTCAACGGATCTATCCTAGCTAAGTCCTCGAACTTGGCTCGTTCTACAGAGAGTTCCTCGGTCAGTTCCGAGATCCTGGCATCGAATTCCCTAGTCATATGAATTAAGATTCGATTATGAGCTGCCTGTACCCCAATAAGTAGCCCTCTCTGTATCTCTACAGGTATGCCCAGTATGCTGCAGGCATCCTCCAGGATTGCCGTTATCGCATCTTCGGAGGCTAGTACTGCCCTCAGAACTCTTTCAAAGGGTGCGCTCATATTTGCTGCTCTTGTCCCAACGCTCGAAATGGCATCCAGCTCCTCGCTGGTGGGTATCGCTGCTGTCTCGAGCCAGTCGGCTATGAAGTTTGCACCACGAGCAATGTTGATATCTTGGTAGAAACGAGCAGACTCTTTTACCTCTGTTGGCAGGTTCTTTTCTAGATGCTCTACCCGGCTCTGCACATAGGCTTGGATAGCTGGAATGCTTGAGCGAAGAGCTTTCGCCAGTTCAGCTCTGGGATCTGCGAACTCTGGGGAGAAGAGGCGTTCCATTCCCTTGAGGTCTTTTTTGGTCAAGACGGCCAATAGCTCATCTAGTGAGCTAGGGGAGGAGTATGCATGGCCTGGCGATTCAGTACTCCCGTCTCCAAACATCTGGTCTCCTTGCCTCATCTATCTGACTTGAACAAACTAGCATGATTGATCTTTATGTTCGATGTCTTCCTCCTCATTCAGCCGAAGAGCGATCCGCCACTGGCACCTTGGCACCCACCTCCTTGGCACCCA
>JAMDDE010000028.1:0-16506 GCA_023489235.1 Actinomycetota bacterium | reverse complement strand
GCACCCAACACCTCTGCACAATGTCCCTCTTCAATACTTACGCTCACCCTGTGGGCATCAGGGAGGTTCTGGATGAGCAGGTGGCTGGCGTCTGGCTTGGAGAGGATATTGCCACCACTGACAGCGACACAGTATCCATGGGGGTAGTGCAAAGCTACGGGTACAAAGATGATAGTAGGTTCATGGATGCTGTGTGATGGCAGATAGAGAAGGTGAAAGTACCCTGAATAAGGATCGAAGTACATGGAGAGAGGTCTTCCGGCAATTGCTTGAGCATATGTTTGGGAGAGGATGAACACCTTTTTATATAGGTGGCCGTTTGGAGCAGCCAAGGCCTCATCGGTGCTTCCTGTTGGATCGTCATAGTACTTCCATGCCCAATAGGCCCAAGAAAGGAGGTACTTGTTCGCCTCGGCTGTTGTTGCAGCCAAATTGGAGAAGTCGTTGGTAGCGCCGAACTCTCCCATGAACCAAGGGGGTCCGTCTGGCTGGAATGGACTGGCCGAGGCAGCACGTTCACGAGCAGCTAGAGCGATGGTCACCTGCTCTTGGTGTTCACAGGCGGCTGCATAGGCGGGGATGGGATTACCGGTTAGCGGATCTCGGAAGGCACAGTAATCATGGAAAGAGTAGACGAGTCGGGGAAAGGGCATAGGACCTAGATAGCTAGGCAACCTGGATCTAGAGATGAGGTCCGGCTCATAGATGATGAGGTGATTGGGATCGGCCTGTTCTATGGTAGGAATTAGGCCAATGGCGGGGTCATCCTTGGGACAAGGGATATGGGTAAGGTAGTTGACCAGCAAACCGGGGTTGGCCTTCCCTGTATAGAAGCACTCTAGTTCGGTGTCCATAACCTCGTGATGGCTCACTGGGAGGAGAGAGGGGGCGAAGGGTTCGTTGAACAGGTCATAACCGAGGATCCAAGGATTGTCAGCGAATTTGAGAGCAACTTGTTGCCAGACTCGGTCGTAGTTGCCTTGCAAGTTGCCAATCACGTCGTTCGTCCACAGGTTGGCAAATGCTGCCCCAACTGCTGGTTCGCGATAGTCGCGGGACCATCTTCCTAGGAGGTTGTCGATAGGCAGCCCGTTGGTGCATACGGCCCAAGCCGGTTCACCCTCCCCGCGGAATACCTGATTGTACACGTCTTGATGCATGTCGAGGATGGTATAGATGTGGTAACGCCCGAGAAGGTTGACTGTAGCAGCTACCTTGTCCAAGTAATTGTTGATCGTCGCTTGGTTGTACTGGTGGGCATGTCCCGGCGTACCCCTGGTGCAAATGGAGGGGGAGTTAGGTCCTAGGTACCCTGGTTCGAGTCCTTGCCACAAGATGCCGAGTCTAACCACATTGAAACCCAAGGAAGCAATCTCCTTGGCATCCTTTGCAGTGAACGACCAAGGCTTACCGGGATCTGGATAAAGGACGAAGGGTGGGTGCTTGTAGACGGCATTTACACCATGGAATATGACCACTCTGCCGTGGGAGTCGTAGAAGAAAGGTCCTCCTGGTGCGTATATCCTTCCCGACACGTAGTCCTTTACTTGCACCTTGGGACTGGAAGGGGCAGAGGTCCGAACCCTGCTTGGCTTGAGTATGGGTATGCCAGCAGTTCTCTGAATCAGCTTTGATCTCAGCGTTGCTGGAGTTCTTACCGATCGGATCGAGTTCGTTGGCGATATCGATCTCTCTCTTGCGGTCGAAATGGTTGCAGCGACGAGAGACAGTAGTACAACTGCTGAGATCGTGGAGACAAGCAAAGTAGTACCATGTGCTCTCTTCATCACATGGTACCGCATCAGCAAAAATCCTAGCTGATCTTTGGCTATTGCAGTGTTCGCCACCGGCATGGGTTTCCGTATCCGCGATGAGCACGGTTACCCACTGTCGAGGTTCAACCGAGTAATCTTTTATCATACTCCTAGTTATTTCCCAGGAGATTCCCAGATTTGGGTGCAAAGATATTAATGGTGAGTTTGTTTCTGAACAAGGTCACATATGTCAATGTTGTCTAGAGCATGAGGAGTGGCTTACATGAGGATCCTGGTTCTCGGAGGAGATGGTTACCTGGGCTGGCCAGTGGCCCTTTATCTCTCGCGTAAGGGTCATGATGTGGCCGTTGTGGACAATTTCGCCCGCCGTGGCTATGACTTCGAGATGGGAGTGGACAGCTTGGTCCCGATCAAGAGCTTGCAGCAGCGAATCCGTACCTGGGAGGAGATCTCCGGTTACAAGATCCATCCATATGTAGGGGATTTAACGGATGCCGCCTTCGTACAGGGGACCCTCGCTGATTTCGCTCCCCATGCCATAGTTCACTTTGCTGAACAACGTTCCGCTCCGTACTCGATGATCGATCGTGCTCATGCGGTCTATACCCAAGTCAACAACGTTACGGGAACCCTCAACCTGCTATATGCCATAGCCGAGCAGGATACGGATATCCACTTGGTCAAGCTGGGTAGCATGGGCGAGTACGGTACCCCCAACATCGATATAGAGGAGGGGTTCATAGAGATCACCCACAAGGGTAGGAAAGATGTCCTCCCCTATCCCAAGCAGCCAGGGTCTTTCTACCATCTTTCCAAGGTTCACGACTCTCATAACATCCACTTCGCCTGCAGGATATGGGGATTGCGTTCAACCGATCTCAACCAAGGGGTGGTCTACGGCCAGGAAACCGAGGAGACCGCTCTTCATCCGGATCTTGCTACTCGTTACGACTATGACGGAATCTTCGGTACGGTACTCAATCGCTTTGCCGTTCAGGCAGTGGTCAACCATCCTCTGACCGTCTACGGGAAGGGAGGTCAGACGAGAGGGATGCTGGACATCCGGGATACTTTGGCCTGTGTAGAGTTGGCCGTGCTGAATCCTCCTGCAGCTGGGGAGTACCGGGTGTTCAATCAGTTCACCGAGTCTTTCTCGGTTCAACAGGTAGCGGAGAAAGTAGCAGCTCTATGGCCGGGAGCCGAGATCGTTCACCTGGAAGATCCCAGGGTGGAGGAGGAGGATCACTACTACCGAGCTGCCCATACCAAGCTATTGGATTTGGGCCTCGTTCCCCATCTCCTGTCGGACAGCGTAATAGAGAACTTGCTCTCCACTGCTGAGCGGTACAAGGACAGGGTCATCCGAGAGGCCATCGAGCCAACTGTGAACTGGCGCCGGACTGCGAGTTCGTTTCACTACGCCCGCAGGAACTGAGCTTTGGAGGACAGCCACTCAACCTGTTATTACAGGTGATCCTGGCGGGCAGGCCCTTGGATCGAACGAGGGCAGAGGCTTGTGAACAGGAGTGATACGGAACGGCTGCAGCTGTGCCCCAGAGCTGGACGAACTGGACTGCGTAGAGCTCGACTGAGCCGATGAGGCAGGCTGTGCCACAGTGAGGTTGGTGCCGGTTACTACGGTCACATCTGCTCCTTGGGAAGTGGTGTCGGCTGAGAGAACAACCGTTCCGCTCAGCTCGGATTCAACCTGCTTTGCCTGGGGCAGCATACCCGCCTTGTACCTCACGGTGGTCTCCACCGTTTGGCCTACCACAGTGGCGTTCCCGGTTCCCACTACATCGAATCCGAGTGCACGTAGTTGAGAGGCTACTTGTGAGGCCTGTCCGGCTATGCCTGACCCATTGAGCACACTTACAGTTATGGAGCTTGGTGCTGCGTCCGAGGTCGTCGTAGCATTCGTCCCTAGGAACTGGGCTATGGCTTGGTTGTCCTGGGGCTGCAAGGGGAGCACTATATTCCCGTAGTTGGCTCCCCTGTATATGTACTGCTGCCTTCCCAGGTTGTACACCGGTAGAGTGCCTGTGGGTACAGCATTGGGAGATATGGAGTGGAACTTGAGCAGCAAACTGAGCATGGTGGTAATAGTAAAGGACTTGTCCACGGTCAGATGAGGTAGTACTGCCCCGAGCAGAGCGTTGTCGGTCAGGGGGTTGCCCAACCCTCGGTGAGCTACTTGAGTAGCCAGCACCTTCAAGAACTCGTGATCGCGTCGAATTCTTCCTAGGTCTCCGGTTGGGTCGTAATACCAGGTACCGTTGGTGTAGTAGTACATGTGTCTGGCTCTTACCAGTGCCAGTGCTTCGAAACCGTTCAGGTGATGGCACCCTGGTGTGGTGATATTCAGACCCGAGTATGCGTCTTTTACCGGATCGGGGAAGTACATGTTCACTCCCCCTAGGATGTTTACCACGCTTTGGAATGTATCGAAGTTGAGCTCGACGAAGTGGTTGATGGGGATACCGAAGTCATCCTCTATGGTTTGAACCAACCGATCAGGACCTACGTTCAATGCATCGTCGACCCTATTGGCCTTGTCCGTATGGGGGATGGGCACAAAAGTATCCCTAGGGATGGAGAGAATGGCTGCTGTACGAGTCGCTGGATCCACGTGCAGTATCATGACCACGTCACTGCGAGCCCCTCCCACCTGGTTGCAGGACCCGAAAGCAGAAACCTGCTTGCCATTGAGGACACAACGAGAGTTGTTGCCCACCAAAAGTATGTTCATCGGTGCCACTGTGGAGGACAGAGCCTTAAGGTGAGGAACTGCCACCCTGGCGATCTGGCCGTTCCTGTAAGCTAGGTAACCTAGTGCTCCACCGGCGATCAACAGGCAGAAGACCAAGAATGATATAACGGTGAAAAAGAGCCGTCGCCTCCGGCGTTGACGACGTGTGCGGGCATGACGTGCGCTACGACGTCCTCCACGGGTGACGAAGTCGGAAGAACCAGGTGGTGGTCCAGGATAATCGCCCGAGGGTGATCCGGGATAACGGCCTGATGGGGGAATACTCACAGGTGGCAGAATAGTCGAAGAGACCTTGAAAGTGTGGTCAGCATGCTCCACGGTAACATCGAGAGAGGCTATGTAGAGGAAAGGCAGCTGGTTGCGGAGGAAGTTTACACTGCGAAGAACATCACTGGAACTGTCATGTGCCCACGGGTTCAGTCGTTCTGTTTTGAAGCCATAGTCGTTTGACGAAGCGGCCAGTACATTTCCATGAGATACCCTACCTTCCATCGTGATCGAGGTCGCAGAAGAGCACTTTATCTTGTTGCCTTGGGAGTGCTCACCTTGATCATCGTGCTATTAGTGGTGGATGCCAAGCCAAGCCAATCCCGTCCCTATCGGCAAGCAGTGGTCCTCAGCTATGCTGACCTGCTCAGCCAGTTGATTCACCGTTCCAATCAGGTAGGATCCGAGGTGCGCTCCATGGTCTACAAGGGCGCTACCATGAACCGCTCCAGTCTCTACTTGACCGTCAATGCGGCTTATGCCAGTTCCGAGCAGCTGGATAGGGACCTCGGGATGCTGAGAGGGACTGCTCCGTCGGCAACAGTGCAGAAAGAGGCGGATATGGTTTTCTTGGACAGGGTCGACTGCTTGCGGGAGCTACGAGCCGCTATCTTGGACGTACTTCCCCAAAGTGCCAGTGTTCGTCCAAATGTTGGTGGAGCTCAGCACAGTGCCGCTGAAGCCTTCAGCTACGTGATCTCCTCCGACCAAGCCTTTGCTCAGTTGCAGCGGATGATGCACGCTCTCTCCGAGAAAGCTACGTTGCCCTCTTCTACATGGGAGCCACCCGGTATGGGATGGAATGCAGCCTACGCCTCCTCTTTCATCCAGTCCCTAGCAGGTTCTCCCAGCCTAGCTCCAATACATGAGGTGGTTTTGGCAAGCGTTTCTATCACACCTCCAGCTGAATCCTACAGCGGTACTGCATCTGTTCTACCTCCAACGAAAAGGCTCGATGTATCCGTGCTCGTGGACAACGAAGGAAATCTCTCCGAGCAAGGCGTAACGGTCAAAGCCTCGCTTGTCCCCCAGAGCGGAAAGGCTACCGCCAATACCAGTACCAAGCGCATAAACCTTGCTGCCGGGCAACGCAGGGAGGTCATCCTGCCGCCTCTTCGGACTGTAGAAGGCGTCACCTACCGCTTGAACGTCAGTGTGACTCCTGTACCTGGTCAAACTAGTCCAACGGGAACATCTACTAGCTATGTCATTCAAATAGCTCCTTAGCGGCCTCTAGCTCCCTTTCCGCCCAGGCTCGTTCCGCCCGTGCCAACACCTCCCTCAAGGGGAGGCCGGTAGCCGTAGCCACTGCTTCTGCGTCGTCGTACTCCGGCTTGACTCGCTTGGAGGAGAACTTGATCCGTACGGGCATCCCAGCCACTTCCACCTGCGCGATCCTTCGCGGAGAGGCATATCGTTCGCACAGTACGCTCCTCACCCCGAAGGTGCCCGTCTCTTTCTCCATCACCTCGCGGAGCGAGTCGAGCAAACTCAACTCTCCTATCGCCTCGACCACATAACCTGGACGACCCTTCTTCATCACCACTGGAGTTACCCAGGCATCGTAGGCTCCAGCGGCCATGAGCTCGGATATGGTTCTTCCTAACACCTCTCCAGTTGTATCGTCCACGTTGGTCTGGAGGAGGGCCAGTGTTTGCATACCGCTTTGGTGGGAAACCGTGACTCGTCCTATGACCACCTGGAGGACGTTTGGCTGTATGTCCGTGTCCATACTGCCCGCTCCGAAGCCAGAGCGCTCTATGACCATAGGTGGAAGAGGCCCGAAGTTAACTGCATTGGCCGCGAGAATGGCAGCACCGGTAGGGGTGGTCAGCTCCAGGGGGGTATCCACCCCGTGCACTGGCACATCCTTCAGCAATGAGACGACGGCAGGTGCAGGATTGGGCAGCAGCCCTTCTCTAGTGAGGACCGTACCAGACCCCACGGCTACAGGGCTGGAGGCGATATGGTCTACGCCCAGTAACCACAGGGCCGCGGCAACACCCACAACGTCCACCACCGTGTCATACCCGGAGATTTCGTGGAAATGCACCCGAGAAGGGTCGAGACCATGGATCTCGCCTTCGGCTTCGGCCAGCGCAGTGAAGGTATCCAGTGCCATTTGCTTGACGGGAGCGGGAAGGTTGGTCTCTTCGACCATCTCGGCCAAGTCCTCATGGGTGCGTTCAGTACCGTCGTTCGGGGCGTCCACTCTGACGTGGGTAGCGGATATACCACCCTTTACTACCTTGGATATCTCCAGTTTCCACCCCTTCAAAGGAAGTCGTGCCAACATGTCGGACACGGCCTCTCTATCGGCACCAGCATCCAGGAGAGCACCAAGAGCCATGTCACCGGCTATGCCCGAGAAGCAGTGAAACCAAGCTAGGCGATTTCCTCGACCTAAGAGTTCTTTGGTGGCATCCATCGTTTTTTCCTGTTGTTCCTGTTCGAAGTCGGGCTTCATGGGAGCATCCTCGCTACTGCACAGCCAGCACCGAAACCATTGTCAATACCTACTACGCATACCCCTGGAGAGCAGGATGACAGCATGGCCAGCAAAGCAGTGACTCCCTCCAGGGCAGCTCCATACCCGACACTGGTGGGGACTGCTACTACTGGAACAGCTACCATTCCAGCAACTACTGTAGCCAGTGCTCCTTCCATCCCGGCAACTACGATGACCGCCTGTGAGCTTTCCAGGACGGGCATTGCTTGGACAAGTCGGTGAATTCCTGCGGCGCCAACATCAGTGACCAGCTCCTCGGTAAAGCCAAGAGCATCCAAGGTGGCTACAGCCTCTCTGGCGACAGGGAGGTCGGCAGTGCCGGCGGTGACCACTGCCACCCGGGATTTCCTGGGAGGAGAGCATCCCCAAGTTACAGTGGAGATAGAGGTAGGGTCTTCAGGCACGGATAGGGTGATCGTCCCATTAGGGTTGCTTGCTGTTGCCGCCTGAACCTGTTCTTGGGTGGCACGAGTAAGAATGACAGCCCTTCCCTCCGAGGAAGAGATTAGCTCTTTCACTATTGCGGCGCACTGTTCAGGGGTCTTGCCAGGTCCGTATACAGCTTCGGCAAAACCCTGACGTAAGGGACGGTGGTGATCCACCTTGGCAAAACCAAGGTCAGCGAAGGGAAGTCGCTTTAGACGCGAGACTGCCTCTTCAACAGTGCTTTGTCCTGAACTGACCTTTTCCAATAACTTGGTAAGGGTAGCCTCGTCCATCTGGAGTTCCTCTCACACTTTTACAATTTGTTGATGAATGCTGTTCGGTCGAGCTTAATACGGCTATTATCTTGGATCATATGGATACCGCATCCCCTATGCCGCCGAAGATAGGCTATCTCGGGCCACCTGGCACTTTCAGCGAGGAGGCACTGCTAACTCAGCCTGACTACGCCGAGGCAGAGCTCGTCCCCATGGACTCGATGCATCAGATTCTCACCTCGGTGGACAGTGGCGAGATAGACCTGGGTTTCTTGCCCTTGGAGAACTCTATCGAGGGCACGGTCAATCTTACCTTGGATGGGCTCATCTTCGACTTCGACCTGTTGATCCAGCGTGAAGTAGTACTGGATGTCCATCTAGACTTGATGGGTTTCCCGGGGACGCGCATGGAGGAAGTAAGATCGGTGCTCTCCTATCCACATGCTACCGCCCAGTGCAGGGGTTTCTTGCGCAAGGTACTGCCCCATGTGGAGCTGGTGGCCGCCAACTCCACTGCCGATGCTGCAAGGATCGTAGGAGAGGAGAAGAGCAAAGGATTAGTGGCTCTGGCCCCTTCTCTGGCCAGTAAGTTGTATGGGCTGGAGATACTGGCCAGTTGCGTGGAGGACCACTCCGACGACCAGACGCGTTTTGTATCCTTGGCTCGTTCAGGCATACCTGAACCCACAGGACACGACCGCACGAGCATAGTTTGTTTCCAAAAGACCGACCGTCCAGGAAGTCTCCATGCCATACTCGGCCAATTCGCAGCGCGAGGGATCAACTTGACCAAGATAGAGTCTCGTCCTACCAAGAGAGGATTGGGCAATTACTGCTTCGCCATCGACCTCGAAGGGCACATAGAGGACGAGATAGTAGCCGATTGCCTCCGAGACCTGCATGTTATGTTGGAGAGCATAAAGTTCTTGGGCTCCTACCCAGCGGCTTCTGCCGGTGGTGACCAACGCCGTCGTGAAGTACGCAGTGCGTGGCAAGCGGCAGATGCTTGGGTTGGATCGCTGCGAAGAACTGTAGGCAGTAGCCACCAGTTGGCATGAGATATTCTTGGCGTTGAACCGTTGGCGACCGCAATCCCCGCCCACAAGGACAGGGAGGTTCATCTAGCTGGAGGGATGGCAGAGCGGACGAATGCGAAGCTCTTGAAAAGCTTTGGGGCTACGGCTCCCGTGGGTTCGAATCCCACTCCCTCCGCCATTGTCTTTGGAAAGTGCATGACAATCGAGCGTGTATAACGGTGTTGGAGCAATCAGTTCCGAAGTGGCTGGTGTAATAGTACCGGTGGTTCCTGTCGATTCCGGGTGCGGTAGGTAGGTGGTCGATATTACGACAAAGTGCGTGACATCAGCCACGTGTTGTGGCACATAAGTCATATAAGGCATACTATCTTTCTTTATGGTGAAACGTGTGGCCTTTCTGGCCGTGTTCTTGTTGTCTGCTGCTCTGGTTCAGCCAGTTGCTGCATATGCTGCAACGGGCAGCACCGTCTCCATGGTTCGATTGCCCCTTGGAGAGAGACCTGCTTTGGAACCCATGGGAGTGGTCCAGCCGGAGAGGCCTTTACATATCCGTGTCATGCTCCGTCCTCGCCATCCTGGTGCATTGGCAAGATTGGCGACGGCTGTATCCACACCAGGGAGTCCCGAGTATCACCACTATCTGAAGAAGGGCATGTTCGCCAGCCAGTATGGCGCGAGCCCAAAAGTAGTGGCAGAGACAATGGCTTGGTTGCGTTCCAAGGGTTTACAACCAGGACCGCTCACTGATGGACTGTACATACCCGTCACTGTTACGACTGGACAGGCAGAACAGGCTTTCTCGACCCAACTGCTTCTTTATCGCTTGCCTTCCGGCAGGGTGGCTATGGCCAATCAACAGCCTCCTCTGGTTCCTTCCAGCCTGGCACCGTATATCCAGTCCATAGTAGGTCTCTCCACCCTAGGCTCTCTGCGTCCCAGTTTGTCGTTTATGACTCGATCGGATACAGCGAGCACCGCTGATCATGCCGTGGTGGACCAAGCGAGCCAAGCTGCTGGTCCTCTTGGACCTCGAGCTTGTTCCGCTGCCTCTAGTGGTATGCCCACCGGAGTATACACCTACACCCAAATAGCCAATGCCTACAGCTACAGTTCCTTGTATGTAAAGGGGATAGAAGGGAACAACGTAACTGTAGGCATCTTCGCTACTGCAGCCTTCAACCCTTCAGACATAGCCCAGTTCCAAAGTTGCTACGGGACGGATGCCACGGTGAACGTAGTGAATGTCGACGGCGGTCCCTCTTCAACCAGCCTGTCCTCGGCAGACTCCATGGAGGCCACCTTGGACATAGAGACCATCATTGCCATGAGCCCCATGGCCCAGATAACCGTCTACGAAGGGCGAGGTGACAGCCTAGGTGACAGTTTGGACATCTTCAGCTCTATGGTCAATGAGGACACTGCCTCCGTGCTCAACATTAGCTTCGGAGTATGCGAGCCGGCGGCTTCGACGGATTCCGGCTACATGTCCTCCTTCAATGTCCTTGCCGAGCAAGCAGCTGCCCAAGGAGAGACGGTTCTAGCCTCCTCTGGCGATGCCGGATCGGAGGGATGTTATGGAGAGTCGGGGTTGACTACCACTGAACAAGACGCTCTGGCTGTGGACTTTCCTGCCTCTGACCCATATGTGACTGGAGTGGGCGGTGTGACTTTATTGCAGGCCAGCTCACCTCCGAGCCAAACTGCTTGGAACGATGGCTGCAGTGCAGGGTCATGTTCTGCTGGCGGAGGGGGGATCTCTCAACGGTGGCCCATGCCCTCTTGGCAGCGGGGGCCAGGGGTGATCAGCAGCTATTCGTCAGGCTTGCCTTGTAACAACCCAAGTGGTTACTGTAGGGAGGTCCCCGACGTCTCCATGGTGGCCTCTGGTGGGGTCACGATCTACTATACCGGTGGTTATCAGGGAGTTGACGGATGGGTAGCGGTTGGGGGAACTAGTCTGGCGGCACCTTCGTGGGCCGCTTTGGTAGCCCTGGCCGATCAGGGTTGTAACTCGCCGGTTGGCTTCATCAACCCAGTGCTCTACTCACCTCCCTCCTATGTCCAAGGCTCGCTTTTCTATGGGGTGACGAGCGGGAACAACGATGCGACCGGTACCAACCAAGGGCGTTACCCCGCTGGAGTTGGCTACAACTTGGCCACTGGACTTGGCACCCCAGTAGCGGACGAGGTTCTCACTGCCTTACAGCCAGAGCAGGGCTGTACTGTCCCCTCTCCCTCCCCTTCTCCTACCCCTACTCCTGCGCCAGCTCCAACTGCATCTAGTGGATATCTAATAGCTGCAGCCAACGGCTCGGTCTTCGGATTCGGAGAGGTGAGCTACAAAGGAAGCGCCTATGGCAAGGCAGCCGGAGCGCCCATTTCCTCAATTGCTATTGACCCAGCTAGTCAAGGCTATTGGTTGCTTTCCGACAATGGATCTGTCTTCGGTTTCGGAGCCCCTTACTTCGGCTCTGCCTACCGTTACATCGGTTTTGCGTTGGCATCCTCCATCGCTGCTACCCCAAACGGCCAGGGGTACTGGATCCTCACCACCAACGGCTCGGTCTTCGGATTCGGGGACGCCCCTTACTACGGATCCGCCTACGACATGATCGGTGAGACTCTGGCCAAAGCCATAGTTCCTACCCCAAACGGCCAGGGATACTGGATCCTCACCACCAACGGCTCGGTCTTCGGCTTCGGGGACGCTCCTTACTACGGATCCGCCTACGGCTACACAGGAGGTTCACCGGCTTTGTCCATGGCTGCTACCCCAAACGGCCAGGGATACTGGATCCTCACCACCAATGGATCCGTATTCACCTTCGGAAATGCCAAAGCATACGGCACCGGGATAGGGTTAAGTCCCTACGCAGCACTTGTAGCCATAGTCCCTACCTCCGACGGCCAAGGGTATTGGCTCGTATCCTCCAACGGCTCGGTCTTCGGCTTCGGGGATGCCCCTTACTACGGATCCGCCTACGACATCTTAGGAGACACCTTCGTCTTAGCTGCTGGTGGTTATTAGCTAGAGGCAGAGAGGAGGAAAGAGGAAAGCGGACAGGCTCAAGTTCGCGTGCAGGCTGCCACCGAGGCAGCATTGGCTGAAGCAAGTTCCGTACCGAGTTGTACGAGCTGGAGTACCCTTGGGTCGCTGACTTTGTAGTAGGCGAAACGCCCACTTCTGCGAACGGTTATGTATCCGCACTCGACCAAGCAGGCCAAGTGGGAGGAGACACGACTCTGGGAGAGATGCAGGTATCGCACGCAATCGGTTCCGTTGCGTTCGCCCTCGGCTATGTATTGGAGCAAGGCAAGCCTGCTGGGATCCCCGAGAGCCCTGAAGAACTTGGCAACTATGGCTTTTCCCTCGGCAGCTGCTGGAAGAAGGGCCAGCCCCGTTCCCTCTCTTTGGTCTGTGGCTTCAACGGTAGCTTGTTCAAGCAAAGTATCAACCATTCCTCCAGCATAGCACCGAGAACGCTATGTAACTATATCCGGATATGCAGATGTGTATAACTATGCTCAGGGGGAGCACGAAAGGTGCACCAGAGGGGGTGTGCCAGGAGTCCAGGGAGGGCTGGAAGCGGGGTGTGCTGGGGAGGTGCTCCACCTCTTCTGGTGCGGTAGGGTCTTTGCGTGACCGATCACCTTGAGATAGTAGTCATGGAGGGGGATGAGACAGGTCAGGAGCTCTTGGAGCAGTCGCTTCGAGTGCTCGATCCAAGCGTGGTGGGATTCGAGGTCAACTTGCACCGTTTCGACCTCTCCCTGGAGAACCGCCGCCTCACCAACAATGGCGTTGTCCACGAAGCAGCTAGAGCAGTACGGGAGGTTGGCTTGGGGCTCAAGGCAGCGACCATTACACCCGTAGGAGACGTTGGGTCGCCCAATAGGATACTGCGTGAGGAGATGGACGCGGCAGTGATAGTGCGCACAGGCAGACCTATACCCGGTATCGAGCCAGCTTTGCACATCCACCACCCTATCTGCGTGGTGCGCGCGGCAGTTGGTGATGCATATGGCGCCCAGGAGTGGCGAGAGGGCTCGGACCTGGACGAAGTGGCCGAGCGTACCTCCCGTATCACCAGGGCCAACTGTCGTGCTGTCGCCGAGTATGCTTTTGCTACAGCGAGGGCTATGGGTGGCTGCGTGTTCGGTGGGCCCAAGTGGACGGTTTCACCCACCTATGAAGGGATGCTCAAAGAGGAGCTCGACCGGGCGGCTGCAATCAACCATGACGTCGTATACCGACCCATGTTGATAGATGCAACCTACGCTGCCTTGGTCAACAAGCCTACGGACATGCCACTGGTCATCCCCGCCCTCAACCGAGACGGCGATTGCCTCGCCGACTTAGTGCTTCCCTTGTTCGGCTCCCTTGCCAGCTCCGAGTCCTTGATCGTCGGGCTGGATGAGGAGAGAAAGCCTACTGTTCTAGTGGCCGAGGCCCCACATGGTACCGCACCCGACCTCTTCGGTATGGACGTGGCCAATCCCATGGCCATGCTGCTTGCTTGTGCTGCCGTACTCCAGCACGCCAGTTCTCGCCGCATTCGTGCCGTTGGCGGGGCGATCAGGGTGGCTGTCATGGACACGGTAGCCAGAGGGGTGCGCACTGCTGATTTGGGTGGCACCTCTTCCACCTCCCACTTTGTCGACGAGGTCATAAAGCACCTCCAAGGCGCATAGGGCTGTGGCTGATGTCGACTATCATATGGCATGACGGCTTCCAAGACAGCTCTTGGGACAGTACCTACTGCAGTTGGAGCACCTGATGACCAATGCAGCTGGATGTACCATTGTGGCCAAGAACTACCTGCCCATGGCGAGAGTGCTGGCTGCCTCCTGGGCCGAGCACCATCCGGGAGTTCCCCTGGCCACCTTAGTGCTGGACGACGAGGTTGCAAATGATTGGTTTACGGAGGGTAAACAACCCTGGGGGAGAAGGGTAGCTCCGAGCCCCGGATCGACTGGGCCTGCTTCGATGCAGGGAGCGGTATCGGGGGAGTCCAGTTACGGACTGCCCTGGATCCTCCACCCCCAGGACATAGGCATACCCACAGACGAGCTGCATCGCCGGGCCATGCTCTACAACGTTCTCGAACTCTCCACCTCCCTGAAGCCCTGGCTCCTGTCCTACCTGCTCGACTCCGGCTTCGAGGTGGCGATCTACTTGGATCCGGACATCTGGGTACTCGCTTCATTGGAGGAGGCCTGGGATAAGGCGAGCGAACACGGGATAGCGCTCACCCCTCACGTGCTGGATCCCCTTCCAGAGGACGGCCTGTTGCCAGGAGAGCGAGAGATCATGGCCTCTGGGGTGTACAACCTCGGTTTCATAGCCGTGAGCAGCAAGGCTTCTGATTTCCTCACTTGGTGGGCCAAGCACCTTCGCCGCCACTGTCGAGTGGCTCCAGAGGAGATGGTCTTCGTGGACCAACGGTACATAGACCTAGCTGTGACGGTGTTCGAGCACTACGTGATCTCGGACTACGGATGGAACCTGGCCTACTGGAACTTGCACGAGCGTCCGTTGGAGAGAAAGGAGGGGGGACTTCACACCCGAGGCCTTCCCGTCCGCTTCGTGCACTTCTCCGGATACGACCCGCTTCGCCCCTGGGTGATCAGTCGTCATCAAGGCGATCGTCCCAGGGTACTGCTCTCCGAGAATCCGCTATTAGCCGAGGTCTTCTCCGAGTACGGGAAGCGTCTCTTGGAGGAGGGCTTCAGCGAACGAGATCCCTACGGCTTCGATACCCTTCCCTCAGGGATAAGGGTGGACAGGTTCATGCGCAAGCTCTACAGGAGGGCGCTGGAGGAGTACGAAGGACAGTATAGACAACCGGACAGCTCCCTTGCCGCCAAGGAAGAACCCCCCGACCCGTTCGTCGGCAATGACTTCCTGGAGTGGCTCAAAGAACCGGAGCCATCTCCCTACCGAACCAACAAGCTCTCACGCTACTTGAAGGCTGTGTGGGCCTCCCGCCCAGACCTCATGGCCGCCTACCCTGATCCGGACGGAGCCGACTACGAGTCGTACCGGAAGTGGCTCTGGGGCTTCGGACGGTACGAAGAGAGCCTCCCCGAGCCCTTGCTGCTCCGTCCCCTGAGTCCAGGGGGAGGTCCAAGTCCTCACGGTGCTCCGAGGGTTGCTGCAAGGGGCCAGTCAATAAGGTGGGCCTCTCCCGAGCAGCTCCGTCCAGGGGTGAACGCCATTGGTCTCTTCCGTGACGAGGCGGGGGTAGGCAAGGCAGCGAGGATGACAGTAAAAGCGTTGGCCAAGGCCGGGGTTGCCTATAGGACCTTGACCTATGACATAACCGACAACTGGAAAGGAGCCTCAGACGACCTGGGGGGGACCGAGGATGAGCACTACGACATCAACCTCGTGTTCGTCAATGCCGACGGCATGGCCAAGGTGGTGAAAGACTTTGGTCCGGAGGCCTTCTCCGGCAGGTACACCATTGGCTACTGGGTTTGGGAGACCGAGTTCCCCCCCTCGTGGGCCTTGGCCGGGGTACCTTACGTGGACGAGGTATGGGTGCCCACCCGCTTCGTGGCCCGCTCCATTCGAAGCATTTGCGACAAACCCATCAGGATCGTACCTCATCCAATCGAGCTCCCCCCCGCCTCCGGTACCGATAGAGCCACCAAGGAGGCGAGGGGCGATACCTATACCTACACCTTCTTGTTTGCCTTCGACTATCAGTCGGTGATGGAGCGCAAGAATCCACTGGGACTCATCGAGGCTTTCCATCGTGCATTTCCGGACGGCAGCGGGGCTCGTTTGGTCATCAAGACCTTGGCAGGGGAGAAACGGTTGTCCGATCGTGAACGCCTCCGTATGGCTGCCAGAGGGGTGCCCGGCGTCGTGATAGCAGAGGAGCACTTGAGCGATGCTGAGACTTCCGCCTTGATCTCCAGCGCTGACTGCTATGTGTCCTTGCATCGTTCAGAAGGCTTCGGTCTAACCATCGCAGAGGCGATGGCCGCTGGTAGGCCGGTGATCGCTACCGAGTACTCGGGGAACGTGGACTTCATGAACAAGGAGAACGCCTACCCGGTGCCCTTCCGAATGGTTCCCATCCCACCCTCGTGCCACCCTTACCAGGAAGGTCATCTCTGGGCAGAACCCGACTTGGAGATGGCGGCTCGACTGATGCGCCATGTCTACGAACACCGCGAAGAGGCTGCAGCCAAGGGCGTATATGCCCGTGAGGAGATAGCCAGACGTCTGAGCCTGGACGCCGTTGCCGAGATCATTGCTGGCCATCTCGACGACATAAGAGGCCACTAGGAGGGGATCTAAGAAGCGGTCGTTTCTCGAATCCTCAAACCCCACATAAGGACGCCTCCTTAAGTATCCTTATCCTAAGGTTGGAGCCAGGAACTGTACGGTGAGTCCAGAGATGCCCGGACAAAGAGCCAATGGAAGGGAGAGGCC
>JAMDDE010000034.1 GCA_023489235.1 Actinomycetota bacterium | reverse complement strand
TTCAAGTCAGCCAATGTACTTACTGGCTAATCTTGCCATATACGGATCTGCGCCTTCTATCAGCTCGTTCGATATCAAGTCTGTTTCAATATATCAGCGTTAACCTTCTTGATGTATAGCTAGAGGGTTTCAGTATGTCAGCTACAGGACCTATACCATGGATCAGAAGGGACATGCCCCACCGGAGGGCATCTGTCCGGCTCGCTACCTTTCTCGACTGGCCGTCAACGAATATGCATACCCGATATGGCTCTGGAGATAACTAGTCGTTGGATCTCACTTGTTCCCTCGAATATCGTGAAGATCTTCGAGTCTCTATGCCAGCGCTCCACCGGATGTTCTCTGACGTATCCGTATCCGCCCATGATCTGTATGGCTTGCTCGGTTACCCATACGGCAGTCTCGCCTGCATACAGCTTGGACATGGAGCCTTCCCCGTTGGAGAATTGCTTGTTGTTGCGACCCATCCATGAAGCTCTCCATACCAGCAAACGGGCTGCGTCTATATGCATCTTCATATCTGCAAGCTTGAATGCTATGGCTTGGTTGTCGATGATGGGACGACCGAATTGCTTGCGTTCCTTGGCGTAGTCTAGGGCGTACTCATAAGCGGCACGGGCTATGCCAACTGCTTGCGCCCCCACCATGGGGCGAGAGGCTTCGAAAGTGGCCAAGGCCGCTTGTGATCTAGAGCTCTTACCCTCTCTTGCTCTAGCCAACCGTTCGTCCAGGCGATCTTTCCCCCCAAGAAGACATCTTCCGGGTATCCTGCAGTCCTCTAGAATGACTTCGGCAGTATGAGATGCGCGTATGCCCATCTTCTTGAATTTCTGTCCTTGACGAATCCCAGGGGTGTTAGGAGGGACAATGAAGCTGGCTTGCCCCCTGGCTCCAAGGGAGGGATCAACCGAGGCAACGACCACATGTAGATCCGCTATGCCACCATTGGTGATCCATGTCTTGGTTCCATTCAATACCCATGTATCGGTGGCTTCTTCGTAGACCGCGCGAGTACGCAAAGAACTTACATCCGACCCGGCATCTGGTTCGGATACGCAAAATGCGGCCAACTTGATATCATCCAGCGTTCCGAAGCACTGAGGAGCCCACTCTTCGTACTGTTCAGGCGTACCATTAGCTACAATACCTGTCAAAGCAAGGGTCGACCCAAGGATCGCTAGAGTTATGCCTGCATCTCCCCAGCACATCTCCTCGCTAACGATTGGAAGCGTTAGGCCAGTAGGGTCAGAGAAGCAACTCACCAAAAAATCTAGAGAGTATATCCCTATCTTGGCGGCCTCTTGAATAATTGGCCATGGAGTCTCCTCCCGTTCATCCCATTCATGGGCCGCTGGCCTGATAACTTTCTCAGCGAAGTCATGCACCCACTGCTGGATTTGAAGTTGATCCTCGTTCAGCTCTAGCGAAAAATCTACCATGAGCCCAGAGTAGACTAAGACTGCTAACTTAGCTAACTGACGCGCTTACTCCAGCTTAACAAACTAACAAGCGCCAAACTTTTTCACCCTATTGGTTTGCCACCTTATTAGTTTGGTTCAGAGAGCAATCTGACACTCGCAGCTTGTAGCCCTTTTGGACCTTGCTGAATCTCGAACTCTACTTGCTGTCCCTCTTCCAAACTGCGATAGCCGTTGGACTGAATAGCCGTGTAGTGGACGAATACATCCGCTCCTTCAGGTTGCGAAATGAATCCATACCCCTTCTCGGCGTTAAACCATTTGACTGTACCGGACGCCACTCTGGCGACCCCCTTCATAACTTTACTTACCGACAATACTGCGAGGGGCCGACCACATCGCTTTGCCAGCGCATTGGCTGGTAATACCGTCTCCGGTTGCGTTAGCTGCACCGCCTCGAACATAGTCTAGCAGGATTCAATGGACTACTCCACTTGGACATCAGAGTAGCTAGATATAGCTTACGAGAACAGAGCAAAAAACTAGTACTCTAGCTCCAAAAGACCCGTATAAGAACCTAATTTCGAGTTACCGATGCTCGAGTTTCCTATGCAATACAGGGCCATCAGGGGTATCTTCCACTTGCCACCCTAGCTTGCTCAGCTGCTCCCTGATGGCGTCAGCTTCAACAAAGTTCTTCTCCAGTCTAGCTTGCGACCGCTTATCGACCAACGCCTGTATCTCATTGTCAGGCTTTTCCTCTTGATCCCCTATATCCAAGCCAACAGCTCTGGATAGCTCTTCGACGGTTTCAACCAGGCTTCTCGCCAATGTAAGATCTCCTGAGTCAGCGGCAGTGTTTGCCTGCCTTACCAGGTCGAACAAGACTGCAACTGCGCCAGGGGTATCCAGGTCGTCATCCATTCGCTCTATGAAACGCCTCCTTCCCTCCTCACTCGGGCTAGGGAGATGGCTAGAGATCTCTCCGACCTCTTGGCTAGCTGAGATGCGGTCGGTAGGGGGCGAGGTTGGCTCGTCAGCTACTGTCCCATATGCTGGCTCATTTCTCCCAGCTCCTCTTTTTATCTCGAATCTACGAGCCAGTGCATCCAACCTGGCCAAAGCTTCTTGAGCATCTACCATGGTTCGTTCAGTGACTTCCATCGGTGATCGGTAGTGGCTCCTGAGCACTAACAGCCGATAGGCGCGTGGGTCGTATTTCTGCAAGAGATCCGGAAGTGAGGTGAAGTTGCCCAACGACTTGGACATCTTCTCTCCCCCCACCTCTACGAATGCATGGTGTATCCAGTGTCGGGCAAACTTCTTGCTCAAGGACAGAGCTTGGGCTCGCTCGTTCTCGTGATGAGGGAACTGCAGATCCATGCCCCCAGCATGGATGTCGAAATCTTCTCCAAGGATCCCTAGGGACATTACTACGCACTCTGTGTGCCACCCCGGGCGCCCCATACCCCAGGGGGATGACCAAGCCGGTTCACCAGGTTTGGCGAGTTTCCAGAGAGCAAAATCCAAAGGAGAGTGCTTTTCCTCGTCCATGCTCACCCTAGCTCCACTGCGTAGGGAATCCAAAGGTTGATGTGCTAATAGTCCGTATCCCGGTACGGCTTCTACGGACATGTAAACTCCAGTAGAGGTCCTGTATGCAACTCCCTTTTCCACAAGGGCTTCGATGAGCTCGATCATCTCCTCCACGTAATCCGTGGCATGAGGAGTGGCAGTTGGGCGCAGGATACCCAGAGCATCCATTGCTTCCCACCAGCTTCGTTCGAACTCCGAAGCTACCTCTGCAGGACTACGCCCTTCCGAAGAGGCTTTTTGTATAATCTTGTCATCGATGTCGGTTACATTGGAGACGTGGTGTACCCGGAAGCCACGGTACTCGAGGTAGCGACGTAGTATGTCATAGACGAGCCCAGCTCGACCATGGCCTAGATGTGGCAGATCGTAAACCGTGGGTCCACATACATAGATGCTTACCTCCCCTGGAGTCCTCGTTGTCAGGGGCGTCAAGCTCTGAGTGGCAGTGTCGTATATATGTAGCACTTTGGTAGGTTAGCGAAGATAATGAGACATGGTGAACCTATGAGGACGGAAGAGTCATCAACAACAGAAGATACCCATTCTGCGGCTGTTTTGAAAGAGCAGCAGCCCGTTCCAGATTTCTATACAAGCTCTTTGAAGGAGCCCGTAGAGGTTCCCGAAAGACCTTCCCTCTCTGGATTGGAGAATAAATGGGCCAGTCGATGGGAGCAAGATGGGACTTATCGATTTGACAAAAGAGCGGAAAGAGATCGTGTGTTCTCCATTGACACACCCCCACCAACTGTCAGCGGTTCCCTACATATAGGCCATGTATTCTCTTACACGCACACGGATACCGTTGCGCGTTATAAGCGAATGAAAGGCTACGAAGTATTCTACCCCATGGGATGGGATGACAATGGAGTTCCTACAGAGCGACGAGTGCAGAACTACTTTGGTGTTCGCTGTGATCCAACACTCAAGGTTGATCCTAATTTCTCTCCTCCGACTCAAGCAAGCAAAGATCCGGTTCCTGTATCTCGGCCAGATTTCGTTTCCCTCTGCCATCGCCTGACTGCAGAGGACGAGAAGGCTTTTGAGGAGTTGTGGAGATTCCTGGGACTCTCTGTGGACTGGACTCTCAGTTATGCAACCATAGATAAAGCAGCTCAAAAAGTCTCACAGAAGAGTTTTCTTCATCTTCTGGCCAAAGGTCGGGCTTATCATACAGAGGCTCCTACCCTGTGGGACGTCGACTTCGCCACAGCAGTATCACAAGCTGAGTTGGAGGAGCGAGAGATACCCGGTGCCTACCACCGGATACGATTTTACTTGGCCAGACCTTTGGACCATGGGGTAGATGATTCAATAAACAACCAACATCGACATGCATCAAAAGACGATGGCTACAATAGCGCTGAACTGGGCGAATCCCATGATGGAGATTTCGTTGAAATAGAGACCACTAGGCCCGAGTTGCTCCCCGCCTGTGTCGCCTTGGTGGCGCATCCAGATGACGAGCGGTACAAGCCGTTGTTTGGCGCTGAGGCTATTACCCCTTTGTTCGGGGTGAGGGTTCCCATCGTCTCCCACGAACTGGCCGATCCTGACAAGGGATCCGGAATTGCCATGGTCTGCACCTTCGGCGACGTGACCGATGTGCTATGGCAAAGAGAGCTTGGTTTGCCCGTGCGTACCATTGTTGGCAGAGACGGTCGCTTGAAGAAGGTACATTGGGGCAGTCCTGGTTGGGAGTGCGTAGATCCTACTAAGGCAGAGGAGGTGTATTCTAAAATAGAGGGTCGTACTGTAAGACAAGCCCAGACAACCATAGTCCAGATTCTCCTAGAGGCAGGAGCATTGATTGGGGAGATACGGCCAATTAAACATGCGGTCAAATTCTTCGAAAAAGGCGAACGCCCCTTGGAGATTATTTCCTCGCCTCAATGGTTCATCCGCATAATGGACATGAAGGATACCTTGCAGTCCAGGGGAGAAGAGCTCAACTGGCACCCCTCCCATATGGTCAATCGTTATCAAGCTTGGGTAGGAGGCCTCTCTGCCGATTGGAACATATCTCGCCAACGTTTCTTCGGAGTCCCTTTTCCTCTTTGGTATCCTTTGACCGCGGATGGCCAGGTCGACTATAGCCACCCTTTGCTTCCATCCGAAGATTCCCTTCCCGTCGACCCTTCTACTGATGTACCTCCTGGGTACGAGGAACATCAAAGAGGCGTTCCCGGGGGTTTCATCGAGGAAAAGGATGTGATGGACACTTGGGCCACCTCCTCCCTCACCCCCCAGATAGCGGGAGGGTGGCTTGATGATCCGGATCTGTTCGCCAAGGTATTTCCTATGGATCTACGACCTCAAGGTCAGGACATCATAAGAACATGGTTGTTCTCCACCGTGGTAAGAGCAGAACTTGAACATGGAACTTTACCTTGGCACCATGCGGCGATATCTGGATGGGTTCTCGATCCAGACAGGAAGAAGATGTCCAAGTCCAAAGGGAATGTCGTTACCCCTCTTCCTTTGCTGGAGGCTCATGGAGCTGACGCAGTTCGTTACTGGGCTGCTAGTGGTAGACCGGGCGTTGACACTGCCGTGGATGAAGGCCAGATGAGAGTAGGCAGACGTCTAGCCATTAAGATCCTTAATGCTTCCCGGTTCGTTCTATCGTTCGTGGCTCACGGCAACAACGGCATCAACGACGACCATGGTGCAGATGGAGTAGGGAGAACCAGCACCCCATTATCTGCAAGAAACCTATCTGCAAGAGACATAGAGATGCCCTTGGACATAGCTTTGTTGGACCGGTTGGCCAATACCGTCCAAATAGCTACCGACTCATTCGAGTCGTATGATTATGCTCGAGCCTTGGAGGTGACCGAATCGTTCTTCTGGGACTTTTGTGATGACTACTTGGAACTAGTCAAGGCTAGAGCTTATGGCGATCCTCTCTCTGATGCCACAGCTTCTGCAAGAGCAACCTTACTCCTGGCTCTCTCTGTTCAACTTCGTTTATTCGCCCCCTTCCTGCCCTTCGTCACTGAAGAGGTATGGTCATGGTGGCAGGAAGGCTCCATCCATCGCTCTCCTTGGCCATCCCTTCAAGAACTGGCAGTATCGCTGAAGAAAGCCTCACCTTTCTCGAAGTCGGCTTTTTCTACAAGGAGAGAGGTTGGAGGCAAATCTCGGATCGATCCCCTCGAAGTAGCTTCAGTGGTGTTGGGGCGCATAAGGAAAGCTAAGACCGAGGCTCAACTTTCCATGCGAGCCCCCGTTGGTCGCCTCGTCGTTCATGATTTACCAGAACGGATAGACGTGCTTCATGCGGTTCGGGATGATCTGTGCGCGGCTGGGAATGTACAGGAGATGAGGACAGAGAGCGCGGAAGCTCTTTCGATAGAGGTGCACTTCATTTAGACGAAAGTTTCAAGAACCGTTAGTTCCGCGCGCGTTGCTTAGCCTCCAAGATCGCTCGACCTGCCTTTACGAGTGGGATTGCCCTCCTTGGATTTAACTCTGTTCGTCGTATTCGGAGGAGTTTCGACTATCCTCATCCCACTTGGACGTACGTATAGAGCCGAGGAGCTCTTCCAGTTCGTCCTCTTCGGCAAGACACCACGAGGCGTGCTCCTCACCAATGAGCGCACCACATTCTGGGCAACGTCGCTCACTTGTACGGACGGCACGCTTCAAGTTCCTAGCTTCTTCGAAGCGGCGATGTCGTCCTTTCTTCACTAGCAGCTCCCTAATATCAAGTCCTAACCCTTACGCTACTCTAGTTTAGCTGCTAAATGTCACCTTGCCATGCATCGCCTATGTGTTTGAAAATAGCCACTTCCATGGTTACCTCTACGGCGTCGCTGACCACGATTCCTCCTAGCTCTATGGCTGGTTCGAAGTTCAAGCCGAACTCTGATCGTTTGATCTTCGTCATTGCCCTGAATCGTGCAGTTGTCAAATCTTTCTTGGACGAGCCGAACGCTTGCTGGGATACCACCTCGAGTACACAGGGACGCGTTACATCTTTGATGGTTAGCTCTCCTTGAAGCAAGTGATGGTCTGGCTGTGGTTGTATCGAAGAGAGAGGGAAAGAGGAAGAGAACCTTGCAGCAGGGAAAACATCCACCTCCAACAGCTCTTTCTTCAAATAGTTGTCACGCACGGCATCATTTGTGTGTAGAGACCCCATCTCTACCATTGCTTCCAGGCGAGATAGTTTGGGCTCTTCGTTGATGTGGATAATTGCCGAGAAACTTTGAAACTCGCCTCGCACCCTTGATACAGCCATGTGCCGAACTGAAAAACCGATCCTGGTCTTTACAGGGTCGACCAACCATATCCCTAGGGAGAGAGGAGATGTTTCAAATATGGGGTCACCTATGTGAGGAGAAATCCGTTCTCCCTTGGCATCTGCTGACAGAGTGACCTCCTCATCAAGTTTGCGTTGATATCAGTGGTAAGTGTAAGTGCAATGTAGTCCATGAGAGGCTACGTTCTCAACCTTTAAATATAGTTTAACAAAAATTTAGCTGATAGCTAGCAAGTGGTTAAATATTTCCCGGGAGGCTAACCTTCGTGCGTGAGCATCTTGGTTCTAGTAGGCATAGGGGTTGTGGGGTTGGTGGTGGGATCCTTACTGGCGGCAGTGGCAGCCAGTTGGCCCTCCTATAGCCATTTGTTGGATCATTGGACCTACTCCGAGACGGACAGCTTGCTTCTCAGGGTTGCTGGCATGCTCCCACTGCTAGGGACGATGATGGCACTGCTCTCTCGTCGTTTCGTCCCCAAACCACGCAGACGCGTTCTTCTGATGGAGCTTGTTACTGGGTCCGTCTATGTGGTGATGGGGATCAAGCTTGGCATACACCCTTTCCTTCTAGCTTATTTGAGCTTCTTCTCGGGACTGGTCGTTCTCACTGAAATCGATCTCGAGCATCAAATGATACCAAAGCGAATTGTATATATTACTCTTCTATTATGTGCAGCAATTTTGATAATATACTCTTTATATGATGGTGATATATCCCGTATAATTATTGGAGCTATTTGTGGTATATCGGCATTTAGCTTTTTTCTGTTAATTCATCTAATAGTCCCTTCTGGAATGGGATTTGGAGATGTAAGATTATCTGGTTTGATAGGTGGTCTGCTGGGATGGTTGAGGATAGAGGATGTATTAGCAGGCATCTTTTCAGCATTTTTCCTAGCTGGTATTATAGGTTTAGTTTTACTTGTATTACCTGGCAAAACACGAAAGACACGCATACCGTTTGCTCCGTTCCTGAGCGCAGGAGCTGTTGTGGCAGTGCTATGGGGTCCACTGCTCGTGCGTAGCTGGCTGCACCTGTAGTTTGTCGGAGGACATGCTCGGCGATTTCCTCGAATCCTTTACCTTGCCCAGACACAGTGCAAATAGGAACGTAGCTATTTTCCACTGATATCGATTCGGCAAGGTAGTCTAGTGGGGATGCATGAAGTTCTATTAGCCAACAAGCAATCATTGGGAACTCTCGAGTGCTTCGTTTCCTGACAGCGGGCGAATCTCATGGGAGAGCTCTGGTAGTGATCGTAGAGGGACTACCAGCAGGATTGTCGGTGACCAAGGAGCATCTCGTTGACGAACTGGCTCGGCGTAGGCTTGGTTATGGCAGAGGACCGCGTATGCTCATCGAGAAAGATGAACTGACCTTGTTGGCGGGGGTAAGACATGGTCGTACGCTTGGTTCTCCTGTGGCAGTAGAGATTGCCAATACCGAGTGGGCCAAGTGGGAGAAGGAGATGTCTCCCGATCCAGGTAAGCCTAGTACGGTGCTCACCAAGCCAAGGCCTGGCCATGCTGATCTGGCAGGCATGCAGAAGTACGGCTTCGATGATGCACGCGATGTCTTAGAAAGGGCCTCTGCTAGGGAGACTGCAGCACGAGTGGCAGTGGGTGCTATTGCCAAGGCATTGATAGCTGAGTTGGGGATCAAGGTAGTGAGCCATGTGATCTCCATAGGTGGTGCCTCGGTCACCTCTCAACACCGTCCTGGCCCTGATGACCTTGATCGGGTGGACTCATCTCCTGTTCGTTGCTTCGATCCCTTGGGTGAGCAAGCTATGGTGGAGGAGATCAAGAAGGCAGCCAAGGAAGGAGACTCCTTAGGTGGGGTGGCCGAGGTAATTGCCTATGGTGTTCCCGTTGGTCTAGGAAGTCATGTGCACTGGGACAGAAAGCTCGATGCTTTGATAGCTATGGCTCTCATGAGCATCCAAGCGGTCAAGGCAGTAGAAATTGGGGAGGGGGTAGAGGTATCTCGGAAAAGAGGGTCTCAAGCTCATGACTCCATCACGTGGGATCCAGATGGTGCTACCTACTCAAGACTTACTTCCCGGGCAGGGGGGATAGAAGGGGGGATGTCCTCTGGCGCTCCAATCATAGCTAGGGCATTCATGAAGCCGCTGGCTACTTTGAACAAGCCGGTTGTGACGACTGTGGATGTGCGCACCAAGCAGGTCTCTGCCTCCTTCAAAGAGCGCACGGATATCACTGCTGTTCCTGCTATGGGAGTTGTAGCGGAGGCTATGCTCGCAATCGTGCTTGCCAACGAGGCAATTAGGAAGTTCGGAGGCGACTCGGTTGCTGAGCTGATCCGCAACTGGAAGGGATATCTGGCCGACCTGAAGAGCTCCTCTTTGTCAAGAGCCGATACGCGCCCAGAGCTGTGATGAGCAAGGATCTGAGTCTTATCTCCACAGAAGCACCCCATCGTCGGCCCGCAGTCGAGGGTGTGCTAGTACTCATTGGGATGATGGGAGTAGGTAAGTCCACGGTAGGCAGAATCTTGGCCGAGAAGGTTGGTGCTGAGTTCGTGGACACCGACCAAGTAATAGAGGAGAGAATTGGCCTCAGCATAAAGAGCATCTTCAGTCAAAGGGGCGAAGGATACTTTCGCGACAGAGAGACAGAAGTATTGGCCGATGCTCTTCGCTGTTCTGGACCATTGGTGGTTTCGGTTGGGGGCGGGGCGGTTGGCAGACCTGAGAACAAGAGACTACTCAACGAAGCCAATCTCGTAGTATGGCTACGCGCATCCCCAGCCACTATCTGGTCTCGAATTGTCGATTCTGTCGACCGACCGCTTCTGGAGCGAGGAGGATTGGAAGGCATCATAGCCTTAACCCACGCTCGCAGCTCGGATTATGCCGAAGTATCCACGGTGGTGGTTGACGTAGACGACCTGGACATCGATCGAGTGGTAGCAGATGTCCTCAAGTGTTGGCAGGAGTTATAGGCATGGACAGGGTACATGGAACCGGAGACATGTCAGGGGCGATGAAGCTCCTCAGGGTCCAGGTCCATCACGAGAGAGGGGTATATGACGTTTGGATAGGTAGTGGAGCCAGGCATATCTTGGCCGGCGTAGTACCTGCTCATGTCCGTAGGGCAGCTATCGTCACCCAAGAGAACATCACAGTGGATATAGACCCGGGAGTGGAGAGCAAGGTCTTCTATATCGACCAAGGGGAGTCTACCAAGAGCTTGACCAGCTTGGAACGGCTCTGTAGCGAGTTTGCTCGATGGGGGATGCACCGTGATGATCTAGTCATAGCCGTTGGGGGTGGTGTCACCACTGACCTTGCAGGATTTGCAGCTGCTGTGTACCACCGAGGAATCCGACTAGTCAACGTACCCACCACTTTGATTGCGCAAGTGGATGCTGCCATAGGTGGAAAGACCGGCGTCAATTTGCCTCAAGGGAAGAACTTGGTTGGAGCTTTTTGGCAACCGTCAGCCGTACTCTGCGATATCGATCTCTTAACGACTCTTCCTAGAAGGGAATGGGTCAATGGTTTGGCCGAGGTAGCCAAGTACGTATTCCTTGGGGCTGAGGACATTCTTCCTGGCCCAGGTGAAACCTGGGAACAAGGATTGGAGAATCGTATAGCCAGATGCGTGGAGGTAAAGGCCGATATCGTAGCCGCGGATGAACGAGATAGTTGGCGAAGGATGGTGCTCAACTACGGTCACACCTTGGGTCATGCACTGGAGGCAGCAGCTTTCGAGCGACACCGTTCTTGGGATTTAAGACATGGAGAGGCCGTATCCATTGGAATGATGTTCGCGGCGAAGCTAGCTGCCAGACTGGGCAGGATAAAAGAGGACAGGATACAGTTCCATGGAGAGGTTCTGTCGAGTTGCGGCCTTCCGATCGCATTGCCATCCGATGCTGATCCGACAGAGCTGGTCATGTTCATGGAGTCGGACAAGAAGGCTATAGATTCCCTCACGTTAGTACTCGATGGTCCTAATGGACCAGAGCCAGTTCGAGGTATTGATGTGGCTGAAGTTATCGCTACTTTGGAGGATATGCTTTTATCCTCAGTGCCACATTCCCGCTTGACAGGGAAGGAATGATGAGGGAGAAACCCTACATGCCAACCAATTCCACCGAACGCGATCGGGATGCGGACAAGACAGGGATGACGGAGGAGAAGCCCCCCAACTCGACCGGGGAGGTTCCTTCCTCTGTCGAAGAGGCTTTTTTTGATGTCAGACCCTCAAAGGGTTTGATCGTCATCATGTCTGGACCGAACCTCGATATTCTAGGGAGTCGTCAACCAGAGATCTACGGTACGGCTACCCTCGAAGATCATCTCTCGTTGGCGAGGCAGGTTGTTGCAGCTGCTGGTTATGAACTTAGGCATGTGCACTCCAACCAAGAATCCAAGTTGGTAGAGGCAGTGCACAGTCTTAGGGGTATCGCTATAGCCATCATCATCAATGCAGGTGCCCTTACCCACTACTCATGGGCACTTCATGATGCTTTGGCGGCTTACGAAGGAGTGGTAGTCGAACTGCACCTCTCCAATCCGTTGGCTAGAGAACCCTGGCGCTTCTTGTCGGTCATTGCACCAGTAGCAGACGGTACGATAATGGGATTCGGCAGTCTGGGTTATAAGCTTGCAGCAGAGGCAGCAGTCGAATTGGCGAGGAGGAGGGTTGAGCAGAGCATCTGAGAGAAGGGGGAGATCGAGATCGGACCTATCAGCTTCCTTCCCTTTGCCCCGTATCGAAGTTTCCCGACGTTATGCCCACCTCGTGGAGTCACTTCGTTCGGCTGATCTAGGTGGGTTGGTCGTAACTAGCATGACCAACATTCGTTATCTGAGTGGTTTCAGCGGATCCACCGCTATCATGGTTTGTCCTAGTTCACCCGAGGACGGCGGATTGCTCATAACCGATGGGCGCTACAAGACTCAAGCAGAACAGGAGCTTCGTGAACATGGGTCCGGAGCGGATATCTTTGTGGGGAGCGTCACCGAACAACGTGAAGCTTTGAGTAAAAAGGTATCGGGCATGAGTACTGTCGGGTTGGAGGCGGCGCATATCAACTGGGCTCGGGCCGAGGAGTGGAAGCAGCTTTTTAGTGGAGTGGAGACTGTGCCTACTACAAATTTGGTAGAGGACTTGCGCAGGAAGAAAGATCCAAGCGAGATAGCTAGAATTGCTCATGCTGCAGAGATAGCCGACTCTGCATTGACTGAGGTATTGAGCGTACTTAAGCCAAACATGACAGAGCTCCAGGTAGCTTTAGAGATTGATTTTGCCATGCGTGAGCTGGGAGCCAACCGTAGTTCGTTTGACACTATAGTTGCATCTGGCCCCAATGGTGCTCTTCCTCATGCTCAGCCATCCAATCGTGAGATACGCTCAGGTGAGCTGGTCGTCATGGACTTTGGGGCTGTCGTGGATGGTTATTGCTCGGATATGACCAGGACGGTATGCCTGGGGCACCCCCAAACCGAGGAGTTGGAGCGCATGGTAGCAGTAGTCATGGCCAGTCAACAGGCGGGAGTCGATACAGTGAGGGCAGGTAGGTCAACCAAGGAGGTCGACCAGGCCTGTAGAGCTGTGATCGAGGAAGCTGGATGGGGATCCTACTTCGTCCATGCCACCGGGCATGGAGTTGGTCTTGACATACACGAGTCTCCTGGAATAGGACCTACATCGGATGAGCTTTTGGAGGAAGGATGGGTTGTGACCGTTGAGCCAGGCGTATATCTTCCTGGGATAGGTGGTGTACGAATAGAGGATACAGTTGTAGTTACCAAGGACGGATGTACTCCGCTGACCAAGTCTAAGAAGGATCTAATAGTTTGATGCCAGTATCTACCAATGATCTTCGCAACGGGATGACTCTCGACCTCGAGGACGGCCTCTTCTCCGTCATCGAGTTCCAACATGTCAAGCCAGGCAAAGGCGGTGCTTTTGTCAGGACGAAGTTGAAGAACATCCGCACGAAGGCTGTGCTCGAACGTACTTGGCGTGCCGATGAGCGACTCGAACAGGCAGTCGTTGACAAGGCTGAGATGCAGCTCCTCTATCGGGATGGAGATCAATATGTTTTCATGGACAATCGCGACTTCGAACAGCTTCAGGTGGATGCAGCTTCGCTAGGGGAAGCCTCACGCTATCTCAAGGACGGAGATTCAGCAGTGCTGTTGATCTATAAGGGTGAAGTTGTCGATGTAGAGCTACCCGCTGCTGTCGAGCTTATGGTTACGGAAACCGAACCAGGGGTGCAAGGGGATAGGGTCTCTGGAGCCCGCAAACCAGCCACTGTGGAGACGGGCTTGGTAGTATCGGTTCCGCTATTTGTCAATGTTGGCGACAAGATAAAGGTAGACACACGCACCGGAGAGTATTTAACCAGAGTTTGATTGCAAGCTCGTTCCTTGTCATCTATAACGAGAGGTCAGTACGGTGAGGCATGAGCCCGACATATTTCCCATTCCCTTCAGGCTGGGGAGAACGTCGTCAAGCGAGAGAGCAGGCTTTGCACATCTTGTACGAGGCAGAACTGAAGAGAGTGGAGCCATCTGTAGTACTCGGGGATTTGCCTATCCCTCCGGATAACTTTGTTCGCTACATTGTTGAAGGAGTTTCCAAGCAGCTGCATCTCATTGATAGTATGATTGCTAGCCATTCAGAGGGATGGGCAGTTCCCCGTATGCCCATTCTTGACCGGAACATTCTGCGCATAGGTGTTTTTGAACTTCTCGACCATCGAGATGCCTCTGTTGCCGTAATCATCTCTGAGGCTGTGGAATTAGCCAATCGCTATTCCACCGAAGAGTCAGGTAGCTTCGTCAATGGGGTGCTTTCTTCGCTAGCAAGCACTATCCGACCACAATTCTCGGGGTCTTAGTGGTTGATCAAGGCTCACCTATTGGTTCACCAAATCGGCTGCAAAAGCTTTGAGGTGCTGCTAGAGTAGGAAAGAACCGTGAAGTGGGTCCAGTGAGGCCCGTACGGATATGGAGGAGCTCAAGTGGGCGAACGAGAACGGAGGACCATCCTCCTCGGAAGTCGACGGGTAGGTATTTTCGTACCCAAGGCCCAAGTTATGTCGGCAGCAGAAGTGAGAAGAGCGTTGACACGCATGACTCATGAAATTGCCGAACGTAACCAAGGAGGCAGTGAGGTAGTTGTCGTAGGGCTGCAAACCGGCGGAGTTCCTCTTGCTCAGAAACTTGCCGCTACCTTCGAGGAGATAGAGGGTTCCTCGGTTTTCTTGGGAAGTTTGGACGTAGCTTTGTATCGGGACGATATAGGGCTTCGACCGGTGCTTCCAGAGGCGACGACCTATATACCCTGCGACATAACGGGGAAGGTTGTGGTCCTCGTGGATGATGTTATATATACCGGGAGAACGGTACGTGCTGCCCTGGGTGCCCTGGGGGACTTTGGGCGTCCAAAAGCTGTTCAACTAGCGGTCATGGTCGATCGTGGTCATCGCGAACTGCCTATCAGACCGGATTTTGTGGGGAAGAACTTGCCTACCCGACGAGATGAGATGGTTGATGTGAGCTTGGAGGGGGTTGTCATAGGCGACCTTTTTGAGCGTTGACCCAGCTTCCTCAGATGTCAGATCCCTTCCTGCACAACTTACTGTCCATTGAAGATCTAGGCGAGGAGGGTATCGCTAAGGTCATTGCCTTGGCGGACGTGTTTGCCGAGGTGAACAAGAGGGCTATTCCAAAAGTTCCTGCTCTACGAGGTAAGACTGTTGCTCTGGCTTTTTTCGAGGACTCTACGCGCACCCGCCTCTCTTTCGAGACGGCAGCTCGCAGATTGTCTGCCGATACTATTACCTTAGGGAAAACGGGTAGTTCCTTGAACAAAGGGGAGTCCATCAGGGATACCGTTAGGACACTGGAGGCCATTGGAGCCGACTGCCTAGTCATACGGCATCCCTGTGCTGGAGTTCCTGAGCAGGTGGCTCGTTGGACGAACATATCGGTGGTCAACGCTGGAGATGGCTGGCACGAGCATCCCACGCAGGCCTTGATCGATTGTTACACATTGGTGAATATGCGGCGCCTAGGGTGGCCCGAAGAAGATGTTACGGGGAACTCTCGAACTAGTGAGTCGCTAGGTTCGCAGGGTGAATCACCCTCTCCTCGAGAACATGCGCCAGAGGAGCTTCCTCTGCGGGGTATCAAGATAGGCATCGTTGGTGATATAAAGCACTCTAGAGTAGCCCGCTCAGATTCCATTGCCTTCTCTCGTCTCGGTGCCCAGGTAGTGTTGGTCTCCACTCCTCCACTGCTGCCGACATCTCTTTCCTTCTGGCCAGTTGAGGTCGTACACGATTTGGACTCGGTGATAGGCGATCTAGATGTACTCTATCTGCTTCGTATACAAACCGAGCGTGGAGGCGGGCGAGTTATCCCGACTTTACGCGAGTACTCCCTGCTTTATGCACTGAACAGTTCGAGGAGAGCTTTGTTGCCACGTCATGCACTGATAATGCATCCCGGTCCGGTCAACAGGGGCGTGGAGGTCTCTTACGATCTGGTGGATGCACCTTCCTCGCTGGTTCTGAAGCAAGTGGCCAATGGAGTTCCAATAAGGATGGCAGTCCTGTATATGCTCCTTGCTGCTTCGGGGGGGTTGCAACTGGACTCGGACGCCTCGTTGTCTACGGCCATGACTCATGTGGAGACGGGGGAGTGGATGGCTTACTCTGAAGATACAGAACACCGATCGAGTGGTTCTTCGACTCCCTCTGTTTCTGGTCAGGCAGGTGAACGAGCCGGTGTCTGAGGTATTGATTCGTGGAGGTACCGTAGTTGACTCTACAGGGACTAAACGAGCCGATGTGCTCATCTCGGGGAGAAGAGTTTCAGCTGTAGAGGAGGGAATACTACCTCCGAAGGGAGTTCTTGTGTTGGAGGCCGATGGATGTATTGTATCCCCCGGCCTTGTCGATCTCCATGCTCATCTGCGGGAGCCGGGCATGGAAGAAGCCGAGTCCATAGAGACTGCTACACGTCAGGCCGCTCTTGGTGGATATACCGCTGTAGTAGCCATGCCCAACACCAATCCTCCGATAGATTCTGCTGCAGTTGTTCGCGAGGTCCGCGAGATAGCCAAACATGCTATGGCTGAAGTTGTACCTGCTGGAGCCATTACGCATGCAAGAGCAGGAGAACGCCTAGCCCCAATGGCCGAGATGGCCAAGCTAGGAGTCACCATGTTCACAGACGATGGCGATCCTCTGCAAGATCCTCAACTGATGCGCCTTGCCTTGGAGTATTCCGTGGGGTTGGGGGTAACCATAGCTCAGCATTGCGAAGACCGTTTTTTGGCCAACGGTGGTCTGGTGCATGAAGGCGCATGGTCGTCCAAACTTGGTCTTCCCGGTGTTCCGTCTGTGGCCGAAGAGACCATGGTGTCCAGGGATATCCTGTTAGCCAAGGTAACCGGTGGCAGATTGCATCTACTGCATCTATCTACGGCTGGTTCCATTGATTTGCTTGTAAAGGCCAAGAAAGAGGGCGTCACCGTCAGCGCAGAGGTCACCCCGCATCACATCTCGTTAACCGATGCTTCATTGGTGGGGTACGACCCAGTTTTCAAGGTTAACCCTCCTCTCCGGGATCGACGTGATGTTGTGGCCCTTCATCAAGGCCTCAGCTCTTCGGTTATCGATGCTATAGCTACTGACCATGCACCTCATCCGCCAGAGTCTAAAGAAGTTCCCTTCGATCAAGCTGCATGGGGAATGATTGGTTTGCAGACAGCTCTAGCAGTGGCATTGACAGTGATGGGGAAGAAGGAGTTACCGCATGTGAAGGATGCTGCTATCGATCCCTCCTCGTTTCGTTCGCCAGGGTCCTCGACAGGCGCAGGAGGAGACCTTGTTATCTCCAGCAATGTGATCGGTGGTCAATCGGTCAGTCCGACCAGAGGTGCCCAGATACAGGTAGCCTCACCTGAGCAACAACTCTCGTTTCCGGAGCTTTTGTCGTTGATGTCCTGGAAACCTGCTCGAATTGCTCGCTTGTTCCCAAGGCATGGTGGTCCCGTGGAAAGAGGAGCTTGGGCGAATCTGTGTGTTATAGACCCCTATGCCAAATGGACGGTGGAAGCCAATGATCTCGCAAGCAAGAGTCGCAACACCCCTTTCAACGGTATGGAGCTCATGGGCAAGGTCCGCCATACACTGTTCATGGGCGATCCAGTGGTCATTGATGGGATAGCACAGAGATGAATATTCGCATAGATCAGAGATCGGTGGTTCTGTCGGTTTACCTCCTGGGCAACCATGAGTAAAACAAACCCCGGCGATATCAGTGTGAGCGAAGTGCTCGGTAACTCCATGAGTAGGTATCAGGAAGGTTGGGAGACAGCTGTTGGTGCTGCTGCAAGTCGGTCAGGAAAGGATTGGTTGGGCAAACCTGCCTTGTTAGTCTTGGCCGATGGATCCGTATTCGAAGGCGAGGCTTTTGGTGCCTCACCAAGTGATCATATTGCAGTTGGTGAACTGGTATTCAATACCTCTATGACCGGGTATCAAGAGGTGATAACCGATCCGTCTTATGCAGGTCAGGTCATAGCCTTCACTTATCCCCATATCGGTAACTATGGAGTAAACCCTTGGGACGACGAGGCTAGAAAACCTTACTGCGAAGGAGTAGTGGTAAGAGAGCTGTCACGCACTCCAAGCAACTGGAGGGCTAGGGCGGATCTGCACTCCTTTCTCGAAGCAAATGGTGTTCCTGGCATATATGGAGTCGATACCCGTCGTTTGACGAAGGTAATACGCTCTGTGGGAGCTATACCCTGCGCTTTTGGGACGGCTTCGGAGAACGAGCTGATCACGGCTGCGACAGAGGCATTGCCGACCGATGGAAGGGATCTCGTCTCCTCTGTTACCACCTCCTCCGTATATGAGTGGCGCAAAGGACAAGGACATGAAGGACAGCAAGGAACCCCTCCTCCCATGTCTTGGACTGTGTTGCCCAGGTCGAAGTGGCTACAAGGACAGCGAGTAACTGCTCCTCTTGCAAAGGAGAAGGAACAGGAGGATAGGCAAGCCTCTTTGCATGTAGTTGTTTACGATTTCGGAGTCAAGAAGACCATGCTGGATAGACTTGCCTGTATTGCTGACGTCACGGTCGTTCCTGCCTTCACCTCTGCCGAAGATGTGCTTTCCATGCAGCCCAATGGGGTGGTTCTCTCCAACGGTCCTGGTGATCCCAGTGCCCTCGATCACCTAGTGGAGCAAATAGCCGATCTGATTGGCAAGGTTCCAATGATGGGCATCTGTCTTGGGCACCAGTTGCTTGCTAAAGCTCTCGGGGGGAGGACGTACAAACTTCCTTTCGGCCATCATGGCAGCAACCACCCCGTGAAGTACTTGGCCACCGGAGAGGTGGAGATCACTAGTCAGAACCACAACTATGCAGTAGATCCGGCTTCAGTGCCCAATATAGAGATAACCCATCTCAACTTGAACGATGGTGTTCTGGAAGGAATGTCCTGTTCGAATGCTCCTGCTTTCAGCGTGCAATACCATCCGGAGGCCGGTCCCGGTCCTCATGACTCGCGTTATCTATTCGATCGCTTCTTGTCACTGATGAACGAGGAGGCCGACCCTGCCACGCCGTAACGATATCCACACCATATTGGTTATAGGTTCCGGTCCGATCGTCATAGGTCAAGCATCGGAGTTCGACTATTCGGGCACGCAAGCCTGCAAGGTGCTAAAGCAAGAAGGCTACCGGGTAGTACTAGTGAACTCCAATCCTGCTACGATCATGACCGATCCAGAGGTTGCGGATCGCACATATGTGGAGCCGTTGGACCCATCGGTGTTGGCTGCCATCATTGCTCGCGAGAGGCCTGATGCCCTGCTGCCCACTTTGGGTGGCCAGACAGCGCTCAACCTGGCCATGCAGTTGTGGAACGAGGGGGTTTTGGATCAGCTTGGGGTTGAGCTCATAGGTGCCAAAGCAGAGGCTATTTCTACTGCCGAAGATCGAGAACGCTTCAAGGCCGCTATGAGCGAGATTGGCCTCGGCGTTCCACCATCCGGTTTTGCTCACTCGGTGAGAGAGGCACTTACAGTCGGTAATGATCTTGGCTACCCTCTTATCGTACGACCCTCTTTCATACTAGGAGGCGCTGGCTCGGGCATCGCAGCAACAGAAAGCGAATTGGAGCACTTGGCCAGGGAGGGGCTGGAAGCCAGCCCTATAGGCGAAATATTGATAGAAGCCTCTATCGCCGGTTGGAAGGAGTATGAGCTCGAGGTAATGCGCGACCTGCATGACAACTGCGTAGTGGTCTGCTCCATCGAGAACTTCGACCCCATGGGGGTGCACACCGGGGACTCCATTACCGTTGCTCCTGCGCAAACTCTCTCTGATGTTGAGTACCAGCGTATGCGAGACGCGGCATTCGCATGCATAAGACGCGTTGGGGTGGAAACTGGTGGTTCCAATATCCAGTTCGCAGTCAATCCTCAGGATGGGGAGATGTTGGTGATCGAGATGAACCCAAGGGTTTCACGCTCGAGTGCCCTAGCCTCCAAAGCTACTGGTTTCCCTATAGCCAAGATCGCAGCTAAGTTGGCGGTTGGCTACAGCCTGGACGAAATTGCCAATGACATCACCGGTGTTACCCCAGCGAGCTTCGAGCCAACGATCGATTACGTGGTCACCAAGGTACCTCGCTGGGCATTCGAGAAGCTACCAGGGGCCAAAGACCTGTTGGGCACCAAGATGAAGTCGGTGGGGGAGGTGATGGCTATTGGGCGCACCTTCGTTGAATCCCTCCAGAAAGCACTTCGTTCGCTAGAGCAAGGAAGGTGGGGCCTCAACTGCGATCCTGCGGAGAGACTCCTTTATGATATCGACGACGACACCTTGCTCTCCATGGCTTCCTTGGCTACTCCGGAAAGAGTGTTCCAGATAGAGGAGGCGCTGCGCAGAGGTATACCTATCGAAAGAGTGGGAGCAGCTACCGGCGTTGACCCTTGGTTCTTGGAGGGCATAGCTGAGTTGTCTCGGCTTAGGAGTTGGTTCTTGGAGCAGGTGAACGAGCATGGTGGCGTAGACAACTTAGAACGGTTGGATAGGTCGGTATGGAAGAAGATGAAACGCGCTGGTTTCTCCGATGCCCAGCTGGCTTGGCTGCTTGGAGTCCAGGAAGAACAGGTGAGATCCGCTCGATCGGGTAGCTCGGTGTTTCCTACCTTCAAAACCGTTGATACCTGTGCTGGCGAGTTCGAGGCCCATACTCCATATCACTTCTCCACCTATGAGGATGAGGACGAAATTCGTCCCAGCTCTCGTCCTCGCGTTATCGTTCTTGGAGCTGGTCCGAATCGTATAGGTCAAGGCATAGAGTTCGACTACTGCTGCGTACATGCAAGTATGGCTCTCTCCGAAGCTGGTTATGAGACAGTTATGATCAACTGCAACCCCGAGACGGTCTCTACCGACTACGATTCCAGCGATCGGCTCTACTTCGAGCCAATAGTCGCCGAGAACGTGCTATCTGTCATTGAAGCTGAAACAAGAGCAAGTAGAGATAGGGGTTCCGTGGTAGGCGTCATAGTTAGCCTAGGCGGACAGACTCCGTTGAAACTGGCTTCTGTGTTGCCGGAGAGCATGGTACTGGGGACCAGCCCAGAGTCCATCGACATTGCCGAGGATCGGCGGAGATGGGCATCTCTCTGTGCTGATCTCGGAATTCCTCAACCTCCCAGTGCTGCCGTAGCAAGCATGGACGAGGCTCTTTCTGCGGTCGAGCGTATTGGCTATCCAGTCCTTGTTCGTCCTAGCTATGTGCTGGGGGGAAGGGCTATGCAAATCGTTTTCGATGAACAAGGACTACGTGCAGCCATCGGCCAATTGGGCGGGTTCTTGAGGGAGGGGGAGAGTGGGCATGCAAACTTCGGAGCCTTGGGTAGAGAGGGAGGGTTGGCAGCAGAGCGTCCAGCACTGATCGATCGCTTCTTGGAAGATGCGGTGGAGGTGGATGTTGATGCCGTTAGGGACCATACTGGAGATATCTTCATCGCAGGCGTGATGGAACACGTAGAAGAGGCAGGTATTCACTCAGGTGATTCAGCCTGTATGCTGCCGCCAGTTACCTTACCCAAGAAGGTGGTAGAGACCATTGAAGATTACACTCGTTTGATTGCAGACGCGCTTTCGGTGAAGGGGCCTATCAATGTCCAGTACGCAGTTAAGGATGGCACAGTATTCGTCATCGAGGCGAATCCTCGAGCCAGTCGCACGATACCTTTTGTAGCCAAGGCTACTGGTGTACCAGTTGCCAAAGTAGCAGCCAGAGTAATCGTTGGTGCTACTTTGGCGGAGCTTCGTTCTGAGGGATTGTTGCCTGCCAAGAGAGGTTTGCAACATGTGAGTGTCAAAGAGGCAGTACTGCCTTTCAGCCGCTTTCCGGAGGTTGATTCGTTGTTGGGTCCAGAGATGCGCTCCACAGGAGAGGTTATGGGTATTGACTCGACTTTTGGGCTTGCCTTTGCCAAGAGTCAGATGGCAGCTGGCAATCGGCTTCCCGATACTGGCACGGTGTTCTTCTCGTTGGCAGACAAGGACAAGAAAGCTGGCATGGAAGTAGCTCGCCAATTCAAGCAACTTGGGTTCAATCTGGTAGCTACCGTTGGAACTGCTCGCCACTTGAACCAAGCAGGCATACCGGTGGATGCGGTGGTAGCCAAGGTCACCGAGGGCGCCATAGATGCTCTAGTTGCCAATGACCATTCCGCCAGTGTGCGTGGCTCGAATGAGTCAATGACCTTGGATAGCAATCCTCCTTCGAGGTCGTCGCTCTCTCCTGCCCGACCAGTCCCCGATCCTTCTGCATCCCTTTCTGAAGCTCATGGAGCCTATCTAGATGCGGTAGAGCTGATCAGCTCTGGCAAGGTTCAACTAGTTATCAACACTCCCCAAGGAAGAGGAGCAAGGGCAGATGGATTGCGTATCCGTAGTGCTGCCCAAACTCACCGTGTGCCATGCCTGACCACCCTTGCAGCTGCTCGCGCGGCTGCTGAAGGTATCGAAGACTGGAGAAAGCACGGACTGTCGGTGCGAGCCTTGCAAGATTACCACCACTTTGCTGGCTAGACTATGCGACGCTACCGTCATGGTGATCCCCCTAGGATGAGCAGCTCGGTGGATCTCACCTCGCGTATAGGTAATGTCGTGCTACCCAATCCGATACTTACAGCGGCAGGTACATCCGGGTATAGTACAGAACTCAGCGAGTATATAGATCTCTCTCGGCTGGGGGCTGTGGTGGTCAAGTCACTTCGTATAGAGGATTGGCCAGGCAACCCGGCACCTAGGTTGGCACCTGTCGGTCAAGGACTACTCAACAGCGTTGGCCTGGAAGGGCCTTCCTTGAAGACTTGGATAGATCAACATCTGCCAAGGCTCCGAGAGACAGGGGCGCGAGTGGTTCTCAGTGTATGGGGTCGTACTGTGGCTGAATTTGCACAAGCCGGTCAGCTTCTTGCTGAGCCTCCAGACGGCCTGTTGGCCTTGGAAGTAAATGTTAGTTGTCCGAATGTCGAAGATCGTAGCAGCATGTTTGCTCATTCAGCCAAAGCTACGGCCGAGGTTGTATCGGCGATGCGAGCATGTTCCCTGCCCCTGTGGGTGAAGCTAAGCCCCAATGTACCCAATCTGGTCGACATTGCACTTGCTGCAGTTGAGGCTGGTGCAGATGCGCTTGTATTGATCAATACGGTGTTAGGCATGAAGATCGATATTGAGAACCGTCGTCCTGTACTAGGAGGAAAAGGTGGGGGGCTGTCAGGTCCGCCAATCCATCCCGTAGCAGTACGGTCAGTTTACGACTGTTATCGAGCCTTGTCCGAGGTCCCGATCATAGGGGTGGGGGGGGTGATGCACGGCAGGGATGCCATAGAGCTGATGATGGCAGGAGCAGCTGCTGTCCAGGTGGGTACGGCTAATTTTTTGGACCCCCGAGCAACGGTCAAAGTTTTGGACGAGATCGAGGAGTGGTGCGCGACCCATGGCGTTGATCGCGTTGCTGAGTTGATTGGGGCTGCCCATAGCTCGGACGACCAAGATGATCTGCATGATGTAGCTGCAGATGTGCCATAAAGCTGCAAAAGGGCTGTAGCAGTATTGAA
>JAMDDE010000015.1 GCA_023489235.1 Actinomycetota bacterium | reverse complement strand
GTCACATTTATTTATTTTCTTTCATGGATGCCGTTCCCCAATAGGTTGGCTACTCAGTATGCAACTGTGCTCTTGAGAGGCAGGTTCTCTCATGGACTCTACAGAACGGCTAACCTCCAGAACGTGACGGGACGTATGTTGATAGCAGGTGGGAATGTTGCTGGTGTATCTGCTGCCATTGCTGCAAGGAAGCACGATCAAGAGATGGAGATCGTTCTTGTAGAGGAGAGCAACTTTGCACTGCCTCGAAGTCAGGGTTCACCAGGAACCATTGGGCAGGAGGACGCCTTTCCTCGGCCAGCTTCGTTCAATCCTCAACTACTCAGGAGCCAATATCGAGTAGATGTACGACTCGGCCATTTGCTCGAAGCCGTAGATCTGGAGAGCAAAGTAGTTCAAGTTGTAGACGCTGCTCATGGTCGTGCCTATAAACTAGCCTTTCGAGAGCTCGTCTTTGCTACTGGAGCGAGGAACAAGGAGCTGCAAGTACCACGGGACGAGGTTGGACCGTCAGTAGTTGGAGCACATAGTTGGGAGGCCATGGATAAGGCCATCGAAATAAGCAAAGATGGCAATAAACCCACCGTGCTCATTGTGGGAGGATCTCTAGATGGTGCAGAGCTGGTGGACCCCCTGTTGAAGAACGGTCTGAGAGTGGTCGTATTGACCGATGGACCAACAGCAGTGGACGGTTTCGACCCAGCTATAGGTCGGCTAGCAGAAACTGCCTTGCGTTCCTCCGGAGCAGATGTGTACTTGGATGCCTCCATTGAATCAATTGATGAAACGGGGGTTTCAAGCGATGCTGGTTTCTTCGATTGCCAGCTAGTGTTGCTGGCAAGTGAGTTGTACCCCAATACGGAGGTGGCTCAACAGGCTGCCCTACCTCTTGGAGAAAAAGGAGCCCTACTAGTTAATGGACGACAAGAGGTAGCTGAAGGTGTATGGGCGGCAGGGAACTGTTGTGACTGTTTTCATATAGTTGTCAGGAAGCGCGGCTATTACCCCAGTGGACAGCGTCCGGCTTTGGAGGGAGCTACAGCTGGGATCAATGCGGCAGGGGGTTATCGCATCTCCGAGGGAGTGGTGGATGTAGTAGCTGGGAGAGTGAGTGGTTTGACAATTGCACGCTGTGGTATTGATGCACACGCTGCCCAGTTGGTGGGGTACTCCTGTGAAGAACTTGTCATTCAACCCAGTGCAGAGAATAGCTATTTGCATGGGAAGTTCTATGATTCCCGTATTGGATCTGGGTTGTTTTCCAAACTCTTCCTGGAGAGAGGTACGAGTCGTATTCTAGGAGCTCAGTTGGCAGGCCCTCCTGTTGTAGAGGGCTGCATAGATCTTTTGGCGCTTGCTGTGACGAAAGGTATTTCCTTGGAGGAACTTATGCGCTTCGACCTCGGTTATGCCAAGTATCTGAGAGAACATGCATAGAGCATGTGCAACCTGTGAGAACAGGTAATATGGCAATATGGGGAAAGGGCGGGATAAGCAGGGTAGTCAGTGTCGTCGTATGCCAAACTAGACGCTAGCGTGGTTTTGTGATGAGCCAAGGTCCTTCGAGAGCCGAACTGTTACGTTGGAGCGAGGCGCTGTCTGCCATAGCTCGGACTGGACTTGGCTTCACCAAGAGCCTCTATGAAAGAGAGCGTTACGAAGAAGTTCTCAAAGTTGCTGCCGATATACGAGTTGCTGCTGACGAGATTCTCTTTAACTCCGGAAGAGATGATCATGCAGAGCTTGACGTAGGTCCACAAACTCAGGAAGAAATTGTTCAGGAGTGGGTTAGGACTGTCAAAGAGGGTGTTGCTGGTTATGTCACTCCAAAGGTGGCGGTTGGAGCAGTGGTGCCTAATGAGCACAATGAAATACTATTGGTTAAACGGGCCGACTCTGGAGTTTGGCTCTATCCTACTGGCTGGGCGGACCCAGGCTACTCTGCCTCTGAAGTAGCCTCCAAAGAGGTTCTTGAAGAGACTGGGATCATTGTAGAGCCGGTAAGGCTTGTTGCAGTACTCGATGGATTGCGACTGGGTTTTGCTGGGATAGCTCTGTATTCGCTTATTTTTGCTTGTAGACAGGTTGGAGGAGAGCTCAAGGCACATCCACTGGAGTGCAGTGACGTTGGCTGGTTCCCCATGGACGATCTTCCTGCACCTTTGGCTGGTGTAGAGAGATGGGGGAAGTATGTTTTTGCTGCCCTACGCGGCGACCATCCCGAGGTATTCTTTGATCCACCGCGTAGCCCTGAATGGCGACAGTGACTTCTCTCGGCCCTGAAGGGCCGAGAGAAGTCACGATGACCCTTACTGTCCTGGATTGTCCCGGAGGAATTTCTCTGCTTCAGCAGCTAGTTGCTCTGCGGAAACTTCACCCACTCTCTTCCTGAACTCTTGTTCTTCCTCCAATGAGGTCATAGCTGTGGCTTCCAACTGAGCTACGTAAGCAGCAGCTTCTTCATCCGCGGCCACCAGTTCATCCACCCTCTGTGTGTATACCTCGCTTAACTCCTGCAATTGGGTGATATCGGTCTTTGCCTCCAATATCTTCTCACTCACTTCCACCAGAGCCAGTGCGGCCTTTGGCGAAGGGCTTTGGGCCACGTAATGAGGGACTCCAGCCCATAGTGATATAGAGCGAATTCCAGCACGTTCTAGCTCATCTTGGAGAACACCAATTATTCCTGTGGGCCCTTCGTACTCGGATGGCATGATGCCCAGACGATGCAGGAGGCTGAGGTCCCTCCCTGTACCAGTTATGAGTACCGGCTGCGTATGGGGGATATCAGCTAGATATGCACCTAGCATGACGAATAACTTAGTGTTTATTCCAACTGCCATGCTTACTATCTGTTGACAAAAACTTTTCCACCTGAGATGGGGCTCAGTACCTAGCAAGAGTACTAAGTCATGTCGTCGTCGGGGGATCGAAGCAGCAGAGAATAAATTTGACGGCCATTTGATCTGCTCGGTAACTCCTCCGCTGATACGCGCTGTAGGCCTGGCCTCGGTAAAGTCAAAAAATGGATCGGGGTCTATCTCGGCGAATACTCTAGCCCCGAAGGAAGAGGCGAAGTGCTTGACTGCTAGTTCAGCTGCATCACCTGCATCGTTCCAGCCAGCAAAGCTAGCTAGTACTATAGGAGAACGTAATTTAGGGCTTCGCATGAGCCGTATGTAATCCATACCTATACCGTAGTCGCGTCCCACCTTACTCTTCCTTCATGATACTCGTAGGGTTATCTTGGGTTGCGTAAAGCCATTGCAGTCTGTTTTTACCTTGTCATCTATTAGGTATGGTGGCGGTAGGCACATCCATGCCGATTGCGTATATTGTTCGTGGTGTGACATATTCAGCCCCTACTCCCAGCACTACTGCTTCGAGGATACGTTTGGCAGTGGCGTCTGAGGCAACTCCAGATCTCCTAGAGGGAGTTGCTCGCTTGCTTCCCCAGTTATCGGAGAGGGCACCCGTGCTTGGCATGAGGGAGCTGGAGAGGATTATCTCTTCTCCAGCAACACAACTTCTGGTAGCGGTTGACACAGAAGCAGTTGATATGGGGAGAGGGAGAGATGACAATCGGGTGGACTCTGTTTCGGGAACAACTGCAATCGTAGGAATGTTAACTTTAATAGTGTGCCAGATTCCAACTGGTACCCGAGCATGGATCGAGGACGTTGTGGTGGACGTCAAGGCTAGGAGGTTTGGCATTGCAACCTCCTTGGTGCAAATGGCTCTTCGTCTAGCTCAAGAAGCGGGAGCGGTGACAGTAGAGCTCACCTCCCGCCCATCTCGCAAAGCCGCCAACCTTCTCTATGAGAGCATCGGTTTCGAACGTAGGGATACCAATGTCTATCGGTATCGTTTCGAGCAAGCGCTCAATATCGGTCACGATGAGAGCATGTAAATGAATAGGAGGTAGCAATGGGAAGAGAAAGCATAACCATTACGGATAACCGCACAGGCGATTCCTTGGAGATCCCTATACTGAACGGAGGAGTGTCTGCTGCCGAGTGGCAAAAGCTCCTCCCTGGTATCTGGTTCTATGATCCTGGACTTCTCTCCACTGCGATGTGCGAGAGCTCTATAACCTATCTTGACGGTGGAGCAGGTATATTGCGTTATAGGGGCTATCCAATTGAGCAGCTGGCTGAGCAGTCGACCTATCTGGAGGTAGCTTACCTTCTACTGAAGGGAGAGTTGCCTACGGCTGAGCAGTTCGAACAGTGGAAGCATGATATTACGTATCACACCTTCATCCACGAGAATGTGCGCAAGCGATTCCTGGAGGGATTTCACTACGATGCCCATCCCATGGGAATGCTCGTCTCGGCCGTAGCGGCGTTGTCGACGTTTTATCAAGACGCCAAGGACATATTCAACCTGGACTCCCGCTGGAAGCAAATAACTAGATTGATAGCCAAGATGCCCACCTTGGCAGCTGCTGCTCATCGTTTCAGCGTGGGGATGCCTTTTGTATATCCGGATAACTCCCTCGACTTTGCTTCCAACTTCCTGTCCATGATGTGGAAGACGGCTGAGCCCAGGTACGAGGCCAATCCGGTACTAGCTCATGCTTTGGACGTGTTGTTCATTCTCCATGCCGATCATGAGCAGAACTGTTCTACTACAGCTATGAGAGTGGCCGGGTCTTCGCATGCTGATCCTTACTCCTCACTATCAGCAGCTTGTGCCGCACTTTATGGTCCACGTCACGGAGGAGCCAATGAGGCAGTTATTCGCATGCTGATGGAGATTGGTTCCATAGATAACGTCCCTGATTTCATTGCTTCAGTGAAGCAAGGACATGGGCGTTTGCAAGGATTCGGTCATCGGGTCTACAAGAACTACGATCCACGGGCCAGGATAATCAAGCAGGTAGCTGACCAAGTGTTTGAAGTGACTGGCAAGAACCCGCTGCTAGATATCGCCCTGAAACTGGAAGAGATAGCTCTGGCGGACGAGTACTTCATTTCTAGGAAGCTCTATCCTAACGTAGACTTCTACTCAGGAATCATCTATCAGGCGATGGGCTTCCCATTGGAGATGTTCCCTGTGCTGTTTGCTATCCCGCGTACCTCAGGATGGTTGGCGCAATGGGTAGAGATGCTCGATCAGGACTCGAAGATCGTGAGGCCACGTCAACTCTATATTGGCCCTGAGAAGCGTGACTATGTTCCTATGGACAAGCGTCAGTCTTGATGCTTAGGAGAGATGGGTGATAGCTGAACGGTGGCACCTGCAAGGATTCTTGGTATGTACAAGGATGTACATACCGGTTGCAGAGGATGCCCACTGTATGTCTGCCATCGTCAAGCGTGCCCTTGGCATGCATGTATATAGAGGCGTACATACCTGGAGGTCTACATGACAGATGAGTGTATGCCATATGTACATGGCTGTTGATGGGTTGTCGGTACTGGGTATCTCGGAGCTTGTTCTGAGGTCCCAGTACCGATGCTCTAACCTCAGCTGAACATGGCGTGATTGGCTATTGACCTCTCGTTACGATAGCGTTACATTGTATGAGATACAATCGTCCGAGGAGTTTACGTCCACGAGATCTATTGGAGTGGTACCGGACGCCCTCAGGGAAAAAACTAGTACGTTACGCTTTGTCTTCGGTAATTTCCACCGGAGTATCTCAAGGGGTTCTTTTTCTCACCTTTGGAGTACTGAGGCTTTGGTCAGCCGTTGACTCGAACGTGTTCGCTAATGCAGTAGCAGTTGTTCCTTCTTACTATTTGAATAGGAACTGGGCATGGGGCAAGAGGGGGCGTTCGCATTTAGGTCGCGAGGTGCTACCCTTTTGGGTTCTCGCCTTCGCAGGCATGGGACTATCCATGGTTACAGTGGGATTGGTCCAACACTACGGACCTCTAATAACCTCCTCCCATCTTGAAGTGGCAGTTATGGTCAATGCAGCTAACTTTGCTGCCTTTGCGATGATTTGGATGGGCAAGTTTATTATCTACAACCGAGTACTATTTGGTCAGGGAGGAGAGGGGATTGGAATTATCTCTCCTGCTGAAGATGAAGAGCTTGTTCCTTCGCTTGGCTCTCTGTCCGAGATGGCAGTATCACAGTTGTCTCAGCCCTTTCCCGGGACTACCCAGGATATTTTCGAAACAGGTACGATCGATTTTTCAAATAGCTTGAAGCAGCCATCGACTGGAAAGACTGACACAGCTTTGCTCTCCAAGTTGCAGGAGGACTAGGGGAGTTGACATCCTCCCCATGGATATAAGCCAGGGGATTCCGACGTGTTGCCCTCGCTGTCTTATCGGTTAACAACGCTCTCTTCATGTAGTCTTTAGGGGAACAACAGCTTTGGCCAAGGTTTGGAAGAAGCAAGCCATAGCCTATGCTTGTGACTATTCGAGGTGATGAATGAGAGCTTTTGAAAGTGCTATCGAGAAGATAGAGCCTTTGGATGATCAAGCTGTAGTTGCTGCAAAGGATCGACAGGACAAATTGACCAAGCCTCCAGGAGCACTGGGCAGGTTAGAGCTTATTGGTATTCAACTAGCTGGCATAGCTCGTAGATGTCCCCCTCCACTACCTCATCCAGCCTCTGTAGCTGTATTCGCTGGAGATCACGGGGTACTAAAAGAAGGGGTGTCGCCGTGGCCTCAGGAGGTTACCGCCCAGATGGTTGACAACTTCTGTGCAGGAGGAGCAGGAGTGTCGGTACTGGCAAATTTTTTTGGTGCTCAAGTTCTAGTGGTGGATGTGGGGGTGGCTCAGGATCTCCCTCCTCGACCAGGACTGCGGTTAGCCAAGGTCGCCAAGGGAAGCGGCAATATTGCATGTGAGCCAGCTATGACCATCGAGCAGGCAGCCATGTGTCTAGATATAGGTGTTGAAGTAGCTTACGAACTAGTTGATCAAGGTGCTGCATGTTTGATCACTGGAGATATGGGGATAGGGAATACCACGCCTTCGGCAGCATTGATAGCAGCCTTTACCGGGCTTGATGCAGTTGATGTAACCGGTCGTGGCACGGGGATTAGCGATGAGGTACTCAAGAGGAAGGTGTCAGTTGTTGAGCAGGCATTGAATCGAAGTCGCTCAGAGGGCGCCAGCACCCCTCTTGAGTTGTTGGCTTCGTTGGGTGGTTTGGAAATTGCCGCTTTAGCTGGCTTCATCCTTGGGGGTGCAGCCGTACGAGTCCCAGTTGTCCTGGATGGGGTGATAGCTCAAGCAGCTGCCTTGGTCTCTGTTGGTTTAGCTCCGCTTTGCTCAGGGTACTTGATTGCTGGGCACAGGTCGAAAGAGCCAGGCTCCTCTGCTGCCCTGCAATATCTGGGAAAAGAGCCTCTGCTAGATCTGGAGATGAGGCTAGGAGAGGGATCCGGTGCTTGCTTGGCACTACCCATAGTTCAAGCTGCTGCCAAGGTGCTTAGCGAGATGGCTACTTTTGAGGATGCGGAGGTGTCCACCCCAATCTCTTGAAGATATCCCAGGTGAATAACCAAGCTGCTAACAGTGCAAGAATCGAGAGCAGATTGACAAGCAAGTTGCCGGTCAGTTCATAGAGGGTGTTGCCGTCCCGTAAAGGCACTGTGGAGATCAACACTTGACGAACCCCTAATGAAGTGCGTTTTTGCAATACACCTCTGTTGTTGATGAAGGCGCTGTAGCCTGTCGGAGCGGCTTGGACAAGATTGCGACCTTCCTCTATGGCTTGCAATTCGGAGGCTGCAATTTCTTGACTAGGTACCTGGCCTGTTGAATAGGAGGAGGTGTTGGTGGGAACTATGAGCAGTTCTCCCCCTGCTCGTACAGCAGAACGACCTCTATCAGCGAAGAATACTTCATAGGAAATGGTTGTGGCAAGAGGACCAGCTGGTGTTCTTAGTAACCCAGACTTATGCCCAGGTATAGCGTTCAGAGGAACGAGGGACAAGTTAGCGAAGTGCTTGAAGAAGGAACGATACGGCACGTACTCTCCAAAGGGAACTCGGTGGACTTTCTCGTAGTGAGCCACGATCCTTCCAGAAGGGCCCCAAGCCACTGCTTCATTACGAAAATGAGAGGTCCCTACAGGATAAGTGACGCCAGCTACTAAAGTGGTGTGCATTGCTCTGGCGATATCGGAGACGATACGGGCTTGAGGTGACCCTACTAGTGGAGTAGATAGCGAGATGACATCTTCAGGCCAGAGTACTAGCTGTATTGGTTGTCTTCGTGATAAAGGAATTAATTTTTCCGTAGGAATGACCTGGGCATCGAATACCTGGGATACTGGTACTTGAAACTTGTGAAGGCCACGCTTGCCTCCTCCTTGTACCGCTGCTACTCGAATACGATGAATAGGAGGTCCACCAGCTGGTGCTAGAGTAGCGACGACGTCTAGTCCAACTACCACCACTGCGGAAAGTGCGGCAACAGTAAGGAAGTGGCCCTTGGCATTCTTTCGTGAGCAGGGCATCGTTTGTTTTTCGTTGTGCACCTCTTCCTCTGGCAATGTGCTTGTTTGGTTCATCTGTCTACTACGGTGATCTTGCCAGGCAATGATGCTGGCCCTGGCTATTGCATCTACGAATACTCCAGCTACACCTACTAAGGCGACAATTAGAAGAGGTCCTCCTAGACGAGCAGTTTGGCCAAGAGGGCTGGAGGCTTGCCCAAGAGCGATACTGCCGATGGGAAGACCCCCAAATGGCCAACTCTGACGGGCCCATTCAGTGATGGCTAGTGCAGCAGGAAAGGCGAAAGGCCTTCCCCTCACAGGAGGAACTATCAGAAAGGCTAGGCTCATGAAACAAGCCTCAAAGGCAATGAGTACTACTCCACCTGCAGTATTGAAGGAAGTAGCCCAAGCCAGTCCAGGAATAAACAGTCCTAGTCCACAGAGCCATCCAGCCAGAATTCGTCCTTTGGCGGAGAGTCCACGAGTACATGCATAGAGGAGCCCACTAGCGAATGGTGCTAGTCCATAGAAGCCCCAAGGTGGAAGCGTCATTGCTAGACCGACACCACCTGCGAACGATAGGAGGAACACCATTCCTCGCAGATGGATCAATTTCTTGGTTACCCTGGTAAACCATACCTCGTTCTTGGAGCTCTGCCTACCAGCCTCCCCCTCTTTGAGCAGCTCCGGAGCAGTGTGGGCACTCGATGGTTGAGCAGGCTCGATAGATGAATGGGGAAGCTTGGTGCCTGCGCTATCAGCTTTCACTTGATAGCAACCTTTTCAATTGTCCTTTGCTTGAGCCAGGTGACTGATTATTCCTTGCAACCAGCTGATTCAAGATACGATCTGCTGCTCTGCGTCCCTGTGCTATGCATGCAGGTATCCCAACCCCTCCAAATGCTGCACCTGCTACAGCCAGACCGCCTAGTTGTTCCACCTCCTCATTTACTTGTCGTACTCTTTCCAGGTGCCCAACTTCGTATTGAGGGAAAGCATTAGGCCATCTCGTCACCACGGCATCTTGGGGATCTATAGGTAGGTGAATCGCCTCGCTTATCTCCTTGGCTAAGGTGTTGATCAGTTCGCCTTCGTCTAGTTGCATGCAGCGATCATCTCCAAATCTACCAGCTGAGGCACGTATCAAGGTGTGAGAGTTACTAGATAGATGTTTCCATTTATTGGAGAGGAATGAGCAAGCTGTAAGGAGATTCTTAGGTGAAGAAGGCACCAGGAAGCCGCTGGAGTTGTCCAATCTGCTCGGTAGTCGTTGTTCTCCAAGATCGAATGTGACCAAAGAAATAGAAGAATATTTTATGTTTTGTAAAATATCAGCGGCATTGGGGGCTAGCTGTTTCAGGAGATCACCAGTTACCCACGCGGGGGTAGTAAGCACAACTGCATCGGCATGGATAGAATCATGGGGACAACGAAGCCACCATCCATCTTGGTGCTGTTCTATAGCAAGTACCGGTGTAGAGGTACGCAGCTCGTACCCTGATGAAGTGAGTTCCAGGGCAAGGCGTTGTCCCAGGGACTCCAACGTATCGATGAGCCCGTAGAACATGGGTTGTTTAGGCGATTGTTGATTGGTACTCTGCAATCTTTTTCCCCGATCTGCTTGGAGAATTTTTACAGCTATCCCCTTGAAGTCGAGTGATTTCCTACTTGTTCGACCCTTGGACAAGCTGCGAGATCCTAGTATCAAACTTCTGTTCTCAGAGGCAACTCGAAGAAGCTGTGGAAGTATGGCAGCGGAGCTCATGTTAGCTATGCGACCAGCATGGATTCCGCCCACCAGAGGTTCTACGAGATTGTTGGCTACCCCCTTGCCTAGGCGACTGGAGACTATCTCGCCGATAGAACGGTCGAAACTTTCCTTCTCGAGGTTGCTGCTTTGCTCGGTCTGTTGTGATACAAGCAAGGGACTCTCCATGGAGGCTAATCCTCTGCTCGTTCCCCAACTGCGAGGGGTTCCCCAACTGCGAGGAAGAACCAGATCAAGGGAGGCACGTAGTAATGTTATTGGATCGAGGATGCCAGAGCGAGCCAGAGGACCCAGATGAGAGGGAAGGCCAAGAAAAAGCCCTGGCGGGATAGGTCGTAGAGCACCTCTAGTCCATATGTAAGCTTTGCTGGCTGTTGGAGGAAGTAAATCCTCGGAGAGTCCTACTTGCCGACAAAGTTCTACTCCCTCTGGTCTGGTAGCCAAGAAAGAATCTGGCCCTGCGTCTACTTTCTGACCGCCAATCTGGAGGCTCTTGAGCTTACCTCCTACGAAGCGATCAGCTTCCAAGATGATCACTTTGAGCTTTCCAGGGGCTATTTCATTGGTTCCTGGGGTAGCAGAAAAAGAGCTGTCGGTACTTGGATGATCCTGGCTTGCTTGAAGCAGAGCCCAGGCGGTAGCCAACCCGGTAATGCCTCCCCCCACTATTGCAACTGTCCACTGCTTCATTGTTCACGTTCCTTAGGAACTTTCCCAGACCACCATGGCGTATTGATGGGTGGTGACAGGGAGGATGACTGCGAAGGCTCTGGATACTCTAACAACCGCTGGCGCCCTATCCCTTTGAAGGATTGCGAAACAATGTCGTCTACCATGGTGGCTAGTGCATAAGTGAAAGTCGGATCAGCATTCAATGAATCGGTTCGTAGCAGGTGTATGCCACTGCGCTCGGCAAGGTTAGTTGCTACTATGTCAATGTCATAGAGTATCTCCAAGTGGTCGGCTACGAAGCCGATAGGACAGATCACCACTGAACTGACCCTTTGATCGGCGATATGTTCGAGGACCTCTTCCAAGGTTGGCTTGAGCCAGTTGAATGTACCCGCCTTGCCTGCACTTTGCCAAGCTAGGTACCAGTTCTCTATGGCGAGTTCATTTGCCAACCAGCTAGCAGTCTCATTTACCTGGGATGGATAAGGATCATCGTCACTCAATAGATCAACTGGAAGGCTATGGGCAGTGAAGATGACTATGGGTGAGCTATCCGATCCCTTGGCAAGTGCCATTGAGTACGCTTTGCGCAAGCGTTGAGCTAGAGCCTCCAAGAATCCACCGTTCATATGCCATGAGGGGATCATGAGGAATGGTAGAGATACACCTTCTTCTTCAAGAGCCTTTTTTGCCTCTGTGTAATACTCCTCTACGCTCAGCATAGAGTAATGAGGAGCAAGTACCAATCCCACTATCCCGTCCAGATCATCTCTGCTTATTGCTGAAACAGCATCCGCAAAGGTTGGATAGGAATGCTTGGTAGCGAGAAAGGTCCTGTACGTAGCTGGTCGTATCTTGTCCAGGGCTCTCTGCACTCCCTCGACTTGATCCCAAGTCAGCTGCTTCAAGGGGGATAGTCCTCCTATAGCGTTGTAACGAGAGGTCAACTCGTCAAGCTCAGTTTGACTTGGTTTGCGTCCCTTACGAATGTGTGTATAAAAGCGCTCGATATCACCGGTGCTCTCCGGTGTGCCGTGGGCCATTATCAGCACCCCGATACTATTTTTGTTACTTTCAGACACGTTACTTCTCACGGTTATGATCGCTTGCTCTGCGTGGTTGGTCTATCCCCCGGGTGCCTCTCTTTCCCCGGGTGCCCCTCTTTGCCTATACCCGTACCCATTTTGTAGCTGAGGTCGGTGGTCTCTTCATGGACGAACTCGACTAGCCTTTTCAGTATGTCCGGGTTGGTCGATGGCAGCACTCCATGTCCTAGATTGAAGATATACCCAGGGTAGCTGGTACGGGCCTGTAGTAGAACTCTTCTGGCTTCTTCAACTACAACATTAAAAGGAGCCAAGCAAGCAGTGGGGTCCAAATTTCCCTGCAAGGCTATGGATCTTCCTATACGTTCCCGTGCTTTATAGAGTGGCACTCTCCAGTCGATCCCCATGACATCTGGTTCGGCCAGTGCCATAAGGGAGAGGAGCTCTCCTGTCCCAACTCCGAAGTAGATACGGGGTACCTCCAGTTCGGCAAGGTTCGAGAAGAGATGTATGGTTGCTGGCAGGACATTCCTTCTGTAGGCATCAGGAGTTAGGACACCTATCCAGCTATCGAAGACCTGGAGCGCTGAGGCACCTTTTGCAACTTGGCTTTGTAAAGAAGCTACTGCTATCTCAGCTAGTTTTTCTAGAAGGTCGTGCCAGAGGAGCGGTTCTGTTCTCATCAGTGCAAGGGTGTGTTCGAATGTCCTGGAAGGTCCTCCTTCAATTAAATAACTAGCCAATGTAAAGGGACCTCCAGCGAAACCAATGAGAGGTACTTGCAGTACTTCTGCGAGATTACCCACCGTTTCCAGCACGTATGGCATGTCTGTTTCGGGTTCTAGTTTCCTTAATCGGCTCAAGTCCCTTTTCGAACGGAATGGTCTGTCTATGATAGGCCCCTTGCCCTGGGCTATACGAACGTCAATGCCGATAGCCATCAAAGGGACCATGATGTCAGAGAAAAGGATGGCGGCATCCACCCCATAACGTTGAATAGGCTGCAAGGTTATCTCTGTAGCGAGATCAGAGTTGGTAATAGATGCAAGAATGTCGACATCCCCTCTAGCTTGACGATACTCAGGAAGCGAACGTCCGGCTTGGCGCATGAACCAGACGGGTGTGTACGAGGTCTCTTTCCCGCGGCATGCGTTGAGAAAGGCTGAGCCGGAGAGATCTGCTGCCATGTAACGAACTTAGCTTTTCACCATGAGCAGTTGGATTCAATCTTCATGGCCATTCTCTTCTTGAAGATAATTAGAGGTTGAACTGCTGTTTTAGGTGCACTCAGAGCTATGAGTGGCGTTCGCCCGGCAAGTGAGGTAATAAAGATCATTGTGAGCCACGCTCTTGCTGCCGACCAGACTACTAAGCATCCGCCAATTCAAAGCAGGCGTCCATCACTGCTTGGGGTAGGGGTGATCATTTGGCTAGGTTCGGAGTTCATGTTCTTCTCCGGAATATTCGCTGCTTTTTTCACCCTACGTGCCCATGCACCAACTTGGCCTCCACCTGGTATCAAAGTGCACCTGCTAGAACCAACTGTGTTCACCCTGGTACTCGTGGCCTCTTTATTCACTATGCGTTATGCCACTTGGGGCGAGGAACACGGAAGTCGTTTGATCATGCGTCGCGGTACACTTCTCACCTTGGCTCTAGGGTCAGCTTTCCTAGCTGATCAAGCCTATACTTGGACTTCTGTTGCATTCAAACCTTCCACCAATGCATACGGCTCGCTCTTCTTCATCATGACTGGCGTGCATGGGATTCATATAATTGCAGGGCTACTCGTGATGGCAGTCTTGTTGTTCAGGATGACTGGGGTTGCTGGCGATCCAGGCGAGCTTGCTGTGATCCAGTCGGTTAGCTACTACTGGTATTTCGTAGTCGTAGTTTGGGTAGGCATGTACGCCTGTCTGTACCTCCTGAGTATGCGATGAAGGCCTATCATCTGCTTATCCCTATAGCGCTAGTGGCGATAGTAGCAGTTGTAGGTCCCCTGTCATCGGATGCTCATGGACCTACCTTGGCTTCGAGTACGGCCGTACTCTCCTCGCGAGACTCCACTGCTCTCAGCAATGCTGGTGATGGATCGTCGACTAGCTCCAAGAAGCATGCCTCGAATGTGATTCACCTGCCAAAGTCCTATATACCAGAGGGTCGTATTCTATTTGAAGAAAGCTGTGCAAGTTGCCATGGGCCTACTGCAGAAGGCAGTTCTAGAGCACCTAACCTGGTTGGCCTCGGGGAGGCGACCATAGATTTTTGGCTCTCTACAGGTAGGATGCCTTTATCTGCTCCTACGGTACAGCCAGTTGAGAAACCTCCCCGCTTCAACAAGAAACAAATCTTGGAGATAGTGGCCTTTGTCCACTCCTTGGGCCCGGGGGGTCCAGGTATCCCGAGGGTAAATTTGCATGGGGCTAACTTGGCCAACGGGCAAAGTCTCTTTACGCTCAACTGTGCAGCGTGCCATACGGTAACCGGGTCGGGCGACATGCTAGCTAACGGAGTATTTGCCCCCTCCCTGCACATCGCTACTCCTAGGGAGATATATGAAGCTATACGGACTGGTCCAGGAAACATGCCTAGGTTCGGTCCGAATACCTTGAGTCGTAAACAGGTGGAAGACATCATCGACTATGTCAGAGGCCCCATACAACACCCTAATAATCGTGGAGGTATCGGGCTCGGAGGAGTTGGTCCCGTTGCCGAAGGGTTCGTAGCCATGCTTGCTTTGGCTGGATTGATTCTGGTGGTTTTTTGGATTGGGGAGAGGTCATGACTGAAGAAAGCATGTCCTATAATGTAGGAGAATCTGCTGGCGCATCTACAGAGAGTTTGTTGAATGATAGCGGAGAGGTTGATGAGGCAGCTCCTTCCGGTCCTTCTGCCTTAGACCCCCGCTTGGCTCCTATTGCTAAGAACCCAGAGAGAGTGGAAAAAGTCATTGTTGGGTTGTTCGTGCTCGGTTTGTTGGGCTTTGCTGCCTTTGGAGCTCTTTACTGGCACGGGGGGAGACAACCTCAGTTGGAAGGAGTATTTATTGGTGTAGGACTGATGTCCCTTGGCTTCGGCCTCTCTTCTTGGGGTAAGTATTTGATGCCACGGGGGCCGTTCGTGGAGGAACGCCATCCATTGGCCAGCGAGCCACAAGCTCAAGAAGAGTTCAAGGAGGCGCTTGTCGGGAGGGGAAAGTATGTCCTAAAGCGGCGTGGATTTTTAGCTGGCTTGATGGGACTGGCAGCCACTGTCTTCGCCATTGTTGCTGCGTTCCCATTCATTCGTTCCCTTGGACCCGTTCCAGGAGACATATTGGACAAGACTTCCTGGAAACGTGGCTCTAGATTGGTTACCGCCGATGGCAGGCCAGTCAAGGTAGATACTCTCCAGGTCGGAGGTATCTTGACAGTTTTCCCGGAAGGCCATGCAGGATCTGCAATTGCTCAGACTGTCTTGATTCGTGCAGCAGACGTGTCTATAACTACCAAGCCAGGACGAGAGAGCTGGGCCCCTGAAGGGTACATCGCTTATTCCAAAGTTTGTACACATGCAGGATGTCCCGTGGGGTTGTATCAGGAGCAAACTCAGCAACTTCTCTGTCCATGCCACCAATCGCTGTTCAATGTGTTGGACGGTGCTCAGCCTGTATTCGGACCAGCTCCTCGTCCCCTGCCTCAACTTCCCTTGATGATAGATTCAGAAGGATTTCTTAGGGCACAACGTGGGTACGAGGTACCCATAGGGCCTGGATTCTGGAGCAGGTCATGATAGATCAAGCTCTTGGTTGGTTGGACGAACGCTTAGGAGTGAGCAAGTCCGGAAAGAAATTTTTGGACAAGATATTCCCTGATCATTGGTCGTTCATGTTGGGAGAGATAGCGCTCTATTCCTTTGTTGTTCTGGTGCTAACCGGGGTGTTCTTGACCCTGTACTATGTACCCTCTACCAAAGAGGTCATTTATCACGGAAGATACCTTCCTTTAGTTGGTAAGCGCATGTCGGAAGCGTATGCTTCTACGTTGCACATCAGCTTTGGAGTACGAGTTGGCTTATTGATGAGGCAAACTCACCATTGGGCAGCGGATGTATTTGTCGCTGCTATAGCTGTGCATATGATCAGGGTGTTCTTCACCGGCGCTTATCGCAAACCGAGAGAGCTCAACTGGATCATTGGCGTCACCTTGTTGATGTTGGCTATCGTTAACGGTTTCATTGGTTACTCACTCCCTGACGATCTCATATCAGGTACAGGAATACGCATTGCCTTTTCCATAACTGAGTCGATACCCTTGGTCGGCTCCTATCTTGCGTTCTTCTTGTTCGGGGGCAACTATCCCGGGACTGCCATTATCCCTCGTTTCTTCATCCTTCACGTTCTTATCCTTCCAGCAATTATTGCTGTTTTGATCGGTGCTCACATGGGTTTGTTGATTCGGCACAAGCATACGCAGTTCCCTGGACCAGGACGCAGTGAGGACAACGTGGTGGGCTCACCTCTATGGCCTAACTTTGCTGCTAAGACCACTGGCTTTCAACTTATCGTATTCGGAGTTTTGTTTGCCTTGGGAGGCTTGATACAGATCAACCCAATTTGGCAATTTGGGCCTTATCTGCCTTACAAGGTCAGTTATGCCGTACAGCCAGACTGGTATATGGGATGGTTGGATGGAGCTTTACGCATCATGCCTAGCTGGGAGTTTGCAGGGTTTGGACATACTATCCCCTTTGAGGTGTTCTTACCGGGAGTAGTTTTGCCTCTTGTAACCACTCTTTTCTTCTTTGCTTGGCCATTCATCGAAGAGCGTTTCACTGGTGATCACGCCCCTCACCATCTACTGGACAGACCACGTGACAGACCTCTTCGGACATCATTCGGAGCTGCCGTGTTGGCATTCTATGTAGTTCTTTTCGGGGCATCCTCTACGGACGTAATTGCCAATTTCTTTCATATTACTTTGAATACTGTCCTATGGTCTTTTAGGTTCTTAGTAGTGATAGTCCCTATAGTCGTTGGCGTGATTACAAACCGTATCTGCCACGAGCTGGCAGGAACAGCACAGCCTAGAGAGGCGAGGCCAAGGAGAATGCCTAATGTCATAGTACGATCCGATGAGGGAGGTTATGAAACCTACCCTGTCTCGCCATACCCAGAGGACGAAGCCATTGAACTGGAGCCCGAGCCGGTACCGGTGAACGTGGATCAAGATGCAACAGCGTGAAGTTAAGAAGTTAAATCGTATCCTGGCGTACTATAGGCGTGCCCCTAGTGTATCCCCTCGTACATGAAAAGAGTCGCTCTACGTGAGCCGTCCTATCTATTTGCCTGGAGACAGGAGTATTGCAATGCGGCCTGTTAGTGAACCTCCCCTCCCTTACGGACGGGGCTCCTGACCTATCCGCTCGGTTGGAGTTGCTTGACACCACCCTTCTCACGCCACCGCGGGTCACGTCCACGGTAGTGGTGTATAGGACCACCGTGTGATCCACTCACAAGTCTATGCCATGGCGGCCTCGGGAATTCAAGGGAGGTCTCCCCATAGGGTGCCCCACACACGGCGTCTGCTTGAAGCGGACATCAAAGCATTAGCGAAGCTCTCCACCAGCTCCCTAAGTACATCAGGGTTTGCCTTGGCGAGATGCTCACGAACGGCCTCCACAAGGTCCATACTTTTGATGACGGTCACTGTTGTGTCCTCCTTTCGATCGGTTTGCTTCCTTTTTCGAAAGGATCACACAGTGGCCGTCTTCTCCAGTGGTGGACTACTCAGATCTTCAGCCTGAGGCCATATACCACGTCCGTGGAGGGGTACAATGAAGCCGTTTCCGTCCCCACAGCTCCCTTGGTTATCTAACCCCAGAGGAGTTCAAGAACCATCGCATAAGCTATCAGCGACTGGTACTAGCCCGCTCGGCAAGGAGGAAGAGGTTTTACGCCAAGGAGTTCTGGGACCACCAGGCACCCTCAGAGCTTGCCTTGGTAAGCTAGTCAGTGGTCCAGACTTACATAAATGGTGGACCGAGTTTTGGGGACCCCCCATAGAGACGCCCAGTAGTGCTTAGTAGTGCCCAGTAGAAGGTATGTGTGCATGTTAGGAGGTATGCATGTCAGTTGAACGCGAGCGTCACGGTAGGACCGAGTTGTTGATCATCAATCGTCCCGAAGCTCGTAATGCCATCGATGGTGCCACGAGTGAATCTTTGTCCAAGGCATTCGATGAGCTTGAAGAGGATGAGGAAGTCTGGGCAGTGATTATTACTGGAGCGGGCGACAAGGCATTCTCTGCTGGTATGGATTTGAAGGCTTTCGCAGCAGGTGAGGGAGGTGCTATTGCCGGGGCAAAGGGTGGCTTTGCAGGAATTGCCAAGCGCCAGTTCCCTAAACCTCTTATTGCAGCGGTTAATGGGTATGCTCTTGGGGGCGGATGCGAGATAGCACTCTCGTGCGATGTGATTGTCGCTGCTGAGCACGCCATGTTCGGTTTACCTGAGGTTACTAGAGGGCTTATTGCTGGAGCTGGTGGACTTATCCGTTTGCCGCGGAGGTTGCCGTTGTCTGTTGCCTTGGAGCTGGGTATGAGTGGACAGCCCATAGATGCAAAGAAAGCTCTCTCTCTTGGCTTGGTCAACAGAGTGGTACCCTCCAATGAAGTTGTTGGGGAGGCTCTTCGTATAGCTGAAGCTATATGTGCCAACGCTCCACTGGCAGTGCGAGCTACTAAACGTGTTATGCGCAAGGCATATGAGATGACCGAGGAAGAAGCATGGACGTTAAGTGATAGTGCTGTTGGTGAGGTGTTCTCTTCAGCTGATGCAATGGAAGGGGCAGTTGCATTTGCTGAGAAAAGAGAACCTCGGTGGCAAGGTCGCTGAACCTAGCTCCATGTCCCTTGTTCCCGTATCTCCTCCTCTGTGAAGTCATGGATTTCGAGCTGTAAGTAGACACAATAGGATATGCAGGAACTGTGCTTACCCCTTTTCTAACTACGGTCAGGCTATTTCTTCACATCTTGGCGGCAAGTATTTGGGTAGGAGGGCAAATTGTTCTTGCTGGTCTCGTACCTGCGGTACGAGGAAATGCCACAGTGACTAAAGCATTGGCCAATCAGTTCAATAGATTGGCTTGGCCCTCCTACTTCGTCCTTCTAGCAACAGGAGTGTGGAACATGTTTGCTGTCCATTTCTGGGCGATGGACTCTGCCTGGCAGACCGTACTGTGGATCAAGATAGGCTTGGTACTACTTTCTGGTCTTGCGGCTTGGCTGCATACGAAGAGTAAATCATCAGCCGGCTTAGCCGTATGGGGTAGTGTTACTGCCCTCTCAGCTTTGGCGGCAATGTTCATGGGCATTATGTTGGCAACCTCGGTCTAATACCTAGTTGTCCTGAGCTAAGAGAAAGTTATTGGATGTACTGTCGTAATCAAGTCTTACGACTGCTGATTTTCTTGTTTGGTCTCCGATGCTTGAGCGTTCGATCCCTTCTTGGCATCCGAAGCACTATCCTCTAGTCCTGTCTCCACTCCCTTTTTGAACTCATGAGAAGCAGATCCAAGTGCTCTAGCCAATTTTGGTAGTTGGCTCCCACCAAACAGCACTGCTATGACTATCAGAACTATGAGCACATCCGGACCAAAAATATCAGCTAGTAGCGTAGTAGGCATATCCTACACTCCCTTGGGTAAGCGTTTTGCAACAACCAACTCTTGTATCATACCGCTAAATCAATAGCTGTGACAGTGGCTAATGTCCTAACGCCTAACAGCTTGATCAACAGGTTCACGAGAGTAGTTCGCATTCTACGGCTTCAACTTTGTTCTCCAACTTCTTGGCTGTAAGCACAGAGGAAGGATGTGAGCTTTGGAATAAGTCTGTGAACTGCTGTTATGAATCGACGATGTATTGTCGGACAAGTGATTTTCCACGTGACTCCTGGCTCGCTAAAGTTTGTTCTATGAGTGCCGCCAGCGAAGTACCAGTATACCATCGAAGGAAAAATCGAGGTAGCACTGATCATCGCCCCATCAAATCCCCCTTCCTTGAACGGGTTGTTCGCTCAGTCCTCAGATTCTTGCTCATTGGTGCGGCTGCCGTCCTGCTCTCCAGCTGTCGTCTGCCCTACCTAGGTATGTACAGAGGGGCTACGACTCAAGGACATGACACCTTCAAACTTTGGACGGGATCACTCCTGGCCGCCATGCTCGTGGGTATTATCGTGCTCTCTTTGGTACTGTGGTCGGTTTTCCGATTCAGGAAGCGTTCGGAAGAGCTGCCTAGGCAGTTCCGCTACAACATTCCGATAGAGATCATCTATACCGCCGTTCCTGTGATCATCGTGTGTTTGTTGTTTTATTTCACTGTCAACACGGAGAACGAAGTTGATGCAGTAAAGTCGGATCCGGGTGTAGCCCTCAAGGTGACAGCTTTCCAATGGGGGTGGCGTTTCCATTACAGCGGGACTGATGTAACCGTTCTGGATACGGCTACTGATTGGCCTAATTCGTATCCGCCAGCAGTATTGCCGGTCAATGAGACCATTGGCATTACTTTGGTTTCAGCCGATGTAGTCCATGGGTTTTACCTGCGCCAGATAGACTTCAGTAGGTATGCGCAACCAGGGGTAGTGAACAGGTTTGATCTCAACTTTCGACGTGAAGGGGTGTATCACGGCCAGTGTACTGACTTCTGCGGCTTGTACCACTCGGAAATGCTCTTCAGGTTCAAGGTAGTCAGCAAGTCTGCCTTTGCCGCGTGGTTGGCTGCTCAGGAGCGTTTGCAGCGATCGACTAACGGCCAATATGTAGCTGCGCATAGTTCATCAGGAGCAGGTGGGAGTTTGTCAGAGGTAGCTGCAAGGAGGGGCAGATGACTCTTCTCGTGGAACAACCAACAGTACCTGCTAGAACTCCACCAGTTCATGGTCAGGGACCAAGTGGATTAGTCAAGTGGTTGACCTCTACTGATCACAAGGTCATAGGAACCAGCTACATGGTCACTTCATTGGCCATGTTCGTTATTGGCGGCATCATGGCTTTGCTCATGAGAACCCAACTCCTTTCTCCCAGTGGAGGGGTATTGAGCCTGCACCAGTACAACGAGATGTTCACCATGCACGGCAGCATAATGTTACTGCTCTTTGCAGGTCCATTTGCCTCTGGCTTCCTGGGTAACTACTTCGTTCCTCTGCAGATAGGTGCGCCGGACATGGCCTTCCCTCGTCTTAATGCTTTGTCCTACTGGATGTATCTAGGGGGAAGCATAGTGATGCTTTCTGGATTTCTGGTTGCAGGGGGAGCGGCAGACTTTGGTTGGGTAGCTTATGCCCCACTTTCCAATGCCACTAACTCACCTGGAGCTGGTCCAGATCTTTGGATAGTGGCTTTGATCCTCACTGGTTTCTCGACTGTGTTCACTGCCGTTAACATCATTACTACAGTGTTCTATCTAAGAGCACCAGGAATGACCATGTTCAGACTCCCCATCTTTACTTGGAACATGGTGGTCACTGCCCTCTTGAGCCTTATTGCCTTCCCCGTTCTCACAGCTGCTTTGGTGATGCTTTACTGTGACCGCCACTTCGGTACTCATATCTTTGAGGTGCAAGGCGGTGGAGTTCCTGTTCTATGGCAGCACTTGTTCTGGTTCTTTGGACATCCAGAGGTGTATATCCTTGCCTTACCTTTCTTTGGAGTAGTCACTGAGATAATACCTGTGTTTTCTAGGAAACCTTTGTTCGGGTACATTGGTATGGTATTCGCTACAATTGCTATTGCAGCCTTGTCCACCGGGGTATGGGCGCATCACATGTTCACGACAGGAGTAGTTCTCCTGCCTTTCTTCTCCTTTATGTCCTATCTGATAGCTGTCCCTACAGGGATTAAGTTCTTCAACTGGATTGGTTCGATGTGGGGTGGTTCCATATCGTTCAAAACCCCGATGCTTTACTGCGTAGGCTTCCTTGTTACTTTTTTGATAGGTGGCCTGTCGGGCGTCATGCTTGCATCGCCGCCAGTGGACTTTGCCGTCCACGATACGTACTTTGTCATCGCTCACTTTCACATGGTGATCATGGCTCTGGTCATGGCTGGTATTGGAGGTATCTACTACTGGTATCCCAAGATGACCGGTAGGCTTATGCGCGAGAGCATAGGTAAGGTCAGTTTTGTCTTTTTCCTAGTAGGAGCTTGGACGACATTCATGCCCCAGTTCGTCCTAGGGCTGAGAGGTATGCCCAGGCGAGAGGCTATCTACTCTCCCACCATGGGGTGGACCTTCTTGAACAGGGTATCAACCGTAGGTTCCTATCTCATTGCTATATCGGTACTGCTCCTGGTGGTAAATCTATGGATCTCCTGGCGTTATCCTATTCCTTCAGGCGACAATCCCTGGGATGGGCACACCCTTGAATGGTGGACATCCTCACCACCACCGCCGCACAACTTTACCTCTTTGCCACGGATTAGATCCCAACGACCTACCTGGGATGCTAACCACGCGGATTTGGCTGCAGCAGGGATCATCACTACCGGGGTGCTCGGTCCCAGTGGCATTGTCGGCCATGGCAACAACGGCAACAATGGCGGTCATGATCCTGCTAGGAGTGGTAGCAGGACTGGGTTAACTGGCCACCAAGCAAGTAGCGCAACTGGAGAAGGAGGCTCCTCGAACTCCTTGACGACCGGCACTGCTTCTCTGACGGAGCCCTCTCAGTCTATGAGTAAAGGCGGTATGGATCCACTCAGCAATAGAGATCTAACTGGGGGAGAAAGTGGTGGAAGACCTTCAGATAGTTACAGGAGGACTTCTTTCAACGATGGTCAACCTGGGCTAGGAGGGGAACGAACGTGAAGATCGAAGCAAAATTGATGATCATATTGACGGTTTTTTTTGCTGCAGTAACAGTTAGCTACTGGTTCGTCTCATATGAACATGCCGGCACCACAATGCTTGCATTCTCCGGGATATTCGCCTTGGTCCCAGGGGCGTATTATTGGTGGTGGTCAAGGCGTATGCATCCTCGTCCAGAGGACCGCAATGATGCAACCTTGAGTGACGGTGCTGGAGCCCTGGGGGTATTCGCTACTGACACTATCTGGCCATTGGTATTGGCTGCTGGGTCTACGCTTATTGCTGTTGCTTTTGTTTTTGGCGTCTGGCTAGCCATTCCAGGCATAGGGCTGTGTCTTCTAGCACTGGTTGGAGTGACTGCTGAAAGTCGACATCGAGGGTTAGGATAAGGGTTAGGATAAGGGAGTCGAGCAATACCCACTTTATTCCACCAGGCGATAGGAGAGCGGCCTTCCTCCTACGAACACCTTGTGACCTACCAAGTTGGAGATAGGCAGATTGTCAAGCTCTCCCTCTGCTATGTCTGCTGACAATTGAGATCCGTCCTCTAACCTGGCTATTATTGGGGCACGAACGGCTCTACCGTCTCGGGCGTAAGCAATGGTGGAGGCAATAACTGTAGCTGGACAATGAGTATCCAAACCAGTGACAATGGGTCTACTATCGGCATCAATACGTTCCTGATCAACCAAGGTATTTCCGAGGCGGAATCCTCGAGGGGGTGGTAGGTCACTGTATATACCTGCTGAGTGCTTGGTGGCATACCAACCGAGTCCGGAGATCATTACAGGACCGCCATGCTCTCTTACATGCTCAGCTGCACAAGCAATGGCGTGAGTTGTGTAGTTGTTTCCTGGCCCTCCAAAATATGCCAACCCTCCCGTAAGAGTGAGCACTCTGTCTCCAGGAGAGTTGAGCCCTAACGCCTCTGATGCCATCTCCACTGCACAAGGAAAGCAGGAGTATAGATCGAATGCAGATATGTCTCCTACAGAAAGTCCTGCTGCTGTTAGCGCAGCAGTGAACACACCTTTCATTGCAGGAGATCTTCCTGGATCAGGACGAGCAGTTGGATACCAGATATCGTTTGCATCTGCTCCGGACCAAATGAATACCGACGATTCTTCCAAGTGGTATTGCTTGGCCAAATCAAGTGAGGTAAGAACGAGAGCAGCCGCCTGGTCTACACCAAGAAAGGCGGTGAGCAACTTGGTATAGGGTTCTGCTACTAGTCTGTTCTCTGAGGTGGGTGTAGCCAGCTCTTGTGGAAGCCTTGATCTTTGGAACCACGCGTATCGGTTACGAGCGGCTAGTTGAGTAAACGTTGCCATCCACTTGGCTATTTCCTCTCTCTGCTGAGGGAAGTCACGGTGTAAGCGAGCAGCAATTGAGCTTTCGAATAAGGCGTAGATGTGGACAGGGGCGATTAACCCAATTGCCTCTTCTGCTGGTCCAGTCCCATTGCGGGTATCTCCAATCACTTTGTCTGGTGACAGGTCGCTATTGTAGGAAGCAAAGCTGCTCCCGGTTCTCCTAGCCACTTTGCTGGAGTGCATATTCTCTGTTCCAACGATCATGGCTGCTTCCAAGTCGCCTAGTGCTATTTGTTGTGCCAAGGAGTTGACTAGCCATTGTGGGTTGTTGCCCCCAATGGTAGTAGTTGAGCGCTCTTGAACCTCCATCCCCAACCGCGTAGCAAGTTCAGAGGCGGGTGCTGGACCAACCTGCGACAATGAGTTGACCATGACGAGCCTCGATATATGCTTACGTAGCCCAGGTGCTCCTTCTAGGGCGATCGAGGCAGCTTTCTCGGCGAGGTCCAGGGCGCTCCCCAGCTTGTCATGCTCAGTGACTTGACCAGCAGATACCACAACGGGTAGTTGATGCCCTTCGATCATCTAGAATATCCTTTGTTTGCTCAGGTTTACGTGAAAGAATCCACACTGGAAACAGTGCCTGTATTTTCGCTGCTTATGCTGCCGGTAGATATTATCTCGTGTCTGTGATCTTGTGGATTATTCATTCGTGGACTTGGATTGCCGAGGCGCGTTTAAGTCAACTTAGCAGCGCATTCCCAAGTCTGGAGTTCTCCGTGATGAACTTGGACCCCACTTTGCGGCCCAGATGTATCCAGAATGGGTAAGAGGCAAACAGCACTGCAGCTACAACGTGAACCTTGTTGGACACCTTATCTGTATTGAATTTGAATACTCCAGAGTTGAGCATCCAGTCCCTTCCAGACTTTGCACCACATACCTTCCAGATTGGCTTTGTCCACTTTGCATCCAGGTACAGGGATATAGAGGTTATGACAAAGCCAGTGGCGATTACCCCCTCTGTCATCAACGCTTTTTTCCGGTCGGCTATATAACTCTCTATTCCGACTCCCGTACCGAACAATACTGGTGGGTCTATCAAAAAGCTCATAGGTTGATACCTCCATGTACTAGTTCATCAAGTCTTTATCCTGAGTTGCGTTCCTCGATTCCTGGATGCTGACATCTCACCCATGGCTATAAGGCCATCGGCTTGCAGGTCGCGTTTGGTCATCCATAACGAGCCTTTAGATAGAGCTTGGCTGTCTTCCCGAGCCAGCGGGGCAGAGGGAGCCAATGTGGTTCCCGCTTGAGGCCAAGCCAGTCATGAGCTACTGCCTTTACCGCGCAGAACTCCAATAACCCTTCTCTTCCGTGGGTTCTGCCAAACCCTGATGCTCCTACTCCTCCGAAAGGAAGAGAAGGAATAGCGTACGAGATCATCACGTCATTTACACTTACGCTCCCTGCCTTGAGCTCGTATACGACTTGTTGAATAGTCTTCTTGTTCTTTCCCCATACGGATGCTGAAAGCCCGAAGCTGGATTGATTAGCCAATTGGATGGCCTCTTCGACGTTGGAAACCTTGGTTATGGGCAGCAAAGGGCCAAAAGTCTCTTGCTGCATCATTTCCGTGTCCGGGCTGACTTCTACCAGAACCGTAGGAGATATCGACTTGCGAGTTCCCACTCTCATACTGTTCCCACCTGCAAGTACTTTGGCGCCTGTTTGTAGCGCATCTTCCAGCTGGTGTTGGACGATATCGTATTGGCGCTCATATGTGAGAGCACCAATATCTGCACTATCTCCCTGCCCCTCCCGTACCTTGTTCGTTATCTCTACGACTTTGTTCAGGAATGGCTCATAGACATCTTCTAGTACATATACTCGTTCGACTGCCATGCATGTTTGCCCACAGTTGGTGAAAGCCCCCCAAACTGCTCCAGCGGCAGCCCTGTCCAGGTCGGCATCGGCCAGTACGATCATGGCATCCTTTCCCCCTAGTTCCAACAGAACCGGGGTAAGGTTATCCGCCGCAGCCTTCATGACCGATTTACCTGTTTGGACCGATCCCGTGAAGGCTATTTTGTCAACAGGTTGAGTTATCAATGCCTGGCCAACCTTACCTCCTCCGGTCACTACCTGGACTATATCGGCGAACTCGTCCATGCTGGCGAACAATCTACCAATTGCTACTCCGACTCTAGGAGTTACCTCGGAAGGCTTGAGCACCACTGTATTTCCTGCAAAAAGTGCAGTTGCTACAGGTCCCATGGTCAAGACGAAGGGGTAGTTCCAAGGACTTATCACAGCCACTACTCCTAACGGCTGATAGCGGACCTCTGCCCACTTGTGAATAGCTATTCCTACGGGAACTCGTTGAGTTCGAAGGAAGCCCTCTCCTCGGCGAGCGTAATAAGACATGAGCTCACAAGTTACTAGGATCTCGTTGACAATAGCCTCTGTGGATACTTTGCCGGTTTCTTCTACTATGAGGTCCACTATTTCGTCGAGATTTTTTATCAATTTGCGTCTTACTTCTAACAAATGGTTCGCTCTGGCTCGGTAACTGAGACGATGCCAACTACTGTATGCTTGTCTGGCCTTTGCAACCTTGTTGATGACCTCTTCCTCAGTTGCCTCACCTGTTTCCGCTAGCGTAGGAATAGCTATCTTAGGACTTGTCACCTACGATCTCCTTCCAGCCTTGCACTCATCTCGAAACCGGACCTCCAGTACTGCACCCTTCCCAGGACGGACCCAGCACCGCACCCTTCCCAGGACGGACCCAGCACCGCACCCTTCCCAGGACGGACCCAGCACCGCACCCCTGGCACCGGAAGCAAACGCTCGGAAGATGTTCATGGCCTGGTCCCCACCTCTGCATGAGCACTTTGTTCAAGCATCCAGCTCTTTGTAGTACTCCATGGCCCTCGTTGTCGTTCGAAGACAATATGAGCGTCTGCGATCTCACAGTTGGTGCAAGTAGCGGTAGAGCCATCCGGATCCGTATAGGTCAAGGTAACTGCATATCTATCAGGTATGGTTACTTCTACTGAGAGACGATCCAGACCTACTCTCCCAACCAATTTCCAGGTGGGTAACCCGATGCTAGTACGGAAGCAAGCTGAGGTAATTAGCGGATCCAAAGGCCAATCACACCCGCCCAATCTGAGTTGCACGAAGGCAAGCGGCCCTAGTAGTGGTGGGTGATGCGTCTTGCTAATGGCAGCGACTATCTCCAGGAGATCTCCTTCTCCTAGATCTGCGTGCAGCCACGCCCACCTCTTGGCGCTTCCTCTCCCGTAGATATGGGCAATCCCTCCCCTGCTTCCAGATAGGTCGATAGTCTTGTCTCCCTTCTCTAGTTTCCCAGAGACAGCCGAAGAGGGGACGGGGAGCATCTGGGTTGCAGGAAGGAGATCGTAGTCAACAGCCAACCTGGGAAAGGTGAACAATGGCTTACTTGGCTCCTCGAAGTGGATCTCCCAGCACAATGTACCCGTACTGCCTCGAGCTCCTCCTGTAGTCATAGAGCATCCCTGAATAGCGGGTATTTGCCTAGCTGGTAGTGCAATTTGCAGTGGCTCAGGACCAAATCGCTCTAAAAGCGGTTCTTCGTTATTTTCGAAGTAGGCAATCCATCCATGCATATACGGAGTAGCAGGAAGGACAGTGTCTGGAGCTAGCGCTGATCGTGAGTCAGTTGCATCTGGAGTTCTTACTGTAGAGGTTGGAGAAGGGTAAACTAGTTCATGGTGAATCCAAAGTCCAATTCCTCTGTTAGGATCGGACAACGTCAAGTACCAGATTTCTTGACGGTTCTCTTGATCTTTCATCCGAGGAGCCATGTATCGGGCAACCTGCTCTTCGACAGAGGATGAGGACTCATTCAGCAATGATTGACGAACTAACTTGGATACCCTAGAAATAACATTGCTCATGACTTTGCCCCCTCGGCCTTGGCTATGATCGAATCGGCTACTGCTAGAGAAAGGGCCATGATGGATACCTGAGGATTGACCCGAGGCGAAGAAGGGAGGATGGAGGCATCCGCTACCCATACTCCAGAGACACCACGAAGCTCACCTCGGCTGTTTAGGGGATAAAAGGCAGCACTTCCTCCAGCTGCCGCCGTTCCGCTCGGGTGAAAGGCTGCTATGTGGAGGTCCTTGTAGTCAGCGTTCTCTACAGCTTGCTGCAGTTCTTTGAGATCATGAACTATGGGCTTGGAAGGAATCCCTGTTAGGACCTCCAAAGCTCCAGCGGCAAAGAGTGCTTCACCCATGAACTTAATGGATTGAAGCAGCATGAGTCCTTCGTGGCGACCCAAGTCATATCGAATGAGAGCATGATTCTTGCCTAATACCTTTCCGGTGGACTCATCTGCCACCATCGCCCCCAAGCTGGCTAGTTGCTCCGCGTGATTCAACTCCCACAAGAGGTGTCTTCCATATCCGGGTAGCATGATCGAACCCATACCTGGTGGGGTGGCAGTAGCTTCGATCAGGATCCCGTGGCTCTCGTGGAACTCGTCTATCTCTGCACTCTGCAGTACACCTCTCCAGGAGAAAACTGGCTCTTCGAAACGGCCTGCTACACTAACGGCGGGATGAATGGCGAGGTTAGAGCCGAGGAATGGGTGAGAACCAATTCCACTTCTACGTAGGAGCAAGGGGGTCTCTGTTGCTCCTGCAGCTACTAGAACGGTAGGAGCCTTTATTACCAAACGGGAGCCATCCCTCCTCATGGCCTCTATTCCGATAGCCCGATTGTCATCCATCAAGATTCGAGTGACTCTTGCTTCGCTCACGATTCGTGCTCCTGCTTGACAGGCTTGTGGAAGGGCATTCAAATGGACCCCGAACTTGGCATTGGTAGGACAACCTATAGCGCACTGGCAGCATCCTTCGCAACCAGGTGCATTACGAACAATTGGCCCAGCGCTCCAACCAAGTTTTTCGGCACCTACAAGGCACAGTTCTCCGTTCCTGCCCATCACCTCCTCTCTTACAGGCGCTACTTGCAGTGTCGTGAATACCTCGTCCAAGTAGTCATTGAAGCGATCGGGCTCAGCAAGAGCGAGACCAAGGGAATCATGCCAATGATGCACCACTGTTGAGGGTGTCTTGAAGCATGTACCGGAGTTGATAACGGTGGTGCCTCCTACCGCCCTGCCAATTGGAAGAACTATAGGAGGACGTCCAATTGCCATAGTAGTTCCACCGTCTCGGTAAAGTTTGGTGAATCTGTCAATGGGAAGGTCTTCTCGGAAGTCGTCTACGCTGTAGCTGGAGCCCTCTTCGACAACTATGACATCCATACCCGCTCTGGCCAAGGATCTTGCTGCCATGGCTCCACCAGCTCCAGAGCCTACTACAACTATGTCGCAGGTGGTGATCGAGGGCCAGGCTATTGCGCTGGTCAAATTCAGTACTGGATCAGGACGGGCGGGAGGCGAGCTAGTAGCCCTCTGGAAAGTCTCCGCACTGAAATGGTCTGTGCCGTAAACTAGTAGCACAAGTGCTTTGAGAGAACTAAGTGCCTGAGCCGAGTAACGGTTGTGTTCCAGGCGGGACAGGAGTCTTTCGCGTTTGGATGTTTCCAACTTCGCAATGGGGCGTCGGTAGAACGCTAGGGAAGCGGCCTCTAATATGGTTGCAGCAGTTAGCACGCCAGCTCGGACCACAGTGGGCTGTTTGTCCAGGAATTCGGCTGTTTTTCTAGCTAGCAAGGATAGTTCGGGGTCACTGAGGTCCAGGGGGAGTATTGCCCCACACAGTTCTTGTAGTCTTTTTGGAGGTCGAGTCCTCGAAGAATGGAATGCACTCCGGGTGCTTGCTGATGATTCACCATATTGGCCAAAGGGAGTCATATTGCAAATGTTATACTCCTGATAGCATTCCTAGCTATTCGGGGTATTGGTGAAGCATTCTTTTTGAAGATCGACTGCAAGCTTGTCATGATGGTTTGCTAATGGCTAACATTATAAATCATGTTGTGGGTGACCAAGTACGGTATGTGGCAATATAGATATAGATGACCATCCATGCACGGGAGCGATATGGGTGGCCGCGTGCATGCCCGAGCAAGGAACTCTTTCGATAAGAATTAAAAAAATTTAAATGATCAGGGGGTAATTCAATGAGCCGTCCGCAGATGTCCGCCTATCCTCAGTAGGCGATAGCCATGTCCACATCTGCCGAACCTCTTTCACGTCGTGGGCTGGGTCGTCTGTCCTCCATCAGCAATACTTACTCACGTCAGATACTGCTCTTTGCTGGATTCGTTGGACTTGTCGTAGCGTTGTTGGTTACTCCTACCATTCCCAACAGCTCATCTAAGTCAACTACCTCCACTTCTCCGGTTCCCTCTGGGATCACTCCGGCAACCACTCCTCAGGCTCCCGGCTTGACCGTGGCTGGCATAAGGTGTGGTCCCGGGGTACGCCAGTTGCCTTGGTCTCATTACTCTCCTTGGTGCCAGCCTGCCTGGCACGGTAACAACGGAGGGGCTACTGCCCCTGGAGTGACCGCTACCACCATTACCCTTACCTACAGGTTGGCCTCCTCCTCGGAGTTGAGCTTGCTCTATGCCTTGATACCCAAGTGGGCCATTGGCACCAACCAGGAGACCATACGCACCTTGAACGCTTACATAAAGGTCTTCAACCACTACTTCGAGCTCTACGGTCGCCATGTGGTGCTAAAGCCTTTCATGGGTCAGGGCAACTTCATCAACGAGGATGTGGGCAAGGGAGCTCCGCAAGCTCAAGCAGATGCCGTTACTGCCAAGAGCATGGGTGCCTTCGCTGATATGTCCTTGATCGACTCTAGTCTTCTGTACAATGATGACCTTGTTGCTCAGCATGTAATAGCCTTCAGTCTCTACACGGAGACCGCCTCTTGGTTCGCCAAGCGTGCACCGTATGTGTACACCCCTGGCCCAGACTTGTCCAAGGCTGCTGTTGCAGCAGCAGCTATCGTGGGCAAGGAGATGAGCGGATTGCCTGCTATTTATGCAGGCAAGGCCCTGACCCACAAGAAGAGGGTAATAGGGATACTCTACATGGAGAACAACCCCCAGGTCATTGCCGCCAAGGATTTGGTAGTCTCCGACCTCTCCCATTACGGGGTTCATCCTGCCATCCAAGTAGGTTACTCATTCGACCTCTCCACCTTGGAGAGTCAGGCACAAAGCGCCATAGCTCAGTTCAAGTCGGCAGGAGTGACCACCATCTTGTATATAGGGGCTGATCCTGTAACCCCTATATTCCTCACCAAAGCAGCCGATGAACAGAACTACTATCCAGAGTGGTACATACAGCCAGAGTTTGCTATCACCACGGGACTGAGCCCCTTGGCTCAGCTCCTTCCTCCAGCTCAAACCATCCACATGTTTACCTCTGGACTGCCTCTGAGGTCAGATCAGGAGGCTGTACAGACTTGGAGAATGGCCCACGTATCAGGGAAGATAGAACCCCTTTACCCACTGGACTACTCTTCCTTACTCCAGTTCTTCGATGGTCTGCAAGCAGCAGGTCCTTACTTGACCCCTCAGAGCTTCTCCGAGGGGCTTGCCAGGTTACCCCACTCCACACCTGGAGGGATGTTCGGGTCTTGGAGCTTCTCTGCGGGCACCATAGACCCAGTCTCCGACTTCCACATAGAGAAGTACGACCCGAGCATCATCAGCCAAGCTGACGGCAGGCCAGGGGCGTTCATTGCTTGTAACGGAGGCAGAGGTTACTCCTATGCCAACGGAGCGAAGAATCTGCCCGCCCACACCCAGCCGTACTGTCCTGTGAAGCCCTAAGTCCACCTAATCGAAGACGAGGTAGAGAGCAGCTTATCCTAGGAGTGATCGGATGCGAATATCATTGAGAGATCTAAGTGACCGAGACCTTGTGAGAAAGGCTCTGGTCGTTGTTGCTGTGGTTGCAGCATGGCTAGTTGCGTCTGCGATTCTTCCTGCTCATCTTCCCCTTGGAGTTGCGTTGGAGGGTATCGTGCTAGGCGGTCTCAATGGCCTTGTTGCTATAGGCTTGGTACTTCTTTATCGATCAGTGCGCATCATCAACTTTGCCCAGGCAGCCATAGGAGGTCTTGCTGCATCAGCTGCGATCATCATGGTCGGTGGATGGGGAGTATCGTACTACCTAGCAGTTCCCGCAGGGATTCTTGTAGGCGTGCTCACCGGTTGGCTCATTGACTTGGTGGTGGCCAGACGGTTTGCCAATGCTCCCCGTCTGATCTTTACAGTGGCCACCTTGGGTTTAGCGCAGATACTCGGGGCTGCGGAGGTAGGACTTCCTCACATTGTTTCCCATATGTCCAACGTCAGTTCTACGTTCAGCACCCCTTTCCATTTCAGCTTTACTTTTTCTGGGATAGTCTTTAGTGGTAATGATCTCGTAGCGTTGATCGTTGTACCTATTGCGCTCCTTGGAATTTGGTGGTTTCTTTCCAAGACGGATACGGGTATAGCGATCAAGGCTGTCGCGGACTCACGGGATAGAGCTACTCTGTTGGGTATTCCGGTCAGGCGACTCTCCATGGTTACCTGGATGGTTGCTGCTGGACTGTCAGGCGTTGGAGCCATTCTCTCTGCACCGATCCTTGGCCCCAATGTGGGAGTAGCCTCTGGTCCTACCGTACTGTTGGCACCTCTTGCAGCAGCTGTGTTGGCGTCCATGGAAAGTCTTCCTGCTGCAATGGCCTGGTCGCTGGGTATTGGCGTGTTCGGACAGGCAGTTTTCTGGTCGTATCACAACTCTGTAGCTGAGAATGTAGGACTGTTCGTACTCATCTTGATCGGCTTGTTCTTGCAACATCGTCAGCAAACCCGTGTAGACGATGAAGGACTTGGAGGATATGTTGCCGTACGGGAGGTGAAGCCCATCCCGGACTGGCTGGCTAGACGTCCAGGAATAGTGGTTGCTCGCAAGGCTTTGATAGGCGGTATGGTCTTATTGGCCGTCCTCGTTCCTCTGGCGCTTTCAACTCCCAGGGTCACCTTGCTTGCTTACATGGCCATCTTTGGGATCATTGCCGTATCCTTGGTTGTTCTCTCCGGATGGGCCGGTCAACTCAGTCTTGGTCAGTTTGCCTTTGTAGGTGCCGGCTCTGCTGCCGTTGGATCTCTGTTGGTTCATGCACACGTTGAGTTATTCGTTGCTTTGTTCATAGCAGCTCTAGTAGGAGGGGTTGTAGCCATAGTAATAGGCGTCCCAGCCCTTCGACTACCCGGCCTCTATCTGGCAGTTACTACTCTTGCGTTTGCAGTGGCAATGTCTACCTGGGTATTGAGCTCGAGCTACTTCCCTCTTCTGAATCCCTCCACTGTTCCACGCCCGGTGTTGTTCGATAGGTTCAATCTCAGTTCCTCGTTGAGCTTTTATTATCTTTGTTTACTGGTCCTTGTATTTGCACTATATCTGGCTAGGAATTTACGAAGGAGCCGCGCTGGTCGAGTGATACTAGCCGTACGCGACAATGCCAGAGCAGCATCGGCGTACTCGGTTAGTCCTCTCAAGGCTAAGCTAATAGCTTTTGCCTTCTCTGGAGCACTTGCTGGAGTAGCTGGAGGACTGTACGTGCTCGGCCTGGGGGGTATTGGATACGCTGGATTCCCGCCTCAAGAATCCTTGACGGTGCTGACTATGGCGGTCATTGGAGGGCTTGGATCTCTGCCGGGAGCAATTCTCGGTGCTGTCTACGTGGAGGGTGTCCTCTACTTTCTTCGTGGAGGGCTACAGCTCTTAGCTAGTGGCGCTGGTCTGCTTGTTCTGTTGATGGTGGTTCCCGAGGGCCTAGGGGGACTCATGTTCGATCTGCGTGACCGGTTGCTTTCCTTGATAGCTAGGAGAATTGAGGCAAGGGAAGTCGTTCGATTGGATGAACTAGACGATACAGTACAGCCCGACTCATCGTTGCCGGACAATAGCAAGCATTCTCCAGGGGAGCCACTCGTCTATACCGCTGCACTTAGATTAGAGGCATTGGAGGATCTGGAAGAGGCAGATTTCAGCTCGGCTAGTAATTCACCCTCCATGGGAAGGTCGGCAGCTTCTACAGCAGGTCGATCTTCTATGGCATGGCCTCAAGATGGCTCACCAGCTATCTTAGGTATCCAAGATCTCAGCGGTGGATACGGTAAGCTACGAGTTCTGCACGATATCAGTTTGGGAGTAGCTCAAGGAGAAGTGCTTGCGCTACTTGGTACCAATGGGGCAGGTAAATCTACTCTTATAAGAACTATTGCCGGATTGAGATCACCTTGGAAAGGAGCTATCTCCTTTATCGGTAACGATCTGGCAACACGCAACGCGGTGGAGCGTGTGCGCTCTGGGATAGCTACAATGCTAGGCGGACAAGGAATATTTCCTTCGCTCACGGTTCGAGAGAACCTGAGAATGGCAGGCTGGACAGCGAGAAGATACCACCACGATCTACGCTTTGTGGAGCTCGCTACCGACAGAGTGCTTTCCATGTTCCCTGTGCTAGCTGACCGTATTGATACGCGTGCAGGATTGTTATCCGGGGGTGAGCAGCAAATGCTTGCGTTGAGCCAAGCATTGCTTTGCAAACCCAAGGTATTGCTTATCGACGAATTGTCTCTAGGGCTTGCTCCTACGATCATCTCTCAGCTTCTACAAGTCATTCGGACATTGGCCATATCAGGTGTGACTGTCATAGTGGTCGAACAATCTATCAATGTAGCCACGGCCATAGCATCACGTGCTGTGTTCATTGAGCGTGGTCGCATAAGATTTAGTGGAGCCACTCCAGATCTGTCCCAACAGCCTGAACTAGTTCGTTCAGTATTCTTGCGTGCTGCCGCCAAGGCTGGTAGTCGTCCAATCTCTGAATGGACAACAAGACAGCATGTGCCATCTCCTCTGCGAGTAGGGGTAGAAAATCTGTCACCTCCTGCATACCAAGGAGCGGAAAATCTACCACCACCACCACCTGCACAGCCAAGCATAGAGGATCTAGTTGCACAGGCCCTAGGGGGTGAATCTTATCGAGATGGCGTTGGCTCTCCCAGCGTTAGCTCTCCCAGCGAAGTTGGTGAGGAGGGCGACGACCACGAGCCCTTCAGAGTTATGCAGCTGAGAGATGATCGAGCAGATCCACAGAACGGTCAAAGGTTCGATAAACCAACCGTTCCAGCCTTTATGGTCCAGAATGTAACCAAACAATTTGGAGGAGTAGCTGCTTTGCGTGGAGTTACCCTTTCGGTCGACCAAGGAGAAATCCTTGGAGTTATAGGTGCCAATGGAGCAGGAAAGACTACCTTCTTTGACGTATGTTCAGGGTTCGTGCTACCTGACACCGGCAGGATCATGATGGCTGGCAGGGATATAACCAATCTATACGCTGCTCAACGCGCTTTATTAGGTCTTGGGAGAGTATTTCAGGAAGCCAGGCTTTTCCCTACTCTTACCGTAAGCGAGGCCATATCCCTTGCCTTGGAGCGTCGTGTGGAGGTTAAGGATCCTTTAGCCTCCATGTTGGGCTTGAGTGCAGTTAGACGTTCGGAGGCCAAAGTAGCTGAAATGGTGGAGGAGCTACTAGACCGAATGGGCATCAGACGTTGGCGAGACTCTTTTGTATCAGAGCTGTCCACGGGGACACGTAGAGTAGTGGAGCTGGCTTGTGCAGTTGCGCATGAGCCTAGTGTCCTCCTCCTTGATGAACCGTCTGCTGGCATAGCCCAACGAGAGTCTGAAGCACTTGGAGAGCTGCTCTTGGGCTTGAGAGAGGAAACAGGCGCTGCGTTCATCATCATAGAACATGATGTTCCTTTAGTCTCTTCTTTGGCTGATCGATTGGTTTGCATGCACCTAGGGGAGGTAATTGCTGAAGGTGAACCGACTTTGGTGCTCAATGCTCCTGCTGTAATTGCCGCTTATCTGGGGACCGATGAAGCAGTGATTGGACGTTCTGGAGGAGCTCGCTCCAACCATGAAGGATCTGGTGACAGTAGGGAAGAAAAAGCTCACACACACGGGGCAACTGAGGGTAAGAGAGAGAAGAACGATGAATACTCCAATCTGAGTAGACAGGGAAGTCAAGCTGAAAATGAGTGAACGGTTCTTTCGTGCAACAGGAGTAATTCTGAAACGCTATCTTGGCTTGATCCTAGGGATTGGGGTTGTGGTTATTGTTGTAACTTATATGCCTTCGTTGGCCAAGTCGCGCCCTTCTTATTCCCCAACTACCTCCACTTCTCCGGTTCCCTCTGGGATCACTCCGGCAACCACTCCTCAGGCTCCCGGCTTGACCGTGGCTGGCATAAGGTGTGGTCCCGGGGTACGCCAGTTGCCTTGGTCTCATTACTCTCCTTGGTGCCAGCCTGCCTGGCACGGTAACAACGGAGGGGCTACTGCCCCTGGAGTGACCGCTACCACCATTACCCTTACCTACAGGTTGGCCTCCTCCTCGGAGTTGAGCTTGCTCTATGCCTTGATACCCAAGTGGGCCATTGGCACCAACCAGGAGACCATACGCACCTTGAACGCTTACATAAAGGTCTTCAACCACTACTTCGAGCTCTACGGTCGCCATGTGGTGCTAAAGCCTTTCATGGGTCAGGGCAACTTCATCAACGAGGATGTGGGCAAGGGAGCTCCGCAAGCTCAAGCAGATGCCGTTACTGCCAAGAGCATGGGTGCCTTCGCTGATATGTCCTTGATCGACTCTAGTCTTCTGTACAATGATGACCTTGTTGCTCAGCATGTAATAGCCTTCAGTCTCTACACGGAGACCGCCTCTTGGTTCGCCAAGCGTGCACCGTATGTGTACACCCCTGGCCCAGACTTGTCCAAGGCTGCTGTTGCAGCAGCAGCTATCGTGGGCAAGGAGATGAGCGGATTGCCTGCTATTTATGCAGGCAAGGCCCTGACCCACAAGAAGAGGGTAATAGGGATACTCTACATGGAGAACAACCCCCAGGTCATTGCCGCCAAGGATTTGGTAGTCTCCGACCTCTCCCATTACGGGGTTCATCCTGCCATCCAAGTAGGTTACTCATTCGACCTCTCCACCTTGGAGAGTCAGGCACAAAGCGCCATAGCTCAGTTCAAGTCGGCAGGAGTGACCACCATCTTGTATATAGGGGCTGATCCTGTAACCCCTATATTCCTCACCAAAGCAGCCGATGAACAGAACTACTATCCAGAGTGGTACATACAGCCAGAGTTTGCTATCACCACGGGACTGAGCCCCTTGGCTCAGCTCCTTCCTCCAGCTCAAACCATCCACATGTTTACCTCTGGACTGCCTCTGAGGTCAGATCAGGAGGCTGTACAGACTTGGAGAATGGCCCACGTATCAGGGAAGATAGAACCCCTTTACCCACTGGACTACTCTTCCTTACTCCAGTTCTTCGATGGTCTGCAAGCAGCAGGTCCTTACTTGACCCCTCAGAGCTTCTCCGAGGGGCTTGCCAGGTTACCCCACTCCACACCTGGAGGGATGTTCGGGTCTTGGAGCTTCTCTGCGGGCACCATAGACCCAGTCTCCGACTTCCACATAGAGAAGTACGACCCGAGCATCATCAGCCAAGCTGACGGCAGGCCAGGGGCGTTCATTGCTTGTAACGGAGGCAGAGGTTACTCCTATGCCAACGGAGCGAAGAATCTGCCCGCCCACACCCAGCCGTACTGTCCTGTGAAGCCCTAAGTTCACCGTGTAACCGTTGGGCCCGTTTCTTCTGATATCTTCTCTATGTATATGAGCCAGGGACTTTGCGGGGCGCGGTTGGTCATTCTATGAAGAAGTGCCATTCAACCTAACGTAACTGGAGCTGTGCTGCCTGATGCAGAGGTCATCTTACGAAGAAGTGCCATCCAACCCACATCCATCCCAACAGGAGCAGCCACCTGCCCCAGGTTGATCGCTTTAGCCAGTTGAGCAAGGAGCTCAATTTGGGTGCTTTCGTAGGCCATGCTATTCCAGCGATGACAAGAGCTGCTACAAGCAATCCAAGGCCGTACCAGGTGTAGGCGATAGCCGATTTGGATAGGTTGATCATTTGCCCCAACTTGATCTTCTACTCTTCACCACGCAGTCCTCGTGCCCTACGCCATGGTATCTTCATCTTTTTCTCTGCCCTATAGCTCATAGCTCTGCCCAGTCCCTTACGATCCACCAGGCAGCTATTAACCAGGCAAAAAAGGCTAGACTATGGAGCAAATGTGAATGGGCGAGCAAAGGGACGATCAAGGAGCTGATGGTCGGGTGAGTTTTCCTAGGCAGTTGGAACAACTCCATGAGCTCGAAAGCAGTAACCGTCAGAGCTACTACTAGCCATGAGGCAAGCGTTATTGGTCTTACAGTTGAAGTCTTTTCCCCATCTGACGATCGACTTGTAGCTGAATATTGGGATTTGGACGCTCTTTCGATAGTTCTTCGGACTATTGGCAGAGCGCTTGCAGGCAAGGAAAGTATCAAACCAAATCCAAGGAAAAAAGTTACGGCCATGCCAACTAGAACTACAGCCGGCATGGTGAAAGTGCGTAATCCCCCTTCGATCCATGAGTACAAAGCGATCAGAAGCCATAGGAGTACTCTTTGCCAAGCGATTTTCACACAGCCTTCATACCACCTGTCAACACATCAGGAGTATTCATGCAACAATAATAATGATGTCTATGGATGCCACAACTTGGAACAAGCGTTATGCCGAGCGAGAGTTGGTATGGGGTGATCTTCCCAATCAATTCCTGGTGCAAGAGGTAGACGATATGCCGCCCGGAAAGGCTTTGGATTTGGGTGCCGGGGAAGGACGTAATTCTTTGTGGTTGGCATCCAAAGGATGGCAGGTTGTGGCAGTGGACTTCTCTTCGGTAGGCATAAACAAGGGTCGTCGGTATGCCGCGATGAAGGGAATAGAGGGGATAAAATGGATTGAAGCTGATTTATTGGAGTACGAGCCTGAGGAGCGCGCCTTTGATCTCGTGCTTCTTTTCTATGTGCAGCTACCGAGAGAGCAACGACGTACTGTGTTGAGTAAGGCGGCGAAAGCAGTTGGACCTGGAGGGACCCTCCTCGTGGTAGCGCATCACCTTGCTAATTTGACGGATGGTTATCTAGGGCCACGCGACCCGTCTGTTTTATACACTCCTGATGAGGTTGTAGAGGATATAAACGCCGACCCGTTAGGGCAACAACTTGAGCTAGTGAGCTCTCGCGATGCAATTCGCATCGTCAACGACGAGGAGGGAGAGCATCGAGCAATAGATGTATTGGTCAGGGCTGCCTTACCTCCTGTACGAACTGCACTCTCCTCTTAGCCAGAAACGCGCCGAAAACTCCGACCCTTTAGGGCCGGAATGGATAGGCGCTTGGGCCAAAGGCCCAACAAGGAAATCCCTGGCGAAGGTAACAAGTAGGGTGGAGAGAAGGTCACGAAGGCAGCTGCGACAAGGCTTGTTGCAATCGCTCTTTTGCCTCTGTGGCTAGATCGTTGAAGTCTTCACCTGTCATCAGCTCCGATGGGTCAACGGCAGTTACTTTTGTGGAGTTCTCCCCAAGAGACTCTAGGACTACATTGCAGGGGAGCAGAAGGCTCACACTTGGATCTCGCTCCAAGGCACGATGAGCTATCTGCGGATTGCAAGCACCTAAGATCTTTAGTGGAGGCCTTTGCACCCCTATCTTTTCTGCCAGCACAGAGGAAACATCAATCTCGCTGAGCACTCCGAAACCATGATCTGCCAGAGCACGCTTTACAGCGCTTTCCACCTCTGTCATCGGCAGAGCAACTATAGCCTCGATCCCATGCATATCAGTATTCTTTAATTGCTGGAACTGCTCTTGCGAGCTACTAGAGAAGCAAGACCTAGCTCGGCCTCGATGGATCTACGTGGCTTTGCTCCGATGGTAACGCCTACTAGCTCGCCTCCGTCGAACAAACCAATCGTGGGTATGCTGAAGATCTGGTATCTTGCTGCCACCTCAGGATTGGAGTCCACGTCAACCTTTACGACCTTTACGGTCCCGTCATGAACCTCTGCCAACTCCTCCAGTTCAGGTGCAACCATCCTGCAAGGAGCACACCAAGCTGCCCAGAAATCCACGACTACGGGTATGTCGGAGTTGATTACTTCATCTTCAAAAGCCTGTTCCGTATCTGCATGGGTAATAACTGCCACTAAAATTTCTCCTTTGCACTATCTATTTATTAAAATCTTACCGTTTTGCATTCATTGCCTGCCCCTTGAGACAACATCCTTTGGGAAGGCTTTGATCAATCACCTGGCCGAGTTAGGAAAACTCTGTCCTCGAAGAGAGTCTCCTTTGGAAGAGCTCCAAATCATTACTGTTGGCCTTTTAAGATGATCATCAGACTTCTCGACGCAACGATGGCTAGCTTTTGAGTTGTCATCGTAGTTTGAGAAGCAAATCCTCTATTTCTTTTGTGGTGTAACCATTGGATGAGCTTTCGTCGGGATGTTGGATGCAGTAGGTTAACCCGTTGGCAAGCAATCGCACTCCTGCTTGTTCCAATGCTCGTATAGCAGCAGCCAATTGGTTGATGATCTCCCGACAATCCCGCTCTTCGACGAGCATACGCTCTATACCCCTTACCTGGCCCTCTGCTCGCCTCAACCTACGTAGTACCTCTGTCACCACCTCCTCTTGAAACTCCATTGTGCCGTTCCTTGTTCAACCAACCTCGTTGTCTCTGGATCTCCTACTGTTTCTTGAACCTAGTGTTGTTGGCAACACATACCCCTTGGGGTTTATTCCAACTTTTACGAACCTCCAGGTCCACGCTGAACGGAAAGCAGTTGTGCGGAACGCGACCTAATCTAACCAAGTAGAGGAAGTTGGAAGCCCTGGTTCACTCACGCGACACCCCACCAACCACCACATCCATTACAACTTGATAGAGCAACTTGATGGAGTAACCGCAGTCAGGACGCTGTTCAAAGTTTCTGACCGAGACCAAGAAAGTCCGGATGAGACTGAAGGGACATCGACCGACTACTGTAAAAGTAGTAAACATCTTCTATGAGCCTGCTAAAAGGAGGTAGTGGTGGCGGAAAGAATTGTCATAGTAGGCGGAGATGCAGCAGGCATGAGCGCAGCATCCAAAGCAGTTAGGATCTCCAAGAATATATCGGTTGTAGTGCTGGAACGTACAGGTACAGCCTCGTATGCCGCCTGCGGGCTGCCGTACTATGTCGAGGGACTTGTACCAGATGCAAGAATGTTGATAGCTAGATCCCCAGAGCGCTTTGCCGAAGATGGCATAGACCTCCGAAGGTTCAACGAAGTAGTGGAGATCGATTTGGATCATCGCAATGTAAAAGTGGTAGACAAAGAGGCTGGAAAAGAGTACAAAGAACCATTCGATCAGCTATTGCTTTCTACCGGTGCAGTAGCTACCAAGCCTCCCGTCAAGGGAGTGGATGCTGAGGGATCAGTTGTCCTGCGCAACTTCGATGACGGTTTGTTACTCAGAGCTATATTGGCCGATTCCGAAGCGTTACACAAAAAACCGCTCAGAGTAGTGATCGTAGGAGGGGGATATGTGGGAATGGAGCTTGCCGAGGCCGTAAAAGCTCTTGGGCATGAAGTTGCAGTAGTTGAAATGCTCCCTCGGGTGTTCTCGACCGTAGATCCGGAGATGTCCGAGCTCGTAGCAGCTGAACTGCTCGACAAAGGGGTTGAGGTATTCACCGAAGAAGCCCTGGTAGCCGTGGAAGACACCCCTACAGGAAGGGTCAGCGGGGTGACTACTACCTCGAGGTCTCTCCCTGCTGATTTAGTCATATTCTCCAGTGGTGTACGTCCAGCTACAGAACTAGCCGATGCTGCTGGGATTCCCCGAGACGAGACAGGAGCAATAGCCACCGACGACTACATGCGGACCCCCGTAGACGGCGTTTGGTCTGCAGGTGACTGTACTGCATCTACTCACCTAATAACCGGCAAACGAGCTTGGATACCTCTGGGTACCACAGCCAACAAGCAAGGCCGTATAGCCGGTGAAAACATGGTAGGGGGGCGGGTACGCTTTGGAGGGGTTGTAGGAACTGCGGTAGCCAAGGTATTCGATCTAGAGGTAGCTAGGACCGGTCTTGGAGAAGCCGAGGCATCCAATGAAGGATTCGAGGTAGCCACCTCCTTGATCACCGCTGGCAACAAGGCTCATTACTACCCCGGGGCATCCCCTTTGAAGGTCAAGCTACTAGCAGACCGCAAAACTGGCAAGCTCATAGGAGGGCAAATCATTGGTCGTTCAGGGGCAGCCAAACGGATCGACGTAGTGGCAACTGCTCTTCATGCAGGAATGACCGTAGAGCAGTTCAACGCACTCGACCTCTCCTATGCGCCTCCTTTTGCCCCTGTTTGGGATCCCTTGCTCATAGCTGCCCAGCAGCTGGAAAAGGCTTTATGAGTGTTCCTAAAAACTACAGGAACTGAGGGTCATGGAATCTCTAAGCATAACCTCTAGGAAGCGGTCATAACTCACCGGGGGCATAGCCAAGGGCAGGATCTACGACATTGCGAAGAGGCTTACCTTCGATCCAGCGGTACAGCTGGCTGGCGAATAGCTGAGTTGTTCGCTCTTCCACCTGAGGTGAGTACCAACTACGATGTGGGAGCACTAGGACATTAGAGCGCCTCCACAACGGATGGTTCGGGGGGAGGGGCTCGACTACAAAGGCATCGAGAACTGCCCCGCCTATTCGGCCATCATCCAAAGCTCGTACTAGAGCAGCCTCATCTACAATGCCGCCTCGGGCAACGTTGATCAACCAAGCCGTTTCTTTCATCAAAGCAAAAGTGGACTCATTCACCATGTTGGCAGTTTCCTCGGTAAGGGGAAGAGCGCACACCAAGAAGTCGACATCGCTTAGATGATCATGCCAGTTGGCGTATGGAATCAGCTCTCTCACTCCCCTCGGCAAGAAGGTGCGCGGATGGCGAGTGACTGCTCTCACCTTTATACCCAAACAAGAGGCCATCTCTGCCACTAATTGGCCTACCGATCCAAGACCCAGAAGACACATTATCGAACCAGACAATTCTTTAGGGTAAATCTTCCGGTTCCATTCCCCTTGCTCCGAGGCATGAATGAATTTGAATAACTCTTTTGAGGCGGCCATTGCCGCAAGTATCACCCACTCAGCCATTGGCCGAGAAAAATTCCCTGCTCCATTAGTAAATACGATCCCTCGCTTCGCTAGGTCGTCAAGGGGGAGCTGATCGGTTCCAACAAAATCAGAGTGCAACCATTCAAGGGCAGGAAGAGCCCTCATGCAAACGGCAAACCACTCAGGGGACCATACAGCTACTTGCCAGGCCACCTTTATGTCCTCCAAGGAAGCTCCCTTCACAGTGCCGTCTACACCTACCTCCACTGGTTCGACGAAACCAGGAAGAATGCCTCGATCACGCAAACCTCTCACTATGTTCACACCTGCTGGAGGTACTGCAACACTCAGCACATGGCTACTGACATCTGCACCCACGTCACCAAAGCCTCCTCTCTACCAACCAGATACGGTTCTTTCCAGAGGTTGAATTCCGCTCTTCCCAAAGGTTAAATCGAATAGTACTTGTTCATCTATGTCAGGTAAGCACGGTTATTTGCACTGCAGTATTGGTTGAATCGAATAGTACCCGTAAGTACTCATGACCCATCTGTTTCGCGGTAGAAGCGTTTTGGAGAAAATGGGCGGATGGATTCGTCTACTACTCCCTTGGTTATAAGTTTGCATACCGCCTCTGCCGTAGCAGGTGCCAGCAGAACCCCATTCCTTCCATGACCCGTGGCCAAGAATAAGCCTTCCACAAAAGAGGCTCCTATCATAGGAACATTGTCAGCAGCTACTGGGCGAAGTCCAGCTCCTAGGTTGACTACTTCCATACCTCCGATGGAAGGCACGACCAAAGAGGCATCGTGCAAAAGTCTGTGCACGGCCTCCACGGTAACGGAGGTATCGTACCCCTCATCCTCCAACGTAGCTCCAACAACCGCTTGCCCTCCTAGTTGAGGAACTACATACACGTGACGACCGTTCACATGAGCACGAATGGTTCGAGAGGGTACCTCGTAGACTGCATCCATACGGCTACGTACTCGAACAACCTGACCTTTCAAGGGGCGTAATGGCTGCACCACCATCTCAGGTAAGCCGTTCAGCAAGTGGGACCAGGCTCCAGCTGCAAGGACAATGGAGGCAGCATCCAATTGCCTACCATCATCCAATAGAACGCCCTTTGCCTCCCTACCCTTGGTAATAAGGTGAACGACACGGTGAAGATGAATATTTACCTCCACTGCACGGCATGCTCGTACCAACGCCTGGCACAACCGTCTGGAGTCGACATGCCCTTCGTCCTCGTACAACACCGCCATCGTCGCCTGAGGAGATATACAGGGCTCAAGCAACCTACACTGCTCCGAGCTGATCATCTGAACTGGTAATCCCAGACTGGCTTGATACTTGTATACGCTCTCTATGAACCTCACTCCATCCCCGCGATGGCCATCAGCTGCTGGAAATGAAAGTTCTGGACCCTCACCAGCCTTTGCATCCACGGCTACCAATATTCCACCAGAGTGTTCGTATCCAACCTTCATGCCAGAAACTTCCTCCAGCTCAATAGAGAAAGCTGGATATGCTGCAGCAGAGATGGCGTTGAAATTTTGTAACTCTTCCTCAGCATACGCAGATCTCGTGGTAGTAGGACCCAACATCCCTGCTGCTATAGATGACACTCCTCCACCAGGATCGGGATCTACGAGGGCCACCCTCAATCCTTCTTGCCCTACTCTCCAAGCAATGGACAGGCCGATCACACCACCCCCAACTACCACAACATCAAAACTGTTGGTGGAAGAGGTCATTTGGTAATCACTACAGTAGAGGATGCTCCTTCAGGGGTTAACTCCATGGACTCAAGCCTTCCTCACGAGAATTAACATTTCCTTTAAGCAAACCTAAGAATTGCCTGAGAACTCGGGTTGACAACAGTTGGCTCTTCACCAAGCTGTGATCTCTGCACAGCATGTTGTAGGGATGTGCACATCCCTACCGTTGCAGAACGGTATTGTGTGCAGGCACTGTCTGTCTAAACGCTTTGGGCTGTCTAAACGCTTTGGGAGCGGGGAAGCGTGAGACTGGGATAAGGGACATTGTGCAAAAAAACGGTCAGGAACGGCCTATGATCACTGATACGGCTGTATAGCCCAGCCATTGGGGATCGTCATGGAGAAGGGGGCGAGCTAGTGAGTTTAGAAGAAGAGCTGAGAAAAGTGGTGGGCGAAGTTAATGTAATCGATGATCCAGTTAGCCTCAGTTCCTACGAGGTAGATTGGACGAGGCGTTTTCAAGGAAAGGCTCGGTGCGCCGTAAGGCCCAAGACCACCGAGGAAGTCTCTGCTGTAGTGAAGTTGTGTGCTGACTACGGCTGTCCCATAGTCCCCCAAGGAGGGAATACCGGTTTGACTGGCGGTTCGGTCCCTCGTGGAGGGGAGGTGGTTCTTTCACTGAAACGATTGGATGGGATAGGGGAGATAGATGATGCCAGTGGCCAAATAACTGCCGAGGCTGGTGTAACCCTCTCTCGTCTTCAGCGTTATGCCTTGCAGCATGGATATGAGTACCCCGTTGACTTCGGCGCTCGCGACTCCGCCACCGTTGGTGGCATGGTAGCTACTAATGCAGGTGGTATGCAGGTAATGGCTTTTGGTTCAACTCGTGCTCAGGTACTTGGGCTGGAAGCAGTCCTTGCCTCCGGTGAGGTTATCTCTCACCTCGGTGGTTTGGTCAAGGACAATACTGGCTACGACATTGCAGGTCTTCTCACGGGGAGTGAGGGTACTCTTGCCGTTGTTACAGCGGCTCGTCTCCGACTTGTTCCCAAGGCTCCCTATAGGGCTACTGCATTGATTGCTCTTGATTCCACCGCTGATGCGGTGAACTTACTCCAAGACATGCGCAAGTCGCTGGAGGGGCTGAGAGCGGTAGAGATCATGTACAGAGAAGGCGTAGAGATGGTCTCTAGACAAGTCGGACTACAGAAGCCATTTGATGTGTCCTACCCCGTATATCTTACTGTTGAAGTAGCTGGCCGCCACGATCCTGTGGACAATTTACTTGATTTCCTCAGTACTGCTCCAGGGGTGCTCGACTCTGCTATTGGTACGGATAGCACGGTAAGAGAACGGTTGTGGGCCTACCGAGAGTGGCATCCCGAGATATCCAACCGTACCGCTTCGCCTCAGCATGTCTTTGATGTAACCATACCTCAAGCCTCTTTAGCCGAGTTCGAATCGTCCATGCGCCAGCTGGTTGCCTCCTTCAATCACGAACTTGGCGGTCAAGAGGTTCAGTTGGTTGTATGGGGCCATCTTGGCGATGGCAATCTTCATTTGAGCGTTCAAGGACCATCACCTTCTGATACCAGTATTGAAGAGAAGCTGCTTCGTCATGTGGCTTCGTTTGGTGGAAGCATCAGTGCCGAGCATGGTGTAGGTATTGCAAAGTCCCCCTGGTTGTCACTTTGTCGAAGCAATGCGGAAATAGCTGCTATGAAGGCGATAAAGAGGTCATTAGACCCCAAAGGACTGTTGAATCCAGGGGTGATTTTCTCGGTCGACTAACTATTCTTGGAGCAGAATGACTGATGACAAGGGGATTGATACTGGAACAAGGGGATCGAGACTAGAGGAGGGATCGAAGGGTATGACCAGGCATGACCAGGTATGACCCTTTTGGCCAGCTTGAATGAGTTGGGAATGGAGAAAGCAGTGGAGCATACAGGGGATGACGAACCAGAGATTCCAGCATGGGAAATCGACAAGACCGAGGAAAGCTTAGAAGCTGGGGCCATTCATGAGTTGGGAAGGAAAGAGACGAAGGGGCTCCAGACAGAGAGTGATACTAGGACTAGCGTAGAACCTGCAGGACGATTTCGTATATATCTTGGTGCTGCGGCAGGGGTAGGCAAGACCTTTGCCATGCTCAATGAAGGTTGGCGGAGGCATCAGCGCGGCACCGATGTGGTAATAGGGTTTGTAGAAGTCCACGGTCGTCTCCACACGGCCGAACAGATAAGGGACTTGGAGATCGTGCCACGGAAAAAAGTGATTTATCGTGGCAAGGAGTTCGAAGAGATGGACCTGGATGCTGTACTGGCTCGCCATCCCCAGGTAGCTCTAATTGATGAATTGGCTCATACCAACGTTCCAGGTAGTGGACGTCACGAAAAGCGCTGGGAGGATGTTCTCGAGATATTGGATGCTGGTATTGGTGTGATCACTACAGTGAATATCCAGCACCTGGAAAGCCTTGCTGACGCAGTAGAGGAAATGACTGGGGTTCGGGTTAGGGAACGAGTTCCTGATTGGGTGGTACGTAAGGCTGATCAGATCGAGCTGGTTGACTCTTCCCCAGGACAGCTTCGTCGTCGCATGCTGCATGGCAATATATACCCTCCGGAAAAGGTTCCTTCTGCATTGGACAATTTCTTTCGAGTGGAAAATCTCACTGCCCTTCGCGAACTGGCCCTTCGCTTTTTAGCCGATGAGACCGATGAGGAGATGCTCGCTTATCTGAGACGGCACGGCATGAAGGGATTGTGGGAGACCACAGAGCGCATCATGGTCGGAGTTACTGCTAGTGGGAGTGCAGATCAAATAATACGACGAGCTGCTCGGATGGCGGCTCGTTCCAAGGGAGTACTGTATGTGGTGCATATCCTTCCAGATGATGGGTCGCGCATCAACCGCGATGAAGTAGAAGGTTTGAAAAAGTTGGCCGCGAATGTTGGGGGTATATGGGAGGAGATACGTGCACCTGATCCAGCTGATGCATTGGTTGAGTTTGCACGGGATCACCATATTACTCAGATAGTGCTTGGTTCAACTAGGCGGAAGCGATGGGAGGAAATTACCAAAGGTTCCATAGTACAGAAGGTACTTCGTGCTGCTGCGAAAGCCGGTGTAGATGTACATGTCATTGCTAGGGATGTGCCCCCACCACCTAGAGGTGACTCCCGAGAAGCGAGTGACGAGAGTGGCTTTGTTCGTATAATATAAGTTTAATAATAGAATATCGTAAAGTTGATCTCTATAATCACTCGAAATATCTATAATGGCCGTCCGACAATGCAGGAGATGTGCTGGCATATGAGTTCGAGGGAGATGGATCACAACCGCCGTCCGCAAGAGAGGAGCTGTTTGTTCGAGGTTGCCATTGATCAGGTAACCCGCAATCTCCGTCCCAAGGGCGAGGAACGGTTCTCCCGTTCTTGGCTGAGTACTACACGATAGTATGAGTTATATAGTAGTATAGATAATATAGTAGTATGGGCTATATAGAGGAAATAGCTGATTTTGCCAGTTCACTTCAGTTGAATGTGATCCCTCTTGACGTGCTGGATCGTTTACGAGCCCAACGCCGGTCAGTGCTAGCCTCTATAGCCTCTTCTTACAACGATGACTCTGCGCGTGTTGTTCTGGATGCGGTATCTTCTTGGGCGAGTACAGGTCCTGCTCCGCTAGTCTTCACTGAACGCAAGGTTCGTGTGGACGATGCATTGGTAGCTGCCAGTGCTTTCTCCATGGCTTTGGATTTCGATGATTACCTTAGTTTTGCCCACCCAGGCCATTCGGCGGTTCTCGTACCGCTTCTCCTGGCTAGCGAGACAGGAGCTGGAGCAGACGTCCAGTTGTTGGCTCAGTTGATAGCTGACGAGGTAGAAGCTCGGTTAGGAGCAGCTTGCATACTTGGTCCTCTGAACGGTCAGCTCTGGTCATTCGTGCATGCGGCTGGAGCTGCTGCAGCAGCAGCGAAAGTACTGGGATTAAACAAAGAACGTACGGCTCATGCATTGGCCATAGCGTTATATCAACCACCTAGACCATCTATACCGGGTTTCATCTCTTCGGGAACCAAGGTTCTGACAGCAGTCGAGGGGACCATATCAGGACTCAGAGCGGCTCGACTAGCTGCCAAGGGCATGATTGGGCCACTTGACATCCTCGACACTCCAGATGGTTTACTGTCCAGTTTTTCCTATGCACCTTTTCATGCTGCTCTTGGGGGGCTCGGGGAATACTGGCTTACGAGGACGCTGGCAATCAAACCTCTTCCAGGCTGTGCCTATCTTACCTCTGTAATCGAATCTCTTCTCTCACTAGGGCCTTTGGATCCCTCTACCATTTCCTCTATAGCTGTGGATGCCAGTATCTTTACCTGCGCGATGAATACCATGACCATCGTAGAACCCAGGATCGCCGCATCCACCACCTCCACATCCAGAACCACCACCAGATCCACCATTGCCGGACCCAGGATCAGGGCCAGGGCTAAGAGCCTATTCAGTAAGCATGTTCATCGAGCCCGGCACAGTTATCATGCACTTAGTCCAGTAATAGTCGGTTTCTCAGTTCCCTGGTCAGTGGCTGTTACGATAGTTGCTTCGTCGTTCGATCCGGATGTGTTGCAGAATAGTTGGCTCGCCGACCATGCCGAACAGCTAGGTGCACTAGCTGACAAGGTGGTGCTACGCCATGATTGGCGTATGACCAGTCAAGCTATAGGTGCCAGCTTGATGAATCTGCCTCCTCTCGGCTCTCTCCTATCAGAGGTGGGTCCATACCAAATGCTCAAAGGTCTGCTCAAGGTAAAAACTGATCATCCTACGACTGCCTGTACAAACTTGCATCCTGACATCATCAAGGATCTTGCAATCTTCCTGATCGACAAGGAGCGACCGAGGATCACCACTGCCCTCCCGACCCCTGCAAGACGATTCCGAACAGCAATGGTATTTCCCGCTGAAGTGACGATCCAATTCCACAATGGAAGACGAGTTTCTGCTCGGGAACAGGTGAATACAGGCTCTCCCGATCATCCAGATATTTCCAAACGACCAGAACAAGTAAGTCAAGAAAAGCTAGCACGGTTTGGACCAATGGGATGGGGGGAAACCCGAACTGCACTAATAGCCAAGGCAATTGCGGAAGATGACGATAATTTGTTCGATCTAATTTCCTAAGACTGCCTGGGACTGCCGTACCATTGTCCCGGAGGGAGGCCCTCTTCGTCTCGACCTTACTGCTAAGTTACGCCTTCCTCCACTCACCTAATAGCGAAATGTCCCCCTTCTCCCTCAGGCTCTTCCTCTTCCATCTCCACATTCTTCACCTCGGCTCTAGGAGGTCCTACCTTGCACCAGGATATCAAGGCGTTCACGGCATCCTCCTCACCTTCGAGAACAGCCTCCACGCGACCATCAGGAGTATTCCGTGCCCATCCACTGACACCAGCTTTCTCAGCCAGTTCCTGCAGGCTTGCCCTGAAGAACACGCCCTGCACCTTGCCGGAGATGAAGAGATGCCGTCGTACCATCACTGAGTGACTGGGGTCCCACTCGTTATATCAGAGCTACTCATGCCTGTCGCTTCAGCACCCTCTGAAGCAATTCCATTCGATAACCTCGCACCCTCATGGGGAGGGGATGAAGTACGGTCTATGTAGCAGGGGTCGTTCGGGTCGTCGCTGCATCTCTCACATTCGAGCTCCAGTGTGGAGTGCGCGATCGAGAACGTCTTTTCGATGTTCTCGCGCACCTGGTCTCCGATCGCCTGGGCCTCCTCCAAGGAGGGATGACCCTGGAGGACCAGGTGAGCCGAGAGAGCACGTACATCGCTGGAGAGGCTCCATACGTGCAGATCGTGCACTTCAGCTACCCTTGGCATGGTCATCATTGCACTTTCCAGAGAGTGGAGGTCTATATCGGAGGGTACGGATTCCAACAGGACGTCTATGCTTGCGCGGAGAAGACGCCAAGCCTGCCAAGCTATCAATATGCTTATACCCATGGACACTGCTGGGTCGATCTGGTAGAGACCTCCGGTGAGCAGGATCACGACTCCGCTAAGTGCAACTGCTGCAGAAGTAGCTACGTCACCAGCCATATGCCAGAAGATCGTGGTGGCATTCAAGTCCTTGGAACGGGGGATGAGCAGCAGAGCGGCTCCTATGTTGGCCAGAAAGGCAACGGAGGCTACTGCTATGACCGATGAAGCGTCGACGACTTGCGGGTGGAGAAGGTGCCATATGCTTCCCGCGACTATGAGTGCTGTTGCTGCGATCATCATTGCAGAGTTGCCAAGAGCTGCCAGAATGGTACCGCGGTAGTAACCAAATGATCGTAAGGTGGTTCTAGGTCGAAGAGCCCATTTGGCTGCTGTCAGAGCTAGGAGGATAGCAGCCAGGTCACCTAGGTTGTGGCCTGCATCTGCTAGTAGTGCTTCTGAGTGGCCCAACAATCCATAAGCAACCTCTACTCCAACAAGAGCGAAGTTTATGCATGCTGCAACCAATAGACGCCAATGTGTTCTCCAAGGATCTACAACGCTTCGGAGAGATTTAAAGCTGAGCTGTGCAATCCTCAGCTTTCCTCGGTGAGAGGTGGTCTCCGGGTGCCTGAAAGCTATCGCCACAGGACCTCCGGATAGACTCCTTCGGCAACCAGCTCCCTCATTCTTCTCTTGACCAACTCCAAGTCATCAGGGTGAGTTACCCCAATGCACATGTCGCGACTTTCCAATACTCGGATTGGCGTCTCCGACTCATCTTTCAGCATGGAGGAGACTACGTCCGGTAGCAGGAGTTCAGCGTAGTCGCTTACGGGTCCATTGCTTTGATCCAGTTCCGATGAGGGATTTTGAGTGTAGAACAATTTCATAGCCCTTTCGAGCACTGGGAAGATTGACAACTGGAATCCCCACATGTTGACGGAGACTATCTCGTTCCCATCCAGATGTTCTGGTCCTTCTCCTCCACTGGCCAAGAACTCTCCATTCTTCGATCTCAGTACGGTGCGTTCGGATATACCGGACAAGTAGTTGGCAGGAGTGACGCTGCAGACAGCGCGCTTTACTGGTTTGTCGGTAATGACAGTATTGCTCAGATGAAAGCCCACTAGAACATGACAGCTCTCGTCGGAGAGGTTGTTTTGGTTGCTTAATGCGGCATGAAGCAACTGGTAGGATTCTGTGCCATAGATGTCATCAGCATTGACGACGCCAAAAGGTCCTTCGATATAGGGTTGTGCCATCAAGACGGCATGAGCTGTTCCTAGGGGTATCGATTGATTTGGCGAAAGCGTACTATCAGCATCTTGTAGCACGTAAGCTACCTCTAGTGAACTAGGCCAGCATCTTCTTATATGGTATTTGATAGTTGAGTAAATTGCCCTACGGACTATTACCACTATCTTGCCAAAACCAGCAATGGAAGCATTTCGTCCAGCGAAGTCTATGATGGCGTCCCCGTTGCAGCCGACTGGGGCCAGTGGTTTTATCCCGCCGTAGCGGCGAGCTAATCCAGCGGCGAGGATAACCAAACTAGGGGCTTGTGGTCGAGTTATGTTATTGCTGCTCTCTGGTGTGTGGCCTGTTTTCATTTATTCTCCTAGTACCATGGTAGCGGTGGAGTGATGATAGGAGAGTATTGATGCTGAGCGAGGAGGAACGCAACGAGCGTCGTCAGGCGCTTGATGAACTAATAGAGATGATGCGCCCAGCCGTACAGGCTGATGGCGGTGATCTAGTGCTAGTGAACGCAGATGTGGAAACCGGTGAGATCGAGGTGGCGCTACAAGGAGCATGTGGCACTTGCGCCCTGAGTTCCATGACTCTGCAAGGAGGAGTAGAGAGAATCCTGCGAGATCGCTTGCCCTGGGTAACCGAGGTTATTGGTGGGGTAGAGGATCCTGATGCTGTAGGTACGGCCATATTTGGCTACGGGAACTACGTGCCCAAGTACTAGTCGAAATCGTGGGCGTGCCTGGGCAATCGAAGTGGCTCTCTGCGCTTATCCTCTCCGGCTCCATTGGCATGGGGCATTCTTCGGTTGCATCTGCTTGTGAGGGAGCTCTTTCATCTATAGGCATAGCGACGGAGACAGTAGACTGCTTGAACCTGCTTGGAGTGGTCAATGCAAGGTTGAGCCAAGCGGTATTCAAGCAGATGTTTGCGGTGCAGTCGCTCTTCGATGGATATCATTTCACTCATCTCCGAGGGGGAAGCAAGTTGGCCAAGAGGATGGAGGAGGCTTCCACCAAGAGGATATTGCCCAAGATTAGCACCTATTTGGACAAGCACCCTTGTGAACTGTTGATATCGGTTTTCGCAAGTGGAGTACCCGTAGCGGGAAGGCTCAAGAAGGAAAAGCGGAATCTGTTCACAGTTACTTTCTGCACGGATGCCACAGCCCACAGCATGTGGGTGCAGGAGGGGATCGATCTCTATCTGGTCTCCTCTGAGCTTGCGGCTGCAACGGTTCGCCAGTATCAACCAAGCGCCACAGTGAGGATGCTTCCGGCTCCGGTACGAAAGGTGTTCTACGATGCCCCGGACTCATTAACGGCCCGTCAACGCCTGGGTATACCCAATGATGTACCTTGTGTGCTGGCAATGGCTGGAGGTTGGGGAGTAGGACCGCTTGCAGAGCTGTCCACGGCTCTTGCAGCCACTGGGGTAGAGGTACTTGCCGTAGCTGGCAGCAATGGAAGGTTGTTCAACCAACTTGCTGCTCTAGCAGCGAGGAACGACCACATACACGCCTATGGTTTCACTGACAAAGTACCTGAGCTCATGGCAGCGTCGGATCTAGTACTTACCTCACCGGGTCAGAGCTGTACTGAAGCTAGAGTGGTCGGTCGTCCCCTTGTACTGTTGGATGTTGTTCCCGGCCATGGGCGAGAGAACCTGCTTCATGAGTTGGAGATGGGGGGAGCGTTGGCGAGTCTTGCAGATCCAGCCACGGTAACCCGAGCCGTCCACTACTGTCTTGACCATCCTCCAGCTGTAGACCGCTGGCCCGTTTCCACCTCTGAGGAGTGGGAGAAGCTCTTCATCGATGCTTTGGTCGAGCATCGGGCATGAACTGCATGTGTAATGATTATGGGGATATTTTCTGCACCTGATATGCGCTTTCCAACTGCTCGCTTGCTCGTGTTTGCACCAAGCGACTGATTCGCGAGAGGCTTGGCTTTCATGGACAAGATCGAACGTCAGCTGAGGATTGCCTTCTTGGTCTACAGGGGTAATCCACAGTGTGGAGGCCAAGGTATATATACGCGTTACTTGACTCGGGAGTTAGTAGAGCTGGGTCACCGGGTAACCGTGTTCTCTGGACCTCCCTATCCTATCCTGGATGAAGGTGTGGACCTCGTACCGGTTCCCAGTCTGGATCTCTATCGGGACGCGGATCCATTTCGTACGCCGGCTCTTAGCGAGTTCCATGACTACATTGATTGGCTCGAATACGGAATCATGCTTACTGCTGGATTCCCTGAGCCGCGCACCTTTTCTCTGCGAGCGAGGAGGATGCTTGCTTCTCGATTGGGGAGCTTCGACATAGTTCACGACAATCAAAGCCTAGGGCGAGGCCTGCTTGGCATGGTAAAAGATGGTTGGCCTCTCGTGGAAACAGTGCACCACCCCATAACCGTGGACAAAGAGCTCGATCTCAGCCATGCCAGAAGTTTTTGGCGAAAGGTGACCCTGAGGCGCTGGTATGGATTTCTGGCTATGCAGAAGAGGGTTGCTTCGCGTTTGCCCCGTATCATCACGGTCTCCAACAACTCGAAGGTGGACATATCGAACCAGATGGGTGTTGATCTCAAGAAGATCAGTGTGGTACCCGTAGGTGTTGACCATACTGTGTTTCGCCCACTTGAAGGAAGGGTCCGTCGCAGGGCTCGGATCATGACCACGGCAAGCGCTGATGTTCCCATGAAAGGTCTCGTTCCCCTATTGGAGGCCCTGGCCAAGCTTCGCGCAGAGTACCCCTCCGTTGAACTGAGTGTAGTAGGGAGACTGAAGCCAGAGAGCAGAGCCGCAGTTGCCATTCGTAGACTTGGCTTGGATGGGGCCGTTAGTTTCGTGAGCGGTATTACCGACCATGAGCTGGTCGAGATGTATGCGGAATCAGAGGTAGCCGTGGTGCCCTCGTTGTACGAAGGGTTTTCGTTGCCTGCTATAGAAGCAATGGCTTGTGGAGTACCATTGGTCACCACTACCGGCGGCGCCCTGCCTGAGGTGGTTGGTCGTCATGGTCATACCGCTTTACTTGTTCCCCCTAACGATCCTGATGCGCTTGCTACTGCAATTGGGAGGCTGCTATCCAACGCTCAGTTACGTGACCGACTGGGGAGGGCTGGTCGCCAAAGGGTGCTGAACCGCTTTACTTGGCGTATTACTGCAGAGAAGACCTTGGAACAGTATGAGGAGGTCTTGGGGTCGATATCCCATAACTTAAGATCAAGTGCCACGACCACATTGCCTGCTCTGAGCAGGCATCCTCATCCTGTTCTGAACGAGGCGAGCAACTCACCGGTATGACCGCGTCCTTGCAGACAGCAAACAGGGAGTATCACTGCTGTACTCCTACTTCGGCATGGAGAAGTCGTACCTAGATGCTCACGGTGGACTTCGATCGCGTAAAGGTTGACCCTGGGTGCCGTATTCTCGACGTTGGTTGCGGCAGCGGTCGTCATGCGCTGGAAGCTATCCGTCGAGGAGGCGAGGTAGTTGCCTTGGACAAGTCCTTGAGGGACGTAGTTGATGTGGTCTCTTGGATGGCAGCCATGGGGGAGGCGGGAGAACTAGGTAGAACTGCTCGAGGTAGTGGCGTGGTTGCCGACGCGTTGCAGTTGCCCTTTGCAGACGAGAGCTTTGACCTTGTCATTGCGGCAGAGGTGCTCGAACATATCAGGGATGATCAGGCCGCTATAGATGAGTTGTTCAGGGTGCTTCGCTGGGAAGGTTCACTGGTGGTCACGGTGCCGCGTTTCTTCCCCGAGCTGGTCAACTGGGTGCTCTCTACCAAATACCATTCCACGGAAGGGGGACACGTGAGGATCTATCGCTATTCACAGCTTGCAGAAAGGGTGCGTTCGGCTGGGCTATCGTTGCGTGAAGCCCACTACGCTCATGCCTTGCACTCACCTTACTGGTGGCTTAGGTGCCTAGTCGGGTTGGAAAAAGAAGACCATCCGCTGGTGCGTCTCTACCATCAGTTGCTCGTCTGGGACATAGTAGCTTCCCCTCCAGTTACTAGGGTGATCGAATCTCTGCTCAATCCCGTGCTCGGGAAGAGCCTAGTTCTTTATACGGTGAAGTCCCGTTGATCTCCTTCGAGCAGATGGACCCCTCCCTTTTTGCTGTCACCCCTCCAGCTGCTTCTCCAGCGCTGTCTTTGCAAGATATGAGCAGGACGGTCGAGTGGATCGCCAACTTGCAGTTGTCGAACGGGATGATCCCATGGTTTACCGGAGGACATGCTGATCCTTGGAATCATGTGGAAGCCACCATGGCTCTTTGTGTGGCAGGCAGAGTGAAAGAGGTGGACAAAGCGTTCGATTGGCTCATAGCCACCCAATTGGAGACAGGTGCTTGGTACAACTACTACTCAACTACTGGAGTAGAGGACATTCGAGTGGACACCAATGTCTGTGCCTATGTGGCTACTGGTGTTTGGTATAGGTACTTACAAGATGGTGATATTGGTTTTCTGGAAACTGTCTGGCCGATGCTCTCCAAGGCGATCGACTTCGTACTCTCCTGCCAGCGCAGTGATGGGGAGATCCTCTGGTCCATAGAGCCGGACGGCAGTCCAGGCGGATTCGCTCTCTTGGCCGGTTCCTCGTCGATTTACTTGAGTTTACGTTCCGCTTTGGCTTGCGCTCATGCCTTGGGAATGGAGAAGCCGGAATGGACACTTGCGGCAGGACGGTTGGCTCATGCCCTGAACAGTCACCCAGAGTTGTTCAAACCAAAACACTCTTACGCTATGGATTGGTACTATCCGGTACTTACCGGAGTTCTTGATGCCGAGGAAGGGTGGAAACGTATCAACAGTCGTTTGCATGAGTTCGTCATGGATGGCCGAGGTGTGAGATGTGTATCCGACAAGCCGTGGATCACTGCTGCAGAAACAGCGGAGTGTGCTATAGCGCTCGCCTCCTTGTCCATGGAGGATGCAACACGTCTGGCGGAAATGCTCTTTCATATGGCTCAAGGGATGCGCCGAGATGACGGCTCCTACTGGACTGGCATGGTGTATCCAGAGGAAATCACCTTTCCTTTCCAGGAGGTCACTAGCTATACCGCTGCCGCCATGGTCCTTGCCTTCGATGCCCTATGGGGGAATGGGCCTACTCTTTCGCTCTTCCGAGGATACGGCCTCCCAAGCGGTCTCGATCTCTTCGATGCCGTAGATGCATACTGTGAACGATGTGAGGTTGGCTTCGAGCCAGGAGATGAGGTGCTCATTCCCTCCGGCCATTGAAGCGCACCAACCATTCTTCTCTCCGCGATAGTTGTTCGTCCAACTGATCGGAGAGAAGAATGCCGATACAGTGACGACAAGAGCCGCTAGGAGTTGAGTTTTTAATACTTTTGCAGTACACGAAGACTACCGCAAGCAGAGACCTGTTTGAAGTTGTCGTTGCTCGTGGCAAAGCTCCAGATCTCGTAGGGGACCTGTCCCCCTTCAGTAGGATCTGAGAACACATCGTGGATAGCTAATATTCCACCTGAGACAAGATGAGGTGTCCAGTTGTTGTAATCTGCCCATGCGACCTTTTCTCCATGACCCCCATCGATGAACAGGAAACCAAGTGGCGTTCCCCAATGGGCTGCCACGGTTGACGACTCACCGATCACTCCCACTACGTGGCTTTCCAGCTTCGCAGTGGTTATAGATCGTCGCCATGTCGGGGCAGTATCCATGAGACCGGTTTCAGGGTCTACCAGCGAGGGGTCGTGGTATGGAGAACCTGGCTGGTTTTCCTCTGATCCGTGATGGTGGTCGATACTGAACAAAAGGGCACCACAACTGGAGGCGGCGGCTCCCAGGTACACGGTTGACTTACCACAGTACGCTCCTATCTCCACCCAGGTGGAGGATACAGTGGTCGATGCAGAAAGAGCAGCTTCATACAGGGCGAGTCCTTCGTCGTCGGGCATGAACCCCTTGATGGTTCGAGCAAACTCGAGTAAATCCCTTATGGACACTACATCTCCTCGCCTCGTTTGGATTGGATTGACTGGACTCCGGGATGCATGATGAGCGGGTCCACCAGAACACCCATCTCCTCGTTGGTCACACTGTCTCAGCTGCCCTGGAGATCGCATTGGAGAGTCCTGGCCCCTGTTTGAGCATGAAGGCAGTGTTGACTTGGAGACGCTCTATGCTTTGCTCTATGCTCTTTTTCCCGGATGGGAGCGGGTGGGCAAGGAGAAATCCCTGAACTCTCTTGCTGAGCCCTAGGTCACCGACCAAGGATCGCACTCCTTCGAGCATGCGCGGAATGGCGTTATCCGGGAAGCGCTCGATGATCTCTTCCCAGTGATCCTCTATGTGTTGCCAGGTGAAAGGGGCATTTCTCCTGTCCCCTAGCATACGCTGCAGTAGGTAGGGGGCGTTCTGGGTCCTCACCTCTTCCAAGGTCATCTTCAGAGTGGCCTGTCTGGATCGAGGCTCAGCGAACCGCCCGAGAGCGTAGAGGTAGCGAATCTCCTCCTGTGGGTTGCGAGGGTGACGGAATCTCTCCACGAAGCTGTCGAAGTCCGTTCCCTCTCCGTTGTATGCTACGACGTTCAGCACAGCTGAGGCAATGTCGGGATCAAGGGCGGATGCCCCGGCGCCATCGATCGTCGTTGCAGCATACAGCTCCCTGGCCCTGGCTATCACCTCTTCATTGGCTCCAATGGTACCTAGCAGCTCGATCATCTCAGCTCTCAGAACTGGTATCTCTTCTCCTTCATTTCGATCCTTGTCCCATCCCACCGCCTCCAGGATCGGGGTCGTCAAAAGAGCTAGGTAATTTTGTAGCTCCGTGCGTCCCTTCTCGTCGAGCACCTTGTCGAATAGGGTTATTGCTTGAAAGACCGTTCCCCATATCTCTGGGTTCAACTCTCTGCTGGAACGCAGGATGTTGGCCAAGGAGAGAAAGTCCTCCACAGGGGAGAGTCCTGCCAGTACGCATGCCCAAGCGTCGGAGATGAGCGAGTATCTTTCCAGGGTAGTTAGGTTCTGGAAGTTAGCGGCCAATGGTTCGAGGAGGTCGCTGCTGTAATGCACCCTATAGAAACCCCATCCCCCGGAGTTCCCTACCACGAAGCTGTTCTCGTCCGGTACGGTTATAGTGTAGCCAGTATCATCCAGCACGAATGTTGTCTCCGTTGCTTCGGAGGTTGTTCTCTGTATGCGGGCCACGACAGGAACCAACCACTTGTTGGGCCGACTGTCCGATCCTTCGTTCCGGTCTTTCGGGAGCTTCTCTGAGCTTACTTCGTCAAGCTCCAGTCCTTCCAGGGCATTTGCATATCGGAAGCGACTCTGGTGCACGAGAATTTGTTTCTTGTCGGCTTTAGAACGCTCCACGGTGATCAAGGGATATCCTCCCTGGAATATCCAGGTATCCATGATCCGTCGTACAGGTTGGTCGGGGCAGGCGGCCTCCAGGGCATCCCAGAGGTCACTTGTTTCGGTGTTGGCGAACTTGTGCTTCTGCAAGTATCCTCGGATACCCTCTCGGAACTGTTCAGCTCCTAGGTAGCGTTCCAGCATCCGTAGTACGCTGGCACCTTTCTCGTAGGTGAGCACATCGAACATTCCCTGGGCTTCATCGGGACTTCTTACTGGGAACTCTATGGGCCTGGTATGGTCCAAACCATCCGTTTGCAGCGCCGCTTCTCGAGAGAGGCTGAACCGTTCCCAGGTGCGCCATTCAGGTCGGAAAGCGTCCACGCAGAGCAGTTCCATAAAGGTGGCGAAGGCCTCATTCAGCCAGATCCCGTTCCACCAGCGCATGGTGACGGTATCACCGAACCACATATGCGCTATCTCGTGCGAAGCCACTTCGGCAACTCTCTCCAGTTCGGAGCGGGCCGCGTCCTCTGGGTCTACGAGCAGCAGCGTTTCTCGGAAGGTTACTGCTCCCAGATTCTCCATAGCGCCGAAGGCGAAATCGGGCAGAGCAATTAAGTCGAGCTTGTTGGCTGGATAACCCATGGCAAAGTAGTCGGAGAAGAACTGGAGCGAGAATGTGGCTATTTCCAAGGCAAAGGAGATGAACTCTCCTTTCGAGGGGGCATGCACTATACGAACAGGTATATCTCCGCTATAGGCAGGTTGGCTTACCTCCAGCGGGCCGATTACGAAAGCAACCAAGTAGGTCGACATGGGTATGGTGTCGGCAAAACGCACCTCTTTCCAGCCGTCCGGCAGCTCCTTGGTGCTCACTATTTCGGTGTTGGATACGGCAGTAAGTCCATCCTTTACGATCAGGGTAATGGAGAATACAGCCTTCATATCCGGTTCGTCGAAGCAGGGGAAGGCTCGTCTGGCATCGGTAGCTTCGAACTGAGTAGTGGCGATGTAGTGCTCAGTTCCATCCAGAGTAAATTTGCTTCGGTAGAACCCGCGCAACTTGTTGGATAATTTGCCTGAGAACTCCAAGATCAGTCGGTACTCACCCGTATCGAGGATGGAAGGAAGTGCTATGCGCACCCTCTCCAACTCTTCTAGGAGCTCCACCGTTCCCGGAATGAAGTTTCCCTCCACCGACCTCACTTTGGCATCGGAGATGTCTAGTTCGACGGCGTTGAGGACTATTTCGTTGGTGGGGCTGGCTACCTCTATCTCTATCTCCACTCTGCCACTGAAGGTCTCCTCGAGTACATCTGATCTCAAGGTCAGCTCGTATCTCTTGGGGCGAACCTCGGGGGGGAGACGGTAAGCAGCGCTCTGCAGTGTTTGGCTGTTCTGTGCTGTAGACAAGTTCTCCATCACCCGCTAGCCTAGCAATGTCCCCACTCCCTCCTCGCCCATCCTTCGAACCACTCCCTCTTGCGGCGTGATCCTTGTTAGTGGACGCTGGTCTCGGGCTCCGCACTCTCCTTCGTGGTTCACCTCTCTCCCCTCTTCTTCCGGGTCTTGTCCCACTACCTCTGGTAGGGGTGATGGATGGGTTCTGATATGGGCGAGGGATGGGGTGCTGTATGCTGTTCTGCTATTCGTGCTCTATCCTTTGTCATCAGCTAAGTTGGAGCAAGGTTACGACTACCCCAGGAGGAGATCATTTCTACCGAGAGGCGATATGACGTAGTTGGAATTGGTAATGCTCTGGTCGATCTGTTGGTCCATGTCGACGAGGAGATGCTGATCGATGCTGGATTGACCAAGGCAACCATGACCCTTGTAGGGGACGAGGAAGCTGAGAAGATAGTTGCCTCCCTTCCCTCTCGAAGCAGTCCGGTGATATCTGCTGGTGGCTCTGCCGCTACTACGATGGTTGGCTTGTCTTCCCTCGGAGGTCGAGCAGGTTTCATAGGCAAGGTTGCCGATGATGAGCGTGGACGTCAATTCGTGGCCGAGCTCGAGAACACCGGGGTCTCCTTCATCTACCCTGCCAAACCCACAGGGAGCTCCGTAGGCACCGGGTATTGCTTGGCTCTGGTGACACCCGATGGAGAACGCACCATGGCTACCCATCTGGGCATCTCTTCGCTGCTCTCCGTGGGCGACGTGGATCTTTCAGAGATAGAGGCTGCCTCGATCTGTTATTTGGAGGGCTATCTGTGGGATCAATCCTCTGCAAGAGATGCAGTTGACCAGATAGTGGAAGTAGCCAAAGGGGCTGGTATTGGAGTCGCGCTTAGCTTGTCCGACGCTCGGTGTGTTGAGCGCCATCGTAGGGAGTTCATCGGGTTGCTCTCTAGAAGCATAGATATAGTGCTTTCCAACGAAGCGGAGATAGAGGCGTTGTTCGATGTTGACAGATTGGACCAGGCAATAGCCGAACTCGTTGATCACGGAATAACTGCTGCAGTAACCCGGGGAGCATTGGGGTCATTGGTCGTTGATGCTTCAGATGAGAAAGTGATGGAGGTTGCTGCTTGGCCCGTGCGCCAGGTAGTGGACACTACAGGGGCAGGCGATCTCTACGCTGCTGGATTCCTTTATGGATTGACACATGGCATGGATGTTTATTCCAGTGGAGAGCTCGGAAGTCTATGTGCCTCTGAAGCAGTAGAGCACCTAGGGGGTCGTCCACGTTCATCCTTGGCAGAGTTGGCTCGCCAAGCCGGCATGTTGAGGGAGTGAAGCTGCCCTCAGCCGTTAAAGCTGGGTTCCTCCAATGCCCAGGTCATCTGTCTCCGGAGGCAAGAAGGGCAACTCCAAGTCACCTAGACGTACGAGGTTGGAGGCGATCCATCTCGCCATCTCTTCTATCTGAGGAAGGAGGAGGGATGGACGTTCCAGCACTGATTCTTCCAAGCGAAAAGTTCCCTGGTAAGTAGTCTCTATGGAGAACACGTAGTGATCCAGGTCGTTCTCGAATACCTGTTCTACTGCAGGCATGGACCTTACCAGGGTCTCCACTCCTATGGTAGGGCTTTCCTCCGGAAGCGCTTCCACTACTTTTCGTAGGTCAGGCAAGCTCTTCAACCGCTCTATACGCAGAGCTATCTCTACTACCATCTCAGGGAGGTCCTCTGTTGGTTCTCCAATTGCCCAGGAGCGATAGGCGCTCTGACTCCAAGTCGGCCAATCTATGCTTAGATCTGCACGGACTCGAGGAGTTCTACCTTCACCCGGGAGGCTGTAAGAGGTTTCCCAGGACACGTCTCCCAGGAAAACATCTATCTGAAAACGTTCCTCCATGGCTTGCCGTTCCAACAGGGCATTTTCCAGGGATTTGCGGATCGAGGTAATGGTGTCGGTTAAGATATGGTCGAGCATTGTAAATAAATCTCCTCTGCTCTAGCCTATGTCGTGACCAATAAATGGCTTGCAAGAAGAGTAATTGCTTATGCCCATCAAGGAGGAGCTCTCGAGGCGCCTTCCAGCACCATCTTTGCTATGCGTAAAGCTGTTGCTGCTGGGGCTACCGGAATCGAGCTGGATGTCCACTGTACTCTCGATGGGCATCTCGTCGTTTGTCACGATGCCGAGGTAGATAGAACCACCAATGGAAGCGGCTCGATATCCTCTATGACCTTGGAGGAAGTCCAATCTCTGGACAACGCCTATTGGTTCATAGAAGGAACCGAAGCGGAACGCGGCAGACCGGAGAGCGACTACATCCTTAGAGGTAGGGCGCCATCCGATCATGAACTGCGCATCCCTACTCTCGCCGAGGTACTGGAGGCCTTTCCTGATACAGTGCTCAATCTTGACATCAAATCTGGTCCTCCAGATGTTCCCCCTTACGAACAAGCCATCTACGATGTGTTGGTCGACCATGATCACTTGGACAAGGTTATTGTAGCTTCGTTCAATGACGAGTCTACTGCCCGGTTTCATGCCATAGCTCCCCAAGTGGCCATATCGGCAGGCATGATTGCTACTGCCAACTTTTGGCAGGCGGTTCAGTCCGGTAGCGAGATCCCGACCTTGCCCCATCAGGCGTTGCAGGTCCCTCCTGCTGCGGGTGGTCAGAACATCTTGACGCCTGAGTTCGTGAGGGCAGCACACTCTAGAGGACTTGCCGTTCATGCCTGGACCATCAATACCGAAGAGGAGATGCGCCAACTAGTGGAGATGGGGGTGGATGGAATCATCTCTGACCGCCCAACTCTGCTGAGACAAGTGCTCGATCAACTTGGAGTGGCGTGGGATGGCACCGATGAAACTTGAACACTCTGGCACATCCACCATGGCTTGGGTGTGTGGCAACCAAGACGGTGTGGAGCAGTACCGATGGGACTTGAATGCTCCCCTCAGGGTTACCCCCGTCCGCAGTTGGGCTTTTTACCGTGATTAGCTGCTTTTTTGGTACGTAACTTACGCTTGGTAGTTTTCTTGGACACAGTAATTTGACTTTATCAGATCATTCGAATGGTTTGCGAAGGACTGAGCTCCAACAAGCTCCGACATATAACCCTTGCATCTCCCCAGAGATGATCCCTATCCACAACACTTTGCAGCTGAGCTCCAACGGCATTCAGGTAGTGTAGCTTTGAGTAGGTGGAACGCCTAGGACTAGTTGGTCTGCCCAACTCAGGAAAATCCTCTCTTTTCAATGCTTTGACCGGTGGGTCAGCCTTGGTTGCTGCCCATCCCTTCTCCACGACCACCACCTCTGTAGGCACTGCCTACCTCCCAGACAAGCGGTTAGACGCTCTGGCTCAAATGAGCAAGAGCCGTAGGGTTGTGCGTGCTGGTTTCGAGGTTGTGGACATAGCTTCATTGGTAGCGGGATCGGCTCATGGAGAAGGCTTGGGGAACAAGTTTCTTGCCGGTATTCGAGAGGTCGACGCCTTGTTGATGGTAGTTCGTTCATTCCACGACGATCAAGTGTCGGGAGAATCCGATCCAGTTGCGGGAGTGGACTCACTCGAACTCGAACTGGTACTGGCAGATCTGGCTACCGCCGAGGCTCAGTTAGCCAAGTGGACTAAGGCGGCTAAGTCAGCCAAGAAGCCACCTGCAGAGATAGACTCCATCAAACAAGCCATCGAGGTGCTCGGGGAGGGTACCCCTCTCTATCGTTCGAGACTTGGAGAAGACATCAGAGCTTCTTTGTCGGGCCTTTTCCTTCTCACCAACAAACCTGTACTCGTGGTCGTAAATTTGGGTGAGGATCAGCTCTCCTCCCATGAAGAGATATTGAGGCCGGTTGCTGAGCATATGGGGGAGGGGGCTCAAGTGCTGGGCATGTGTGTTCAACTGGAAGCGGAAGCTGCTCGTTTGCCTGAAGAGGAGCGGGAAGGACTGTTGATGGAGCTGGGGCTTGGAGAGGGTGCTCTGCCAAGAGTGGCCGCAGCCGCCTATCATTTGTTGTCTAGGAGGACATTTTTCACGACGGGGGAGAAAGAGTCGAGGGCTTGGACGTTCAAGGTTGGAGCACATGCACCTGAGTGCGCAGGGGTTATCCACAGCGACTTGCAAAGAGGGTTCATCAGGGCTGAGGTTATCCACTGGGATGAGCTGATTTCATTTGGATCGTGGGCTGCTGCTCGGTCTGCAGGAAAGATCAGATTGGAGGGCAAGGACTATGAGGTGCAAGATGGAGATGTGCTCGAGATACGGTTCAATGTCTGAGGCCAGGTCGGGAACCATCTGCTACGGGTGCTTGTTTAGAGGTGATCAGTTGGGAGCTCCAGCGATCAGGGAAATCACAGTTTGCAGTAGTGTCATCGAGGAACTAGTCGTGCATACACTCTTCGACAATGGCTTGGTTGCTGCGTGAAGGTGAAGTGGTAGCCGCGGTGGAGATTGCTGAATCTCTGCCAGCGCGTACTCGGGGTTTGCTAGGTAGGTCTAGCTTGGATGGGGCGTTGGTACTGCGACCTGCTAGAGCGGTTCACACTTTTGGTATGCGTTTTCCTATAGACGTGGCTTTTTGTGATGCCCAGCTAGTAGTGATCGCCACCATCACGATGCCGCCTGGCAGGATTTGTCTACCCCGAAGACGAACCAGATGCATCATTGAAGCACAGGCAGGAGCATTTGAACGGTGGAAGCTGAACATAGGCGATCACCTAGAGCTCAAGGCATGAGGGCATCATCGGGCGAGACCGGCAAGCTCGTGGTGGTAGCCACCCCTATTGGCAACTTGGAGGATATAACCTTTCGTGCGGTAAGGGTATTACGCGAGGCAGATGTTGTGGTGGCCGAAGACACTCGTAAAACACGTGGACTTCTCACCTATCTTGGTATAACAGGAAAGCGTTTGGTTTCACTGCACGCCCACAACGAGGTCGATCGAGTGCCACATCTTATTGACCTGTTGAAGCAAGACAAGATGGTGGCATTGGTCAGTGATGCTGGTACTCCTGGCATCTCCGATCCAGGCAGCCATCTCGTGGCTGCTTGTATGAGAGCCGGGCTTGAGGTGACAGCTGTGCCTGGTCCTTCTGCCTTGTCCACTGCCATTTCTTTGAGTGGATTCGGGGGCGGTCGATTCCTGTTCGAGGGATTCTTACCGCGAAAAGGCAAGGAGCGCAGAGAGCGGTTGCATGAGCTCGGTATCGTAACCGAGATGCCTGTGATCTTGTTCGAAGCACCTCATCACCTTGGCTCGACGCTAGCTGATCTGATGGAAGTTTGCGGAGAGGAGAGGCAAGTTTTCATAGCTCGGGAACTCACCAAGGTCTATGAGGAGCTATGGCTTGGCTCACTGGGTGAAGCATTGTCCGCTCCATTGGTCGATCAACCGAGAGGAGAGTATGTGATAGTACTGGGTCCACGTCACCAGGAACATACGACCATCTCGGAGGAGGAGCTTCTGGTTTTTCTCGAACAACTGATGGCCAAAGGAGGTTCTAGACGTGATCTGGCAACTGCTGCCTCCAAGAAGCTGGGCCTTTCTCGTAACAAGGTTTACGCTGTCTTGAACCAGTTGCATGGCACGACTAGTCCTCCAGCCGATGTGCCAACCGCTGGACATCAGTGTCCACCGGTTGCATGAGGCGACTAGTTCAGCTAGCGTGCCACCCAACCTCCGTCTACTAAGACGTCAGCACCGGTCATGAACGATGCCTGTTCGCTTCCAAGGAATACAACTACCCTGGCAACCTCTTCTGGAGTAGCCCATCTGCCCAATGCCTGTTCCCTCTCTCTTTCCGAGCGTACGTACTCGACGCTCAACCCTCTGCGCTTGGCTTCATCGGTTATGTCTGCAATGAGCATAGGAGTTTCCACCGAACCGGGACTGACCGAGAGCACCCGAACTCCTCGAGGTGCCAACTCCCAGGCCACTGCCTTGGTAAAGGCAATGACTGCTGCTTTGCTTGCCCCGTAAACAGCATGGTCCACCTGGCCTACGTGGCCAGATACTGAAGCAATGTTGACTATGACAGGGTTATCAGCTGCTTCTAGCAAGGTGAGCATCTCCCTGGTCATAAGGAAACAGCCCCCTAGATTCACATCCACCGTATGTCGATAGTCCTCATAGGTTGTATCGGACAAAGGCTTGGCCAGGACTACGCCAGCGTTATTGATCAGTAGGTCTAGCCTCCCGTAGTTGGTGGCCAGATGATCTCGCAAGGAGATAACCGAGGACTCAGAGGATACGTCACACATGTAACGATTCGGTGCATCGCTACGGTTCGATCTCTGTGAGGCCCACCTTTCGTCTATATCTACGGCAACTATTTCCCAACCCTCTTGTACTTGAAGCGCCTCAACTATCGCCATTCCGATGCCGGATGCTGCTCCCGTTACCACAGCAATCCTTTCCGTCACCGTATGCACTCCTTTCTTACGGCATGTATCCCCTTTGCCCCAGGCATGCACCCCTTTTCGTCACGGTCTGCCCCTTTACCGTCCTAGTTACACTGACAAGGCGGTACTACTCTGCTGGAGGGATGCATAGGCTTTCTCTACCACTTCGACTACATGTAGACAATAGTCTAATCTTACCACTGGGTCTGTGTGATTGGAGATGGATTCCATGAAGTTGCATACTCCCCTTGCAATTGAATCTATCTTCCAACTGTCTACTCTTCGACTTACTCCTGGCAAAGGAGTTCCATCGAAGTCCCACTCGCCTCTATAAATGGTGGCCGGTGGGTTGGCAAGTTGATCTATCACCAAAGAAGCGTTTGTTCCGTATATCTCTAGCCGTTCTGTCCAAGGAAGCTCTGCCCTGAAGCTGAGCTCACTACTGAAGTGTATGCCGTTGACGAGTGACCCACTCAACAAGGCATGATCCTCTACTCGGTGGTGGGGAAGAGATGGAGGGGAAATGGCTCTCACTGTAGAGACTGGATCGAACAGCCACCTCAGGAGGAAGAAAGAGTGAGGGCCTGCGTCCATGATCACCCCTCCTCCTGCCTTGTAAGGGTCTCCCTTCCAGAGTTGGCGATCGGAGAGTCGAGCGACCTCTGTTCCAGCTATGAAAGTGCGAACTGTGTGAATCTCTCCAAGTAGTTTGTCCTGCAAAATGCGCTTTGCCTCTTGATAAGCACTGACAAATGGGGTGTTCTCTGCTACACCCAACTGCAGATCTACTTGTTCTGCCAAACCAATCAACTCTCGAGCCTCTCGACTACTGGTAGCCAATGGTTTTTCTACCAGTACATGCTTGCCGGCTTGCAGCGCATCTTTCGTCATGGGGTAATGAAGGTAGTGAGGAGCCATGATGTCCACCACCTCCACCGTCTCGTCTTCGAGTAGTTCCTGGTAATCGAAGTAGCAGCGGGCGGAGAGTCGTTCAGCTGTCATCTCGGCTACCTCGGGGTTGGTGTCACAAACGGCTACTACCTTGACAACCTCCGGTATTTGCTCGTAGCCGTAGAGATGTATAGCGGATACAGTACCTATACCTATCAAACCTATGTTCAACATGAAGCTATCAGGACTATGTTAAGCATGGATTCAGTATCACCCAACTCGATCATGGTATACGGTACAGCTCCGCAGGAAGCCTGGTAAGTCGTTCAGGGCCGTCTGCTCCTATCAGATAGGTTTCTTCATTGCCTATTGGTTGGAGTTGGCTGGTGATGGTGTATAGCTCAACTGCTACAACCATCCCTTCATGGAGGTAACGATCATTCCGGTTGTCCAACCAGTCCTCTTCAGTTTCCAACCCTATGCTATGTCCTACGTGGCTCAACCACTCATGACCGGTGATGCCTGACCTGATCATTAGATCTTTGGCCATCATGTACAGCTCAGAGTAGGGCGTACCGGGTTGTAGAGCTTGAGCTACTGCGTCTACTAGTTCGATCATGGCCTCATGCAACTCCACAATTTCGGTAGGAGGATCCCCCAGATAGGCATAACGACGGCAGTCCGATATGTACCCGTTCAAGATGGCACCCACATCGAGAGTTACCAAACTGTTTTCCTTGGCAATCTCGTCCACTGCTACCTCCGGATTCTCTTGACCTAGAGAGATAGTCAGATGGCTTATTCCGGTCGCTCCTCGCTTTGCTAGACATTCTCTAGCCAACTGCAAGAGCTCCTTCCTGCTTTTTCCAATGGACAAGGCGGCAAGGAGTTCCTCTAGGCAACTCTCTGCTATATGCAGACTTGTCTTGCACAGCTCGATCTCGGCAGGAGACTTGACTACCCGTAAGTCGCAGATCAAGTCATCTACCACTGTGAGTCTATTGGAGGGGATGCCTGCCTCACCAAGGGCATCCAAGACGTACTTGGGACAAGACGACTCAATGCCTACCCTGCTAGCGACGGTCATCTTGTCTCTAGCCAGACTCTTGATTGCTTCCAAGGAGCCCTGGAGGTCTTCGTAGTTTAGGAGTGACTCTGCATCGTAGGTTATACCGAGAGTAGAGTATCCCCAGCAAAGTAGGGTCCTAGCCCCAGTGGAGTCTAGATAGGTGAAGGCAGGGAGCTGATTGCGGAGGCTGTGGAGGATGGGGTTACCTGCTCCTGGCACACAGGGGTATCCTGTTGCGTAGTATACGTTCTCTGGACTTGTCAGGAGTATCCCATCAAGGAAAGCTGCTTTGATGAACGAGACCGCTCTAGTCGTGTCCAATCCTAAAGCTGGCATCTTGGGTGATGTTTGTGGACTAACCTCTGCCATTTGGCCTCCTACTCAACCTTGTTACTGGCCCTGTGAACACAACGAGCGTTTTGTTTCATCTCTGCCATTCGGCTTTCTCCACTCATCCTTGTTACTGTATCCTGGCAGCCATACTATTGGAGTTTCGCTCTTTAATACTGCTTAATACTGCGCTATGCCGCCAGCTCACGTTACTCACCGACCTCTTGTCATGGGGTATTCTTGCTGCTCCAAGCTATTTCTAGCCTAGGTTCTCGCAGTATCGATTGAATGCCTGTAGGGTACGTGCCGTGGCCAAGTTTTATATCACCACCCCTATTTACTATGTGAACGATGCTCCTCATATAGGACATGCCTACACCACTGTGACTGCTGATGCTATTGCCAGGTGGCACAGGTTGCTCGGCGACCAAGTCCTTTTCCTTACAGGTACGGATGAGCATGGTCTTAAAGTAGCTCGTGCTGCAGAGCGACAGGGCATGGATCCCAAGTCATGGGCGGATAAGACCAGTAAGCGTTTCCTGGAGGCCTGGGAACTGCTCTCCATATCCAACGACGACTTCATAAGGACAACAGAACCCAGACATTATGCTACAGTTCAACGCTTTCTCCAAGCAGTCTATGACAACGGCTACATAACCAAGGGCACTTGGACCGGTTTGTACTGTGTGGACTGTGAGGACTACTACACAGAGGCTCAACTTGTTGAAGGCAATTGCCCCGTTCATGCTCGTCCGGTTGAAGTGGTCGAGGAAGAGAACTACTTCTTCAAACTAAGTCTGTTCACCGAACAGTTGCTTGACTGGTATGATCATCATCCACAGGCGGTGCTCCCCTCTTCAAAAGCCAATGAAGCTATTTCGTTCATCCGCCAAGGCTTACAGGACATTTCGATAACTCGTACTTCTTTCAAGTGGGGAGTACCGGTTCCATGGGATAACGAACATGTTTTTTACGTATGGTATGACGCTTTGATCAACTACGTTACCGCCATCTCATACGGTGTAGATCAGGACAACTTCAATCAATGGTGGCCCGCGGTACATCACTTGATAGGCAAGGAGATTCTGAGGTTCCACTGTGTGTGGTGGCCAGCTATGTGTATGGCTGCAGGTATAGCTCCACCAGGTCATGTTTTTGTTCATGGGTGGCTATTGGTCGGCGGGGAGAAGATGGCCAAATCCAAGCTCAATCAGATCACCCCTGCGGAGTTGGTCGAACAGTTTGGTGTGGATGCTGTTCGCTATCACTTGTTGCGCGATACCCCTCTGGGCTCAGATGGCGACTTCTCGTATGAAGCCATGCTCTCCCGGTACAATGCAGATTTAGCCAACAATTTAGGCAATTTGCTCTCCAGGGTTACTGCTGTCGTTACCTCCAAGTGTGGAGGGGTCGGACCTTCGCCTAACCCAGACAGCGAATTAGCCTCAGTGACCGATCAAGTTCTGGAACAGGCCCTTGGAGCGTGGGATAACTTTGCCCCCTACGAGGCCTTGGATGTCACATGGAAGCTGATAAAGGAGACGAACGCATATCTCGAGGCCAATGAGCCTTGGAGAATGGAACCATCGGACTCGTTGGACAAGGTAATGGGAGATGCTTTGGAAGCATTGCGCATAGTGGCGCTCTTGATCTTTCCTGCCATGCCTTCCACTTCCGTTACTTTATGGCGCAGGATAGGCCTTGAAGGGTCTCCAGCCAATGCTCGCTTACCCGAAAGTGCTCGATGGGGAGGTTACCCAGGCGGATTGCCTATCCAACGCTCGGAGCCGTTATTCCCGAGAATCAAGTAGCGTTGAGATGTCTTGTCTTGCAAGGCATTGATAGCGAGAGAGCTACGATAGTAGAGGTGTTCTGGGTAGATAGTCATTGTCATATTCAAGAGCGCTACCTCGAAGGGGTAGAGGCAGGTGAAAAGAGCAATCCTGCAACCTCTCGTCCAGAGCGCGTTAAGTGGGCATCTGACTTTCAAGCTCAAGCAAGGGTCATAGAGCGAGCTAGGGTTGCTGGGGTAGAGCGTTTGGTGTGCGTGGGTACCGATCCTCATACTTCTCGACGCGCCTTGGAGATCGCTGCTAGCTTTCCTGAACAAGTTTGGGCTGCTGTTGGCCTTCATCCTCATGAAGCATCCATGGGAGTGAAAGGCTTGGATGAAGTGGCTGCTATGGCAGAGCAGTTTGCAATAGTACCTAGCACCAGTAGTACGAGTGTCCTCGTAGCCATTGGTGAGTGTGGGTTGGACTATCATTACGACAACTCTCCGAGGACGGATCAGAGAGAGGCATTTGCTGCTCAGATAGCCTTGGCCAAGCAGAATGATCTGGCCCTGATAGTTCATACCCGTGATGCCTGGGAGGATACCTTTGATATCTTGAAGGCAGAAGGAGTACCGGAGCGTACCGTAGTGCATTGTTTTACCGGAGGTCCCCCAGAAGCCAAGAGGTGCTTGGACATGGGTGCTTATATCTCTTTCTCAGGGATAGTTACCTTCAAGAATGCTCAGGAAGTACGGGAGGCGGTAAAGATATGCCCCCTGGAGCGACTCTTGGTGGAGACAGACTCTCCGTTCCTCGCCCCGGTACCTCATCGAGGGAAGCCCAACGAACCTTCTTATGTGGTCTTTGTTGGCGAGGCAGTAGCTGAGGTCAAAGGCATGGAAGTGCCCTTGGTACAGTCTGTATCCACGAAGAACGCGACAAGGCTCTTTGGTTGGAGAATTTCCTGATTCGAGAGAATCACGCAATGAGCTCATTTGCGCTCGGATTTCCTCGTAACTTTGCTGAAACCAGTACTCCTGCATTCTTGAAGACGCAAGGTATTTACCCGAACCGTGCTTTAGGACAGAACTTTGTAATCGACCCCAATACTGTTAGACGTATTGTACGGTTGGCAAGAATTGAGCCAGGTGAACAAGTGTTGGAGATAGGTGCTGGTGTAGGAGCTTTGACTCAGGCATTGGTCGATGTAGGTGCGGAGGTGGTGGCTATTGAGGTAGATCGTAGGCTGGTCACTTTGTTGAGAGAGCGATTCGTCAATCTCCCTGTAGTTGTTTTCGAAGCAGATGTACTAGAAGTAGATTTCTCGACTCTCCCCATGCGGTCTGGCTCATGGACCTCGATAGGCAATCTTCCTTATAGTATTGCTGCTACTGCTATTATCAGATTGCTGGAGAAAGCTCCGGCCATGACCTCAGGGTTGTTCATGGTCCAAAAGGAGGTGGGAGAGCGATTAACTGCTGCACCTGGTAACAAGGCGTACGGTGCAGTTACAGTTATTGCTGAGTATTGGGCAGATTTATCCTTAGTTGGGAATGTCCCTCGTACAGTTTTTTATCCTCGACCTCATGTAGACTCTGTTCTCCTACGACTTCAGCGGAGGGCTGGTCCACCATTCGATCTCCCACTAGGCTATGAGCATTTCTTACGTGTAGTTCACGCAGGGTTCTCCCAGCGTCGCAAGATGTTACGCAATTCACTATCCGGTATAGTGAGCCTCGCCACCTTTGATCGTTATGGGATCGATGAGCGATCTCGTGCCGAGGAGCTCAGCTTGCAAGAATGGGGCATGCTTGTGCGCGGCTGATCTTAGGGGTGGCTACCTCATCGTTGTCTTCAGCATCCCCTGAGTCGTTCTAGTGTGGAGATTTGCTGGATGGCAGCAACTATAGTTTTTGCAGTATCTCCCTTGCATAAGGGTTCTTTTGATCAAGTCTCGAACTTGCACAACCCAAAGGTTGCATGCTCCTCTGTGTAGGAGAGGCTCATCTCCCAGGGAGCCAAGCCAGAGAGGGAGTTTGCATATACCCTTGTATAAGGGAGGTTCCTCGGTTCTGAGGGGGACCTGGCAGACTATGGACAGGCGGGGGAGGACAAGTGGTTAACTTAGCTTAACTTTAATTAGTGGGATCACGGGAATAGCGAGTACCGAGAGAACAGAGATGAATGAAGGCAGCATGAGTGTCGTTACTGCATTCGCCAAGCTGACTCTGACCCTTCGGATTACAGGAAGACGTCAAGATGGCTACCATCTCATTGATGCGATGATGGTCTTGATCGACTTGGCAGATGAACTTGAGTTCAGTGTCGGAGATGGGCTGGAGGTAGTTGACGAACGTCCAGAGGTGCTGCGTCGTGTGGGCGGATTGGAAAGCATACCGCTTGGTCCGGACAACTTGATAGACAAGGCATTGCGTGCAGTGGGGCGATGGTCGTATGTCAGGTTGATCAAGAGAATTCCTGCAGGGGCTGGACTTGGTGGCGGTTCGGCTGATGCAGCTGCCGTACTACGCTGGGCTGGTACATCCGATTTGGCTTTGGCTGCTTCGCTCGGGGCAGATGTACCGTTCTGTATGATTGGCGGCAGAGCACAGGTGAGTGGCATAGGCGAGATACTGAAGCCGCTGCCGTTTGAAGAGAGCAGCTATGTACTATTGATACCCCCTCTATCCGTTTCGACTGCAGAGGTGTTTCATGCCTGGGATGTACTGGGAGGCCCAACCTCTTCGGGCAATAATGATCTAGAGCAGGCAGCATTTAAGGTTGAGCCCAGACTGAAGTTGTGGCGCGACTGTTTGGCTGAGGCAACTCGAGAACAGCCTTCCCTTGCTGGATCTGGCTCTACGTGGTTTGTCAGGGGAGATAAGAGCTCATTGGGCCTATCAGGCCGCGACTACCTGGTGATTGGCAATAGCCGAGCTGCCTTGATGGAGGTACATACGGTAAAACCACTCGTACCCTTGCCCTTGCTCAAACCTTCCATTGTTGAACTTTGACTTATAGATGCTTTAACTGCAGGACCAACATAGCAAAGCTCAACGCAACGGCAGTATAGCGTTACTCAGTGCAACGGGAACAAGCCGAACTCCCTGTTGGATTCTAAAAATCTATTAAGTCGTTCTTATCATACCTGACGACTTGCATTGGGAGTTGTAACTACACTCCCAATGCCTTGGACAGTCGTCATCACTTGCCAGCACGTCGTTGCCAACGAGTGGCTTTCAGCATCTTCTTATGCTTCTTCTTACGCATCCGCTTACGGCGCTTTTTTATGAGTGAACCCATGACGTGCGAAAAGTTACTACATATTTGAACTGCGTGCTTATTCTAGGTCCTGATATGGGATAATAGTGGTCTGCAAATAAACTGGATAGTTAGTTGTTGACTGTTCTTGGCCCTGTTCTCATGCTGGCACGAACGTCCATCTCGTGCCGCCAGACTCGGTCACTACTACTTTCATCTTTCCATGCTGGCACGAACGTCCAGTTCGCTACTTGCCTTGCTCACTATTACTTCCATCTCACAGTGGGCACGAGCCAGAAAATTGTGTAGCAAGGTTGAATAAGGGTTGTACAGGTTGCTCGGCGTTAGACGTATGGTTTCGCAGCAAGCCATACCGAACAGCATGATAAGGTTGTTGTGCTGATAGCCTTTGTATAGTAGGTGCTGTACAACTGTCTCAATACGGCTCAATATTCGAGCATGCATTGGCGGGTAGTTCAACCGGCAGAACGCTTGACTTTGGATCAAGAGGTTGGAGGTTCGAGCCCTCCCCCGCCAGCTAAAAAGTTCCTAGTCGTAGATGAGGATCATTTCCCCGGCGACCCTTGTCGAGCGTGCCCCTTCAGTGACTCTGTGGAGCGAAAGTTTACCATGGTGATCCAGGTGGCTAACTTTGGCACCAGCAAGCAGGACTGCAGCATCCGCGATCAGACGCCGGTGGCAACGCCACCAGAGTGTTTCCGCGCACATTGCCACTGTTATCTGGCTGTTGGCAATGGCTAGCAAGCGGGATAAACCGCGTGAGAAGGAGGACGTTGCCATGTAATCGGCATAGCCGCGAAATGCCGGATGACGGAGG
>JAMDDE010000046.1 GCA_023489235.1 Actinomycetota bacterium | reverse complement strand
CATGGCTACGGTCTGACAGCTTGCCTGGGACATGTAAGGTGTGTAAGTAGAGTCAGCACAATAGCGATTTTGTAGTTGCAGGATAGCTGTGATCTATCTTTAATTATTATATTTACAGGAGGTGGAGCTGGTGGGAATGTTGGACGAAGCTGATAAAGAACAGCTGGTGAAGATCTTTACTGAAGAGCTTGGCGACGATGTTACCATAGTATTGTTCGGACAAGAGGAGAGTCCATTGGGCCCTCCGTCTCATGAATGTCAGTTTTGCACTGATACAAGAGAGTTCGTAGAGGAGCTCGCTCAGCTCTCCGAGAAGATCACTGTAAAGAACTACGATTTTTACAAGGATGCCGATAAGGTGGCCATATATGGTATCGACAAGATCCCTGCTATGGCCTTGCTAGGACCTGACGAATGGGATCCTGGTATTAGATTCTACGGTATTCCAGCTGGATATGAAGCAGCGACATTGGTCCGTGATCTGATCAATTTGTCGAAACGTGATCATGGATTGAGCCAAGAGACGGTCAAAGAGCTGGAACAACTAGAAAACGATGTCCATATGCAGGTATTCGTTACCCCTACCTGTCCTTATTGCCCACGGGCAGTTCTGTTAGCTCATCAAATGGCCATGGCCTCTCCACATGTTCGTTCCGATGGAGTAGAGGTCAGTGAGTTCCCTCATCTAGCTCAGCGTTATGACGTCATGGGAGTACCCAAAACAGTGCTCAATGAGAAGGTTGAGTTCGTAGGGGCCATGACGGAAAAGCCCGTACTTGCTTTTGTCAAGCAAGCAGCGGCAGAGGCAGCAGTGAGTTAGTATGAGCTCCAGAATTACGCTGAGGAGCAGGTATCGCTTGAGCTGAGCAACTAGAGGATAGAAGTAATTTAACGAGCGCTTGCTACAGCTCGACAAGACACAACTCTAGTCACACAGATGGCAGCAGCTCGGATGAAGTATCATCTTAGTGCCCTAGGGCCACCATGCCTATCTTGACGGCAAGAAGTACGACAGCAATGATCAGGTAGCCCCTCAAAGCGTACATTCCAAGCTTCTGTCGGCTGGTCCATACCATGGGAGGCAAGCTGTGCAGAGGCGGCATCTGCCATGAAAATTTATCAGAGTTAGCAGGCCTTTGGTTCTCTACTTCACCAGGTAACGCTTCTTTGAGGTTCGAGATAGGCAGTACGCTGCCTTGTGCGTAAGAAACAGATGTTTGCTTTGATTCGGTACTATCTGAGGTATTTTCGGGCACTGGAGGCGTACGCCTATCAGCTCGCCAATGGGTCCAATGGGTGTAACCTGCAACTCCAATCAGCCACAGGATACCGACCAGTACGGTAACAGCGATAATGGCAGCTATGGAGATGGTGGGGAAAACAGTGGTGATAGTGAGTATCAGGGAGAGCTCCACCAAGATAGCTACAATGACAGTAGCTACTATGTTCAGCCATCGAGGATTGACCCAAGGGCCCAGAATGACCGGGTCGTTGCAGAGCAAGAGGAGAAATACGATAGCAGAGGGGAGCAGTACCCCTGCGAGCACTTGTACACCTGTGGTGATGAGTCCCAGTGGAGCTCCGGGCAGGAGAACGATGCCTGCGGCCACTGCTACCAGTGCAGCAAAGACGGCATAAAACCCCTTTGCCTCCCAGAAGCTGCGATGCAGCGAATGGCGGAGACCAAAGATATCCCCAATGGCATACGAAGTGGACAGAGTTACCGCAGAAGCGCCTATGATTGCCGCGTTCACCAAGATTATGGAGAACATGGCACCAGCAGCCGGACCTAACCTGGTGGCTAAGCCGTTGGCAACGGTAAGAGCGTTGGCAAAGTGACCGGCTAGGTGGCTATGGGCAAATGCAAATGCAGGAGCAATGATGAGAGCTGCAGCTCCCAAGTTCGTGAGCACTGCTCCGATGACAGTGTCTGCTAACTCATAGTGCAACCAGCGAGTGGTGATGCGCTTGTCTATTACGTTCGACTGCTGGAAGAACAGTTGCCATGGAGCTACCGTTGTGCCAACTATGGCGATGATGAACAAAATAGCTACCGAGTTGAACCCTCCCTGTACGGAAGGGATGAATGTTCCCCTTACAATTGGGCCAAGATGTGGGTGAGAGAGCAGAGCCAAGGGAAACATCAACAAACTAGTAGCAATGAAGACGAACATGAACCGCTCCCAGCGCCGGAAGCTTCCAGTCATGACCATGACCATCAAACCAACTGCTGCTAATGGAACCGAGACGTAAGCGCTGACGCCGAAGTAAGAGAGTCCTAGATCAACGCCGATGAACTCCGTTACGATGGTCAAGAAGTTGAGTATGAACAGATCCCCAACGGAGAAGGCTGCCCAAAAACGGCCAAAGCGTTCTCTAATGAGACGAGCATGTCCAACTCGGGTTACAGTGCCGAGTCGTGCAACCATCTCCTGAGCCACTATCAGGACTGGTATCAACAGAAGAAGAGTCCATATCAAAGTAGTTCCGTAGTTTTGCCCTGCTTGAGCGTAGGTAGCGACACCGCCAGCATCGTTGTCACCAACCATGACTATCAAGCCTGGCCCCATGATGGCGAGAAAAGTCAGTATCCTACGGGCCCAGGAGTGTCGCGTACCGTCATCGTGCTGTCTTACCGTGCCCAGAGCACCTACAATGTCTCCGTGATGCGCAGAATCCAATATGGCTGATGAGGTGTCTTCTGAGAGCAAAGCCAAATTGCGGTTCATCGGAGTGCCTCCGTGGATAGTAGCGAGGTCGAATATTACAAATTCAGTTCAAATGAGTTGACAACGGAGAAGTAAAAACTAAAAAGTAATAAAAATTTTGCCCGGGTAAAGATACCCCAAGCACCTACCAGACTTGCCCTACCTCACACTTCCCGTAGTCGTAGACACTCGGCCCAACAACCCTTACGGATTCAATTTGAGTCGTAGCGCTCTGCAAGGACTTATCGCCTTTTATCGGCAGAATACATCTGGCAGAAAGAGGAAGTGCCGCTTAAGAATATAAAGCGTGCGAGGTTTGAGGCATACTTGGCGGTTTACGCCTGTTCATGGCCACCTCCTTTAACTCGTCACGCATCATCCCTTCCGGCGCTCCTATGTTATGCGATATCAAGGCTTGTGTCAATAGATATCAACCAATACATATCAATAGATGCTCGTCAAGGTATAATCACTCTGTGGATTCTGCATCAGGGCGCTTGAGCGCTCGAAAGTGGCAACGTAGGTCGCACCACTTCATCGGAGCACTATCTCATCCTGGGGTTCGCAACTCTCTGGTTTCACTGCGTTCTTTGATGCAGCAGCCGGTGAAGGCAATCGTCGCTCATGGAGTGCCTGACGGGGAGCCCCAAGAGGTTGGAGATCTGGTAGATGTGGTGGCTGCATCAACAGAGAGTCCTTATCCACCAGTGGTGGCCATGGTTTTGCGTGTAGGCAATCGCAGGGTTCGCCTCGAGGCCAACTGGGTAGAGCGCATCGACGCTAATGGAGTATTGCTCAAGTCACTTCCTGAAGACTTGCCAGAGTTCTCACGCCATCAAGGGGAGCTACTCCTGGCCAAAGATCTACTGGACCGTCAGTTGGTTGATGTGGAGGGTGTAAGCGTCGTGCGTGCGACCGATCTCTACCTGGCTCCTTTGCTTGGTCGCATGTGCTTAGTGGGAACGGGAGATCATGGATGGTGGAGTAGATACTGGCCCCGCCGCTTCTCCAGAAGACGGAATGGCAGTGGGCATGGGCGTATCATCGATTGGGCCAGCATCGAGGCATTCCCTGCCCCTGATGCAGATGATGGAATCAGGATACAAGTGGCACATAGGGGCTTGCGTCGGCTCACTCCTGCCGAGTTGGCTGACCTGTTGGAGAAGCTCGATCGGTTGGGCAGGATGGAGTTACTGGATAATTTGCGTCCAGAAAAGGCAGCTGATGCCCTGGAAGAGATGGAACCTGACAAGCTAGCTGCCCTACTCAGGGAGGCTAGTGCAGACAAGGCTGCTTCGCTGATTGGCTCCATGGAGCAAGATGAAGCTGCCGAAGCGTTGCGTGACCTCGATCCAGAGGAGCAGGAGGCTATACTCGAGCACCTACCTGCACGTTCCGCCGAGTCCATATCCAAATTACTGGCATATCCAGAGGTATTGGCCGGAGGGTTCATGAACCCGATGGTGGTGGAGGTTTCGCCAGACGACACAGTTGAGCAAGTGAGACAAAAACTCGTTGGTTTAGGCGATCATCGTCATGACATCGATGCTGTTGCAGTTGTAGAGGATGGCCAATTGATAGGGGACGTTCCCTTGTTCGATCTGGTAGTTGCATCAGCTAATACTCGAATGGATGAGTTGATCACAGAAGAGGCTCCTACAACCGTGGATGTAGACGCCCCTGTGAACGAAGTTTTGGAGCGTCTCGTGGACTCACGGGCTTCTTCGGTGGTAGTGGTTGACGAAAACAACAAGCCAGTAGGGAGGGTAATGGCCGATGATCTCATTGACTCTCTACGTCAGGGCCTCCGAAGATTCTATGTACCGCGGTTTCTACGGTAACAGGGCTCTTCCATGTGTGGTGACGGTCAGAAAAGACCGTTGCGGTTAGCTGGAGGGTAGAGGGGAGCGTCTATACTTTGGATGACATCCCAGTGCTCGACGACCTTATAGTTATCCACCCGAAATATCTCTACTATGGCTCTGCCCAACGTCCCCGGCACTCTTACTGAGTGAACATGCAAGATGACGTAGTTACCGTCTACGAATGCTCGCTTTACCTCATTGTGTGACAGAGGATAGGTTTCTTTCAAGAATTGAATGAATTGCTTGAATCCTTCAGGCCCATCAGCAACATATGGATTGTGTTGTATGTAGGTATCTCCTAAGTAGGCAGCAGCTTTGTCCAGGTTCTTCTCGTTCAATGCTGCCTCGTAGAAGTTGAGTACTATGCTCTTTGTCTTCTCCGATGATGAGTCATTGTCCATCTTTGTCGAGGTGTAGCTCAATCTCGTACTCCTTTGAGGATATGGCCTAGCCTTGGTGCTGACCATGGTTGTAGTTCGAGAGAGATTTTGCAAGTCTCATCAGAGCGCTAGCCGTTCTGCTTCCCCACCAGAATAGGTCCTTGCCGTCAACGAACAGCACTGGAGCAACCTTGTCCAGCTCAGTAAGGTGCTTGCTGGAGAAGGGGTACGGTTCCGATGGTGCTATTACCAAGTCAGGGTGAGTGTCACGGGCTTGATCCAAGTCAACTACAGGGTAAGGTTCCGAAGAGTTACCGAACGTATTCACTACTCCTAAAGCAGCTAGAACCGATGAGCCGTAGGTGTTGTTGTTCAGTGTCATCCAAGGTCTGCGCCAGATAGGCACGAAGGCGCGATATTTCTTCCGTAGTACCTCTGTAGTGGAGAGCATCTCGACTGCTTCGTCTAGTTTCGAACGCTCTTGCTCCCAGGATGAAACTCCCAGCCGTTCTGCTAAAGCTTTCAGGTTGGGGATGACGTCACCCAATGAGTGCACCTCTGTGACATGGATATCCACTCCTGCCTCAACAAGAGCATTCGCATCCTCGAGACGGTTCTCCTCTTTGCAGAGTAGAACTAGATCTGGATCGAGCTGAACAATTTTTTGTATGTTGGGATCCTTCGTGCCTCCAACTCTGGGAATTGCCAGTCGATCGTCGACAGCGCAGAATCTACTTACGGCCACAGGGACGATTCCCCAAGCAAGTAGTGTTTCCGTAAGTGAAGGCACCAGGCTGACTACTCTTAGCCTAGCCGGCGATGAGTTCCTCTCGTTCTCGCTCACATTGGTTCATGCTAATAGTTCATGTTAGAGAAACCTTTCCTGTTGCCAATCCCTTACAGGATGAGACAGGCTAGAGTGGCAGGAGAAGCCAGGAGTAAGTGCAAGAAGAAGTGGAGGGGGTTGAGTGATGGCTGGACAGTCGTCAGCATCGTCATCGTTACGGGTCTCTGATGGTGCTGTTGCTACCGAGAAGGAGGGGTCCTCCCACGCGGAAGCATCCAACCGCTTATCGCTTTGGACCAACTTGGTCCAACGCGTCAATGTGGGTGATTCGTTGACGCGGACGGCCTGGAGAATGCCTGAGGCTTTAGCAGTTGTCGATGGCGACAGGCGCTTCAGTTATGCAGAGTTGAATTGCTCGGTGAATCGGTTGGCCAACTCCCTCGCCGAACGAGGTTATGGAAGCTCCTCTGTCTTGGCGATGGCAGTGGGCAATACCGTGGAATTCGTCATGGTGTACTATGCCTGTGCCAAGCTTGGAGTAGTGACTGTTCCCTTGAATCTGGGGTGGAAGTCTCCAGAGGTTGCATATGTGCTCGACCACTCCAGGGCAGACGGGATAGTCATAGAGGCAGCTTTGTTGGGATCTCTACAGGAGGCCATCAGTTCTGTCGAGGGTTTGAAGGAAGTGATAGTTATTGATGGGGATGGAACTGAATCCCACCTTTCTGGAAAGGGCAATCATCCCTATTGGCTCAGCTTCGAACAACTGCTCGAAGCTGGCGATGAGCGAGAGCCACTGTTTCTTGTGGAGGACCGCCATCCAATGAGCTACTTGTATACCTCTGGAACCACCTCGGCACCTAAGGGGGTGGTTTCCAGTCATTTGGCTGTCTACATGGAATCTCTCTCAGCAGTAGTGGAAAGTGGCCTTGACCATACTGTGCGTAATGTGGTGATGATGCCTCTTTTCCACACCGCTCAACTCAACGGGTTTCTCACCCCTGTGGTTATCGTTGGGGGTAGCTCGTTCATGATGAGAGGCTTTGACGCCGGGCAACTGCTCGAACTCATCGAGCGAGAACGCATAACTCATATATTTGGATTGCCCATGATGTACAGGGCACTGTTGGCCCATCCCGATCTGCCTCATAGGGATTTGTCCAGTTTGCAGCGGGCCACGTATGCTATGGCTCCAATGCCCGATGAAGACTTGCGAAAAGCAATAGAAATGTTGGGCTGTGATTTTGCTCTCGGATTCGGGCAAACTGAGATGAACCCCATAACTACGATATTTCGACCAGAGGATCAGTTACGCTATCCAGGATCTGTTGGTACTCAGATAGTCAACGTCCAGACAGCGATCATGGACGACAGCGGCAATCTACTGCCCCCTGGCAAAACCGGTGAGATTGTCTACCGTGGTCCGCATGCAATGGAAGGATATCTTCGAGATGACAAGGCTACGGAGGAGGCTTTTGCAGGAGGCTGGTTCCACTCTGGCGATGTGGGGCATATAGACGAGAATGGCGTTCTCTGGTTCGAGGATCGCAAGAAGGATGTCATCAAGACAGGTGGAGAGAATGTCGCCTCCATAGAGGTGGAAAAAGCCATCTATGACGCCGAGCCTCGCATAGGGGAGGTTGCTGTGATAGGCGTTCCACACCCGCATTGGGGGGAAGCCATAACTGCAGTAGTCGTCCCTAAACCAGGAGAGCAGCTGAGCGAAGAGGAGGTGTTGACTAGTGCACGTCAACGCCTGGCTGGTTTCAAGGTTCCAAAGAAGGTGATACTTCGTAGCGGGTTACCGCACACATCTACGGGCAAGATTCAAAAAGCTACATTGCGCAAGGAGCTTAAATCATTGTATGAAGGTGAGGGCACGGATTGAGCGCTCAGTCGCAGGGCGTGAGAGCTATCGCAGACATTGACGGGGATGGCAGTGGGGTAAGGCGCCCAGTCGGAAGGCATTGAGGACTATCTGTTCTTTGCCAGCCGGGCGTGCAAACACAGTGGATCAACCAGGTATTCGACTATTATCAGATGGGGTCCTTGCAGCCTTTTCCCTACTCCTTCTCGTCCATATGGATTATTTACCTCTACAGTAGATGTGCATGAGATCAATTAGCCTGCTCGAGCTTCAGGTTTCTTTGGCCGAGGTGATCATGAAGGTGTCGCGCTCCAATGAGAGAGTTCAGGTAACCGTGGATGGTTTTCCAGCTGCTTTGCTCTGGCCCATCAAGGTTGCAGAAGGATATAGCGAAACGGTGGAGCTGCTCTCGGATAGGTCGTTGTTGCAAAGGATCGACGAGGGCGAACGCGCTATTCAAAACGGTGATTTTGTCACTCAGTGGGAAACCGCTACTCCTGATCACCCCTCTGCTGGTGCCGGATACCCATCAGGCAGGAGATCACAGGTATCGCAAGGATCACAAGGTGCGAGTAGAGAAGAAAAAGGGTCACTTCGATGGCACCTTTTGATTGGAGGACCAGCCATGAAGGCCTTGAATGCCCTCAGACCAGAGGTGAGAGCGATTATCGACTCCTACCTTGTGCACGAGATAGTTGAGAATCCAGAAAGTGCCGGGGTGGAGTTGAGCGGTGCCCTGGATAGACGTTGGTCTGCTCGGGTGGGAGACTATCGTATCATTTACAGACTGGATACCATTCAGAGGGCAGTGAGGATCATAGACGTTCACCCCGTTGTCTGAGAGCGTCTACTTGCTACCAGCCCCCTTCACGAGGAAGAGATTGGTGAAAGCCCCTCGGGCAGCTCAGAGGGGTTTGCCACTATATCGCGCAGCAACTCCAGTGCTGCACGGGCTGGCGCAGAAGGAAATCCCCTACTTCTCATGGCAATGCCGACCTGTCGGCAAGGTAATCCATCCACGTGCACCAATGCCCAGCGATCACGTAGGTAACTGGGTATGGCTGTAGCAGGAAGTATGGATGGCCCGTAGCCTTCAAATGTCAGCGATGCGATCAACCTGGTCCCGTCTATCTCGGCTCTTGGATGCAACTGAATTCCCAGTGGTGTAATTGCTTCGTCGATCTCTCCTCTGAAGGCAGTGCCCTCCATGGGCAAAAGAAGCTCCATGTTGGCGAGAGCGGAAAGAGGGATGCGATTGTTCTGGGCTAGTGGATGATCAACGGGTACGACCAGTACTAGCTCTTCCAAGAAGAGAGGTTGGGTCACTAGATCCCTTGCTGCCAAGGGTATGTTGCAGATGGCCAAATCCAACTGACCCGTGGCAACCCGTGGCTCCAATGTAGTAGTGGTTCCCTCGAGAATCACCAGACGAAGTTTTGGATGCTTCTTGGCAGCGATATCCATCAAGCGCGGACACAACCATCGAGCAGTAGTGCCTATGGTTCCGATCTTCACCGATCCGCTAACCTCGCTTTTGAGTGCAGCGATATCACTATCCAGGGCATCTATCTCGGCCAATACTCGCCTTGCCCGGGTGGCAACCAAGCGACCGGCATCGGTAAGTTGTCCAGTGGCCCGATCATACAGGATGACATCGAGATCCTTTTCCAACTTGGCAATATGGCTGGAGACATTGGACTGCACGGTTCCCAGGAAGTCTGCAGCCGCAGAAAAGTTGCCGTAGTCAGCTATGCTGACCAAGGTTGCTAACTGGTGGATGTTAACTCGAAGCTTCATCACTAATTCAGATACTACATATCAGTAATAACAGTTTGACTGATGTTTAGAGGAGTGGCATAATAATAAGTGACGAGACGACAGGTAAGTGGAATCCCCCCCTCCATTCCTGTCTGTTCTGAGTGAAGGGGTCGGCTCTCCCCCCCGGTCGACCCCTTCGCCGCGTCATGTACGGTTTTGTTATGGTATATCACTCCATCACCTCTAGTCCACTCCGCAGAGATATTTTTTCTGTCCGACTGGGCGCTGCTGTGAACAGACTGTCCAAAAGCGTAGGGTTGGGGCATGGCACGGTAGCAGGTGGAAGAATCGCGCTTGCTATTGACCCTATGCTCATCGAACGTTTGGTGAAGGATCTGCCTACTGTGCTAGTAAGCGCAACTAATGGGAAGACGACCACCACTCGCATGATAGCAGCAGCGGTAGAGGCTTGGGTGAGCCAAGTGAAAGTGAATACTCACGGCTCTTTTGTATCCGGGGAAGTATCTGAGGAACAACTCCATGCAGTAACAAGTCCACGGCCCCAAGTCATCACTAACTCGGGTGGAGCAAATATGCCGGCCGGTATTGCATCTGCTCTGTTCAGTGTCGGCAGCTGGCCCGAGGGAAGTGTAGGAGTGTTCGAGGTGGATGAGGGATACCTGCCGTCGGTTGCTGCATCCACCAACCCGGTTGTCGTTGTTCTCGGCAACTTGAGCAGAGATCAACTGGATCGCACCAACGAGGTCCGCTCTCTGGCCAAGCGTTGGCGCGAGTGTATACAGTCCCTCGTCCTCGCTCGCAATGATCAACTTACCGTGGTGGCAAATGCCGATGATCCTTTGGTTGTCTGGGCTGGCGAGCCAGCTAAGCGAGTCAAGTGGGTGGCCGCTGGTTTGGCCTGGCACTTCGATGCTGTAAGTTGTCCGCGCTGTAGCGGCATCATTCATTTCGATGATCAAGGATGGAGGTGCGCCTGTGGGTTCAGTCGACCTTCTCCCGTAGAGTCAGATGTACTCGCCGTATCTTCTGGCGAAGACACTTTCGATGTAGGCCACTTGTCCCTTCCAGGTAGATGCAACGTCTATAACGCTCGATTAGCTGTTGCAGCTGCAGAGGCTTTAGGTGTCGAAGTCTCTGTTGCAACTCGTGCGGTGGCGTCTGTTAACGAAGTTGCAGGACGGTATGCCGTTGTCGAGAGAGGTGGGTCAAGGGCCAGATTTTTGCTTGCCAAGAATCCTGCTGGCTTCATAGAGGCTTTAGAGATACTAGGAGAGAGCAAAAGGGGTACAGAAAGCGGGAAAGGTGGACAAGGAAGAAGCACCCCTGTAGTGATTGCCCTCAATGCTCGAATAGCAGACGGTCGGGATACCTCGTGGATCTGGGATGTACCGTTCGAGAATCTGAGGGGGAGGACGGTGATTGCCTCTGGCGAACGCTGCTTGGATATGGCGGTACGTCTCAAGTATGCAGGAGTGGAGCACCTTTGTCTGCCTGATCCATGGCAAGCGATCGACGTGGCCGTCCAGCTATGCAGAGACGAGTCCCCTGATGCGATCGTAGAGTTCGTTGGTAACTACACAGCTTTCCAGCAGGCGCATCGGATGGCTTACTCTTCAAATCGTCTCTTTGGTTCGGTAGTGGATCTAGTCAGAGGTTCGTATCTGACGAAGCGGTCTCTTCCCCGTTGGGCCCTCGAGAAAGGAAGTAACCTCATTGAATCCATGCACAGTAGTGGTTATGTCAGATTGGACGAGAGGAGTGGTTCAGCCCTGCCCTCTGCAAGTGATGGTTCTCTTCTGGAAGGGGAGAACAGGGGCCTGGAAGGAGAGAACAAAAGCTCGCATTTCAGGGAGAGAGGGGCAGGGGATCGGACTGTGAGCATAGTGGTTGTTTATCCTGATCTATTGGGGACTTATGGTGATGTCGGCAACGCTCTTATTCTTGCTAGCAGGCTTGCATGGAGGGGTATTCCTGCTCGAGTTCTGTACATTACCTCTGATATCCCACTTCCTCGTAGTGGAGACATATATTGCGTTGGGGGTGGCGAGGATGCCCCTCAGACCGAGGCAGCACTTCTTCTGGCCGAGAGTGGTGCTCTTACTAGGGCAGTGGAGGATGGAGATGCAGTTGTCCTAGCTGTATGTGCTGGTTACCAAATATTGGGGAATAGCTTTCCTGACGCCAACGGCACGACGAAAGAGGGCATTGGCTTATTGGATATCACGACTGTCAAGGGAAACGGTAAGAGGGCGGTAGGGGAGCTGCTCTTCACCAGTCATCTCCTTGCTCGTACACATAACAACGCCTTTAAGGATGAGAACATTACGCCAGTTACCTTGACTGGATTCGAGAATCATGCGGGGATCACCATGCTAGGGAAAGAGGTTCTCCCTCTTGGTCGGGTCCAAAGCGGTGTAGGGAATGGATCTGGCGACAGTACCGAGGGAGCTGTATGGGGAGGAGTAGTTGGCACCTACATGCATGGACCAGCACTAGCTAGGAATCCTATTCTGGCAGATTGGATCCTTTCAAAAGTGGTTGGCGTGCTGTCTCCTCTGGATGATGAAGAGGAGACAGCACTCATGCAGGAACGACTGGCAGCAGTTAGGCATGGCCGCTATGTACAAAGAGGACACATCCTTCACCATCTGGCTAGATCGGCCAATCGCCTCAGCTGGCCTGTCTGGCGCGAATAACATTGAGAGAACCACCAGCCTTGAACCACTCGATGTGCTCAGTGGACAAGGTATGAGTACAGGTGAACTCTTCTACTTGACCATTGGGATGCACTATCCGACAGCTTACAGGTTGGTCGGGGGCAAGAGAGGCAAGGCCTAGTATGGAGATCCGGTCTCCGCTGCCAATTGCGTCATAAGTTGCCGGATCGGCAAAGGTGAGAGGCAATATGCCTTGTTTTTTGAGGTTGGTCTCGTGGATTCTGGCGAAGGAGCGAGCGATAATGGCTACACCGAGCATGTACCGTGGCTCCATTGCAGCATGTTCCCTGGAAGAACCCTCGCCGTAGTTGTAATCTCCAATGGCGACCCATCGTTGATTTGCTTCTCGGCAGTGCCGGGCAGCTTCAGGAAGCGGCTCCAAGACACCATGAATAGGGCAGATGCCCTTCCCGGTTTCACCAGTGAGAGCATTGTTGACTCCGAGGAAAAGGTTGTCAGAGATGTGGTCGAGGTGACCTCGATAAGCAAGCCATGGACCTGCTGCCGATATGTGATCGGTGGTGCACTTCCCCGTAGCCTTCATCAATACGGGCAACTCTATGAAGTCCTTTCCATCGAAAGGGGGGAACGGCTCTAGCAGTTGCAGTCTATTGCTGTCCGGTCGTACTAACACCGTGATGGTAGATCTGTCCTGAGGGGGAGCGATGAAACCCGACTGAGCTGGCTGAAACCCCGTGTCGGGTAGTTCTTCTCCACTGGGAGCAGAGAGCTTTACCCCATCGATCTGGTCGGTTAGAGGGTTGAACTCCAAAGTACCTGCCAAAGAGTAAGCAACTACAGTCTCCGGAGAAGCAATGAATGCCAGCGTAGCCGCATTGCCATCGTTGCGCTTGGGGAAGTTGCGGTTGTAAGAGGTGAGTATGGAGTTCTTCTCCCCTTCTGTTATGTCTGTTCGCTGCCATTGACCGATGCAAGGTCCACAGGCATTGGCAAGCACAGTGCCGCCGATAGCCTCCAAATCTGCAAGGAAGCCTTTGTCTTCGACCGTACGACGTACTCGCTCAGATCCAGGGGTCACCAACAACGGAGTCTTCACCCTGAGCCCAGCCTTTGAGGCTTGTCGAGCCAAGTCTGCTGCCTTGCTCAGGTCTTCATAGGACGAGTTGGTGCAGGATCCTATCAAGCAGTAGGAAAGCTTGGTGGGCCATCCCTCCTTTGTTGCTTCGACTCCTATCTCCGAAACCGGCCGTGCTCTGTCAGGAGTATGTGGTCCTACTATTTGAGGCTCTAGATTATCCAAATCAATTTCTATAACGGTATCGAAGTAGTTATCCGGGTTCTCTTCCACTTCAGGGTCGGCTACCAAGTTGCTCATCACTCCTCGGGCAGCTTCAGCTATATCCTGTCGGTCGGTAGCAACGAGATAAGCTTCAGAGTGTTCATCATAGGGGAAGAGGGAGCAGGTTGCCCCTATCTCGGCACCCATGTTGCAGATGGTGGCCTTACCCGTTGCACTTATCGTGCGAGTACCAGGACCGAAGTACTCGACAATTGCTCCTGTCCCACCGGATACGGTGAGAAGGGAGGCTACCTTGGCGATGATGTCCTTTGGAGCAGTCCAGTGTTGGAGTGACCCGGAGAGTCGTACTCCAATGAGTTTTGGCCAGCGCACCCCGAACGGCATGCCAACGAGTACGTCAACAGCATCTGCTCCGCCAACCCCAATGGCTACCATGGACAGACCGCCGGCATTCGGAGTGTGACTATCAGTGCCAATTATCATCCCCCCAGGAAAAGCGTACTGTTCAAGGACAACTTGGTGTATTATCCCTGACCCTGGTTGCCAGAAGCCTATGTTGTAACGAGCTGAGACCGTTCGCAAGAAGTCGTACACTTCCTGATTGGCTTGAATGGCTCGCTCCAGATCAGCGGCTGCTCCGTCTCGGGCCTGGATGAGGTGGTCACAGTGAACAGTGGCAGGTACAGCTACCTCGTCCAAACCAGCAGTCATGAACTGAAGGAGGGCCATCTGGGCGGTTGCATCCTGCATGGCTACATGATCAGGATAAAATGCTGCTTCTGCATGCCCGCGTTCCAAAGACTGCGAGTCAGGATCCTGCAAATGATTGAAGAGTATCTTCTCTGCCAAGGTCAGTGCTCGCCCGGTTCGAGTCCTGCCTTTGTCTACGCGTTCCGCCAAGCGCGCGTATACTCCTTTGACTACCTCCAAGGGTGTGTTAGCGGTTACATTGCCCATCCGGTCTCATCTCCTCAATCGTCATTGAATCAAATGTTAGACTTACCAGTACCATCCATTAGGGTATCAGTCCGCTTCTTCCAGCGAAATGTCCCCTTTCACCTCCACGCAATCCCACACCTCTCCCTGTTCTCGAGTGCGCATACGTGATGGCGGTACAGATGCTATTCGCGGTACATATGCTATTCATATGCTATTCACAGAGGCCATCTCACAGAGGCCATCGCTTGTCTTGTCCTTCTCCCCCCGAGCGTTCATTGCTCGGGAGTTCCAGCTCCCATGATCTTCTCCAAGAGGAGGAGGATGGTCCTCGTTTGCTCGGAGTAGTTCCTCTGGCAGCGTTAAGGCGAGAGGTCCACCAGCTGTTGGAGTATTCATCTGCCAGAGCAGCCACTGCCTGTTCTATTCTACTGCTCAATTCCCGTATGTCCTCTTGAGGATAGGGTTGTATGAGGTGTCCGTAGATCACAGATACCCGAGCACCTCTTGGATGAACCTTGTTGCTTCCCTTGGGGAGGATTGATCGTGTTCCGTGAATGTAGACGGGTACGACCGAACATCCCGATCGTACAGCGAGATAGGCAGCTCCCGGCTTGAACTCCTGGAACCATCCATCAGGGCTGCGACCACCTTCAGGGTAGATCACCAAATTCCATCCTTTTTCTAGGAGTTTCAGCGCTTGGTAGGCAGATTGGCGGCTCACCTTCGTCCTGTCTATGGGGATAGAGGCAAATAGCAGAGAGGAGAGCACTGCTTTCCACGTACGGTCGAAGAAGTAGTCTGCTCCAGCGGCAACGACAGTGTGATGGCGGAACTTGGGAGGCAAGAGAGAGAGGAGGAGGGGAGTGTCCAGATGACTGGAGTGGTTGGGAGCGAAGATCACTGGAGGTTCTAGTGCATCCAAGTTCTCTTCTCCGATGACGGATGGTTTCAAGAGTGCAAACGAAGTTGGAACTATCAAATTGTCAAGGAGGATGGCACGAGCTAGTCTAGCTGGGTATTTTCTCGACCACTCCGTGTCATAGTTCATACCTGTCTTACGCGTTGGTGGCTTGCGGTTAACGCCCTTCGGCCAACGCGAAGCAGTCCAGGGAAATCCAAGCTTGCTCATTGGACCTCCGCCAGCAGTAACGGGGGAGTGTGCAGGTAGGTCACGCTTGGATCTGCCCCTACTACATCAGTGGCCATCTCCAGGGCATCGTTGAAGGTACTAGCCACCTTGAAACCCATTCTGTGCACCGCCCTCTTGTCTCCGCCAACTATGATCACTGCACCAAGATGTTCCAGGGCATGAGTGCACCAATACCACATGTAGAAGGGATGAACCCCATGGTAAGCATGGCCAGTACGGTATAGATGGGTGTACCAGGGATCCATAGCGAAGGCTTCTTCGTACTTTTCGGACATTTCCACGGGATCCTTGGTCTCGGTCAGGACCTGTTCGAAGAAGTCTATGTAGCTTGGGTGTTGCACTATATCGAACTCGTAGGGAGTGGGGTGATGGATGATCATGACTCCACCGGGTCGTACCAATGGCTTCCCTTTGTACATGTTGAAGAAATAGCCAAGTCCAAGCGAGGCTACGAGTATTGGATTGAGTATGGAGTTGACATTGTAAGGGGATATGTAGGGTAATCCAACGGCCAGTACATCGGATTGTCCCTCTACTCGCACAAGTTGTTGGCGATGAATGTGGTGGATGGTCCTTTCGTGAACGGCTTCCACCTCGCCTGCTTGCACCGAGGCCAGAGCGTGTGGAGAGCGAATAGAGTGGAACAGCCTCCTTCTCAACTGTAGTGGGGTACGGGCAAGCAAAGATGAGGTAGCTAGGTAGGCAGCCCGATCTTTTACGGACCACTCCCACTCCCTGCGCTGGAGAAAACCGAACTGCTCCGGGAAGGTATTGGTGTTCAAGGTGGTCTCGATCTGGAATACGGATACCCCCGACTTGGCTATGAGCCTGCCCATGCGCCAGTTGGAATGATGCAGTTCTGAGTGATGGTGATCCATGAACGAGCGGCTGTTGGCTAGAGTGGCAGGGTTGTGGTGGTAGCGGAGGCTTCTGTAACTGGAGAGTCCAGTGGCCACGCTCTTATGTCCACCGTCCATGCTCACTAAATTGATGTTCACGTACACCAGTAAGTCAGAGGTGGCAGCTCGTTTATTGATCTCTACGGCCTCTCCAGCTTCTGTGTGGCCAAGCAGAACGATGTTGTCCTCGTCGCATGCATCATGTTGCATCAACAAACCATAGGGAGCGAATGAGTCGTAGACACGTGATCCCAAGGCATGGCGCAGCTCTGCTTCGGTCATCCTGCGATGGACAGCCAAGGCAGCGATGAGCACCACGTCATCTACTCCTGCTTCGGCAGCCATTTCTAGAACTGTCTCTATGACCAGCTGTCGTATGTCCGGAGACCTCATAGGTGGCAGCGGCAGAGATATGTCGTCGAAAGCTATGGTCAGCTTCATATCTGGTTTGAGTAGTGCAGAAAGGGGTTTGCAATCACCCAACGGTTCTTCTAGTGCTCGACGAATAGCGGCACGAGGATTGGACAGAGGAGGAAGTGGCTCAGGTGGATAGATCACGCGGCTCGACGGAGGGAGGTGCTCCAAACCGAACCCCTCTCCTTTCCAGAAGAGCATGGGTGGACTAGAACGATCTATTTCGAGGACGAATCCAGGTCGTGTAGTCAAGTTGAATCCTCCTTGGAAGACTCAGCCGAGGATCGAGAGCGCCTCTTTGGCTGAGGAGTGAAAACTATCTTTATACTGTCGCGTCTACCTGCTTCCATGGCATGAACCAGGGCTTCTTCGTGACGGTCCAAGGGATAGCGGGCACTTACCAATCGCCCGAGCCTTGCAGTGCTCACTAGCTTGGTGGCCAGGTCGAAACTGTGCACACGGTTTCCATTGACCTGCTCCCACCCGTAAGTGTAGGCACCTTGCAGACGGACTTCTTTATGCCATAACGGCGAGAGATCCATATGCACGACTCCTGGCATGCCCACCATGATCACTCTCCCCTTGGGGCGTACTATCTCCAAACTGGTCGAGATCGTATCGACGGAACCAACGCAATCGAAGATGAGATCTGCCCCGTTGCTCAGGTGCGAACCAACCAGGAAAGACCCAGTGTTGAAACGCAGAACACCTTTTAGCTGTCTTGGCTCCACTGCTTTGTCGGCTCCCAATGACAAAGCGAGCTCCTGCTGAATGGGCCATTTAGCGGCAACAACGAGCAAACCTCTATAACCCAAGTCTCTGAGTGCAGCTGTTGTACACAGACCTAGTGTGCTTGCTCCGATCACCGCTATTGTAGATGCCCCTTTCATTCCGGAGGAGAGAACTGCATGAATAGCGGAGGCGGTTGGTTCTATCAGGACCGCCTCTTCGTCGGAGATGTGCTCTGGGATATAGTGAAGCTGGGATGAATGAGCTATGAAAGTGGCGGACCATCCTCCACCTACGTCTGCACAGTACCCTGTTTGAAGTCCTGGCTTGAGATGACCGGTACTCACATACTCACAGTTACCGGTATCCCCGCGCTGGCAGGCAGAGCAGGGTGGTGAGATTGAACGCGTCGCGCAGCTGAGCACTGGTTCAAGGACTACTCGGCGCCCATCGTTCAAATGGCCTACAACCTCATGACCGGGCACGAATGGGAAGCTGACCAATGGCTCGAAGTAGGAAGAGGTGTGTCCTTCCAGCATAGAGAGATCGGAACCACATATACCAGCCAGGATGGGATGCACCTCCACCCACCCTTCTCCTGGGGGAGAGGGGGGGTCGATGTCTACCAAACGTAACGGGCCTAGTCGAATTCCCCACTCCGAGCTGGCATAGGAGGCGAGTCGTGCAACAGCGAAACGTGGAACGGAGCGCTCGACCACCAATGCTCTCATCTCGATCCCCCCTTGTTGGATCTAGATAGGAGCTCAGCTATGCCCAAGGCCAGTTCGGGAGCGCTCTTTGCCGATGAGCGTGGACGTGGGAGAAGGTGGGTAACCGAAGAGCTCTTGGTCCAATGCTCCATGTGCCATCCTTGTCGTCTTGCCTCCGAGGCCAAGGGTACATCTGGGTTGACAGCCACTGGGTAGCCTACGATAGAGAGCAAGGGTAAGTCGCTCGATGAATCTCCATAGGCTACTACTTCGTCCAGGTCTATCCCTTCAGCGTCTGCCCACTCCGAGATGACGATGGAGCGTGCCTCGCCAATGGGAGGTGGGGAAGTAAGTTGACCTGAGAGTATGCCATTCGTAACGCTCATCGAGCTGGCTATTACTTCATCGAACAAAGCTCGGAACGGAATTGTCAGAAGATCCAAGGCACCAGTGACCAGTACAGTTTTATGCCCTGCATGACGGTGCTTGCGCACTCTGGCCAATCCTTCAGGATAGGCTTTGGCAAGTAGTACGTTGACGAACAACTCACCTACTTGATCAGCAATTCTTTCAAGAGGAGCACCTTCGTAGAGCTTGTAGAATGAGCGCAAGAAGTCGGAACGGTCGCGTTTGTCCAATAGGAACCAGCTGGGAAGAGAGGTTCCGATCCTTGCTAGCAAGCGAGCCCGATCCAACCCGCTGGGAAGTAGGCGAGCAGCTACCCAGAGGTAGGATTCCACGACGTTGGTATCAACCAGGGTGCCTTCTAGGTCGAACACCGCGGCCTTCCTATCCGGAGAGAGGATTCCTTCTAACTTGGAGCGCGACCTGGAGGGCCTCTTGGAACTAGGCGCAGTTCGTACCCTGGAGCGGAGGACCACAGAAGGGAGATGGATGGAGGAGACGTACATCTCCCAGTCGATGGAACGAGGGTCGAAGAGGAACTCAGACCGATCCTCAGGGGTCAGGCTCTCCCAGAGCTCGATAAGTCGATCTTGGCGGAAACGAGCCTCGGTCTCCGCATAGGCACCGTATAGCTCTACGTACTCGAGTGCCCTGGATACCTCAGTACTGCGATTCTCGAGCTTTACAGGCAAATCGCCTAGGTGTGAGTGGCTAGGTAATCGAGCGAGTACTTCCCTTCCCGCGGAGAGTATCTTCGAGGCACGCTCCAGCTGTCGCTGTACTCGACCCCTACCAGGGAACGACCATGCCGGAACCATGATTGGTTGGCCATGGGTATCATAAAGAGGGTGCTCGCCAAAGAAAGACCTGACCAGCTCTACCAAACGACCGTAACGTAAGGGGTTGGTCGATCCAGAGGAGACATGGTAAACGGTGCAGGATGCGTTCGGCTCCTGTGGGCTGCCCTCAGTGGTGGCAGATGCTGTACGCCCCTCCGTCCGTAAGGATGAACCACCCTTCTTTCTCGAGGCTGGAGCCGTACTAGCCTTAGCGAGGGGAGCCGTTGAACGAGATGAAGCATCCTCCTTGCGCGGCGGTGGAACCTGCTCCAGCGAGGAACGAAGTCTTTCGGCGGCAATAGCAATTATTGCTGCAGCTACGAGATCTACAGGTATTACGTCCACGATGCCTTCGGGTACACCAGGAAACTCCTTGAGCAGACCTTTTGCATACGAGATGATGATTGGTTCTGCCATGCGAAATCCTCGAATCCATCCGGGGAAAGGTTCTTTGAAGGCGGATTCTATGATGGAGGGTCTTACTATGGTTATGGAGGGAATGGGGGAAGCTGAATCCAGTGCAGAGAAGTCCACCAAGGCTCTCTCGCCAAGTGCTTTGGTGTAGGCATAGGCATCCGGCCATCCAAGCATTTGAGCACGGGCTCTGCCAGCCTCGACCATCTGATCCTTTACCCATTGGCTGCGCAATGACTCAGCTCGTTTGGCTATGAGTTGAGTGCCTGCAGCGCCAAGCTCCAAGTGGGCTTGGTTGAAGAATGCTCGTAGACGTTCTGGACGTCGACTTTCTGCATCGGCATCGGATCGTAGTCGTCGCGCAGCAGCAACCTCTTCTTGCCAGTTGAGCTGAGATGCCAGAGTGTCCTCGCCGGACAACTCTTCTCTGGCGTCTCCCTTTCTATTGCCTGTCACATAAGCGGTAGAAACCGAGATCATCTCTGCTTGTGAAGATGCAGAAGCATCCTTGAACAATGAGCGGGCCTTCATCATTGCGTCTCGTACCCTTGCAGGACCCAATAGGTTGACTTCTACAGCTGAGTCCAATGGGGCGTCGAAGCTCACTGTAGCTGCTGAGTGTATGACCACGTCACAACTGGAGAGAGTTTGGAGTCCATCCTCGTCCAAACCGAGAGTGTCCTTGGTGACGTCTCCGGAGAGAACGGACAGACGACGAGAGACAACCTCTTCGAAGTCGTTGGACAACTCGGAGCGCAATCGGTCAAAACAGTTGTTGCGTAGCAGATCTCGTTGGAGTCGCTCCTCTGCACTGGAGCGACGCCCCTTCCGTATCAGAACTACTATCTCGCAGTGGGGTACTGAACGCAACAATCGCTCTACGATGGCAGTACCCAGGAAGCCAGTGGCTCCTGTTATGCAAATACGTTTGCCAGCAAGGGTTTGGGTTATCACCACGCGTTGTTTACCATATGGTAAGTCACTTGTCTAGTATGGCATTCAATGTTACGCGTATCAATGAGTGATCCACCCGAGACGGCCCATTTATCTGACCTCTGCCTCATGGATATGTGCCAAGGGGATGCGAGGAACGTGTGATCAATGGATGGATCTTGGCTGGGAGTTGAGTATGTTTTGTCATAGAGGATGTGATAAGTGGACGAGCAGAGGATTGTTGACACGGAGTCGTCTGGATTTATGATGTCAAGGAAGAAGTAAGGCAGTGGAACGAGTAGTTGCCAGTGTTCCTGGTCGTAAGTCCGACACGAAGGAACGAATACTGGACGCTGCGTTACACTTATTCGCCACGCGAGGGTACGAGAACACCTCTCTCGATTTTCTGGCTAGCTCGCTCGGACTGTCCAAACAGGCAGTCCTCTACTGGTTCAAGTCAAAGGATATCCTCCTCCAAGCCGTCATAGAGCGAGACGTCACGGAGCTCATCTCCGTTCTAGAGGCAGCCTTGAGTGATGCAGGTGAAGGTTGGGAGAGGATGGAGGCGGTAGTAAAGAGCGTGTTCAGAATCGGGGTCATGCGCCCGGAGTTATTGGAGTTGATTCGTGAAGTGAATAGGGTGGACTCCTCTGCTTCAGAAATGCTAGTTGCCCTGCTTACCCCCCTCATGGAGCGAGCCTCGCAGTTCTTGCAGGCAGAGATGGTAGCAGGGCGATTTCGCAAGAGAGATCCACGTCTGGTTATCTTGGCCACTTACTCAATGGTGCTAGGAGTGCTCACCGATCTAAAAGCCATGAAAGCGCTCGGAGAGGAACCGAGCGTTCGTTTGTTGGTCAAATGGAGACAAGAACTTCTGACCTTTTTACGAGATGCCTTATTGATAGAAGCAGATACTGGTAGGTAGAGCTTCTCTTTTGAGTATCACTGCTACGTCCTCTTGTGCTGCCTAATTTGCTCAGCAGGCTCATCGGATTTCCTAGGCTCGTTCTTTGGAACGGCGGGCGCCGATGAAAGGAAGGATACGAGCTCCGGTGACATCCTTAGTATCCTTGTTATCTTTGTTGGCAGCTTTGACCTCCTTGGATGGTGGCATAGGCTTGCGCTTGCGTGGTTTTGGTGGCGTGTACCGTTTCGAGGGCTCTGGATGAGCTTGGGCGCGACTGCCATGAGATTTACTGCGATTGAAGATGCCACTGGAGCTGGAACTGGTTTGTTTGGCAGGTGACGAACGAGAGCTCCCCGTTCGAGAGGTATTCGAGGTAGATGATGCGGATGCTGCTTGCGCCGCCGCCTTCGCCTCCCGATTGAAGCGCAAAGCGCGCATGATGAGCCAACCAGCAAGGGCGAGAAAAGGTATGCTCAGGATGATCGAGCTCCCAAAGGAGAATCCAATGAACAACGCTGCGAAACCAACCAGAGCTCTTCTGCCTACAAAGGTGGCTACGGCAAGCAGGGCTGCTAGTACCAGTCCAACTGCCAATGCAACGATAGGAGATTGCTGACCCTTGGGCACGTGCTCGTGCAGGTGAGTGACTGTTAGATCGATGTATATTGCCGCGCACAGCGCTGCTCCTGCATAGCCGAGCATGCGCTCTTTGTGGTCAAGGGTGTTGACAGCTTGTTTTATATTGTCGGGTACTTGGTTGCTCTTTTCGACCACTACAACAGATTACAGCTATGAATCCTCATGGGAAGCGCTCTTCTCGGCTTGATGCGTAGCCGGTCGGTCATTCGCCTTTTGATAGACGACTACAGTCGTACCGACGAACTTGGTTATTAGTGTATCTGTGCTGTTGTTCTGCTCGCCAGGGCTATAGCCAATAAGCATACTGTCGGCTATGTCCACGCTGTCCACCTCGGGAAGTTGTGGAGCAGAGAATTCCAGGTGAGACAGCTTCCCTGGCAAATGACCCAGATAATCACGTATTGCTCTGGCACCTTCGCCGTTGTCTCCACGCCCAAGTAGTCGTAGCACAAGAGGGCTGTCGTGCCATGCAAGATCGATGGTGACTCCCTCAGGCGTGATTGTAGTTGCTCTGATCTCACCTCCGAGTAAATCCATGAAGAAGTGCTTGGCTGCAGCCAAATTGTCTACTACTAGGGCTGCAGATATGAGTGCAGCAGGATGGGAAACTCTCGGGTTAGGCAATTTGGCTGGTGGGTCAGTAACCCATTCCCCAGCCGACTGAGCAACCTGGATGACTATTCCGAAGGCCTCGACAGGATGCAAGAAGGCCTCTTTCCAGAAAGGGTTGTCAAGATTGATTCCTATAGGTTGCATCCCGAAGGCTTTCAACTGTTCGAGGGCGTCGAGAAGGTCGGGAACTATGAAGGTGATGTGGTGCGGTCCTTCACCATGACGGTCTAGGAAGCGTCGCAAGAAAGGGTTTTCCTCAGGATTGTACGGTTCGAGGAACTCCAACTTGGCATTATTGGAGAAGAGGAGTTGCGAGGCTGCAAAGCCCACATTGGGCCCTCCGGACTTCCATTGCCCGCCTAGCTCCCCTATGAAGAACGGCCACGCCTCTTCGATGTGCTCGACAGCCAGAGAGACATGATCCAAAGCAGTACCTTCAATCATAGATATTCACGTTAGTCGCAATAAGAAAGAAGCGTATGCTGAAGGATCGCTAACTCTGAGATATGATCTTCACCATCAATGGATGGGCGTTTAGCTCAGTTGGTTAGAGCGCAGCCTTCACACGGCTGAGGTCGGAGGTTCGAGTCCTCTAACGCCCACCAAAGTATCCGTATGAGAACCCTGCACCTC
>JAMDDE010000070.1 GCA_023489235.1 Actinomycetota bacterium | reverse complement strand
GGAATGTTACTCAAGGCTGGATGTACCTGTACAAAGTAGAGCGTAACGTCGCGAGGGTGAACGGCTTCTTCACGAATCCGTCCATTCCGCGACTCATTGCCTCTGCCTCCCTGCTGTGATGGACGCTGAAGGCTACTATAGGGACGGTTTCCAGTGAGGGAACAGCACGTAGGCGAGGAAGGAGAGCCATGCCGTCCTCTTCGCCAAGGGCAAGATCCAGTAACAAAACCGCCAGCTTATTGGTACTGGCGAACTCCACAGCTGCTTGAAAGGTTCCTACACAGTATACGGTTACCCCGAAGTCGTCTACGGCCATACCTACAAGAGGGGCCATAGCAGGCTCATCATCAATGATCAATATACTCGTCATATATGCCAGTTCCTAGGATCTCTTCCACTCTGGCCATGAGTGCTACCGGAGAGAATGGCTTAGTGAAATAACCAGCTGCTCCTGCTGCAGTAGCCGCATCCAGATCGGCCTCCTCTGCCTTGGCAGTGAGCATCACCACGGTGATATCAGCAGTGGAAGGATCTTCTTTGAGCGCCCGGCAGACCTCTATGCCTGATCCGTCCGCCATCATTATGTCCAAGAGGATCAAGTTGGGATGATCTCGCTTTGCTATGCTCATCGTCTCGCTACAGCTACTAGCCTCTAAGATCATGTAATTCTGTGACTCCAAAGTCATTCTCACCAGGGAGCGAACACCTTCTTCGTCATCGGCGATCAGAAGCCTTTTCAAACTGGGTTACCTCCTTGCTCTGTTCTTAGTACATCCTTGGACTGACTGGATTGGGCGTCATAGTCGAAGCTGCTTGCCTGTACATCTCCACCGATCCTCTCATCGATAGTTTTTCCGGGTTCATCGAGCACAAGCGGTACAGTGAAACTGAAAACGCTTCCTTTCCCTGGAGAGCTCGAAACCCGGATTTTCCCACCATGAAGCTCGACTAGAGATTTAGTTATGTAAAGGCCTAACCCCGTACCTCCAACTCGTCTGACTTCCTGGCGGTTTACTCGTCCAAATTTCTCGAATACTTTGGACATCTCCTCATCGCTCATTCCAATACCATGATCTACGACGCTGATCTCAGCGAATTCTCCATCTGTGGTCGTAGACACCTCTACCTCACTGTCAGCTGATGAGTACTTGAGAGCATTGGACAATAAATTAACGATTATCTGCACTAGTTTGTCGGAATCGGCATACACACGTATTGGTTCTGCACCAAGTCTAGTGACTATGCGAGATCGTTGGTCGAATGGAATTGCACCCTCGGCATCTCTTACCGCTCGAGCTAGATCTACCTCGGTAGGAGTTAGAATCATTTTTCCCGCATCGATCTTGGAAGCAGAGAGAAGGTCGTCTACCAGACGACTCAATCTGTCCGAAGCGGAGTATATCTGCTCCAACGCCTCTTCTGACTGTTTGCTCCCCAAGTCTTTCCTGAACAGCAACAGCTCGGCAAAGCCGTGGATCATGGTGAGGGGAGTGCGGAGTTCATGGGATACTGTGGAGATGAGCTGGGACTTGAGTTCGTCCACCTCCTTGTCCTTGGAGATATCGCGAACTATTGCTACTACCCCAGCCAATCTTCCACGCTCGTTCAGCACAGGAGCAGCAGTGAGGGACACAGGAAGTCGACTTCCATCCGGTCGTTCCAGCACCCTGGTCAGTCCCTGACTGGAGACTGCCTTCCTGGTTATGTGTGCTCTGTAAACGACCGACTCTTCGTAGGCAACCCGCTGCCCATGGCCGTCATAAAAGCAGAAGGCATCCCACCATGGTTTGTTCATCACTGATTTGAGATCTCGACCACTCAGTGACTCCATTGCAGGGTTGATCGAGGTCACTCTGCCCAGTGGATCGAGGACGTAGACCCCGTCACCTATGCTGGACAGAAGCACAGTAGCTCGGTTCTTCTCACTTATTACCGCAGCTAACAGACGTGCAATAATCCAAGCCACCGCTAACACAGCCAACAACACGATAGCGGTGATCACCCCTAACCGTCCCTCGAGGTCAGCTAGAGGGCCGTTGAGGAAGGACATGGGACGTTCCACTACAATGCCCCAACCCGTCTTTGGGACGGGGGCATAGGCTATGAGCTTGTCGCCGGAGAACCCGGGTACAGGAAGGACTCCGCTTCCCGTCTTCCCAGCTAAAACTGCTCTTAGCAATTTGCTGTGCTCAGGTGGGCTACTTCCTGCAGCAGGACCGTTCATGGCCACTCCACGGCTATCGAATAGTAGGAGGTAGCCCATACCGCTTCCCATTCTTGCATTAGCTAGCTTGGTGATAGCGGAGACGGGAATCGTAGCCTCGAGTGCCATCGGTGAAGACAGCGGATGTTCATGAGTGATGACATCGGCGGCAGTTGAGTACATGGGTACTGATATGCTCACAACCTCTTCTATGGGTAGGTCGGTGCTCGAGTAGCTATTGGAGACGTGCGCTCCTCCTCTCTGTAGTGTGTCTGCCACATCCGAGTGCAGGATCAGGTCGTCACGGTCCATCTTGGGGTCAGGTGGGTAACGAACATCCAGCTTGCCAAGGGCACTATAGATAGCCATGCTGGCAAAGCCCCGATATCGGGACAACAGTAGAGCAAGTCGGCTTTCTACGGCTGACCAGTGATGAGATAATACCGGGGTAAGCAGGTCTGGGGAAACGGCAATAGAGGATAACGACAGTTCCTGTTCGTTCAGGATATTGCTCACAGAGGATGCCGCCACTACGGCAAGGTTTCTCTCGTCTCGCAACACCACTGACCGCAGGGATGTTCTGGAAGCTTCGAACTGCCAGACCCCTATGGCAGCTATGAGCAGTAACGGTAGGACCAAAAGGGCCAGGATAATCTTGGGAGGAGGGCGACGGGTTGGCGCAACGCCGTATCCCTGAAGAAGCAGACTGGAGTGTTTATCCCCTCGCTTGGTCATCCCCATCCACTGCAGCCCCTGCTAAGACTCCCCCGTTATCCGCATTACTAGGAAGCCCTCTTCAGCAGGCTGTTACAGAGATCCATACTCACTGCCAAGGCACACTCCCCTCATCTGCATTACAAGGACTCACCAGGCTGCCTCAGATTCATCCTCTAAGTGGCTAGCTTCCTCCAAGTAGCTCTTAGCAAAGGCTGTCTCCACAGGAGTTGCATGAATATCATCCAGGCGATCCCTGGGTATGGAAAGAAAGGCATCAACAGCATCGGGCCAGAACTGGGTCCCAGAGTTGTCACGGATCTCCTTAAGGGCTTGCTCGAAGGAGAGGGCTCTCCTGTAGGGACGATCGGTGGTCATAGCATCAAATGCATCAGTTAGTGGAAATATCCGTGCCCCGAGACAGATCTCCTCATGAGTCAGTCCAAGCGGATAGCCCTTCCCGTCCCATCGTTCATGGTGCTCGTAGACTATCTGCCTAGCGCCGGCCAGGAATGGAATCCCCTCTAGTATTCGGGATCCAGCCGACGGATGTTCACGCATTGCCACCCACTCATCGTCGGTGAGCTTCCCTGGCTTCCCCAGGATACGATCGGGAACAGCTAGCTTCCCAATATCATGCAACAAGAAACCATACTCGAACTCTGGGTCGTCCTTGTGTTCGGGAGCGACAAGTTCGGTGATGGCCATTCCGTACTTGCTCACTCTCACAAGATGTCCAGCGGTGTATTCATCCTTTGCCTCTACCGCAACAGCAAGTCCCTGTACAGTTGCACGATAGGTTTGCTCCAACTCTTCCAATGTCTTGTTCAGTGCAGCAGCGCGAGCCCGCTCGGCTTCCCAGGTTGTCCGTAAGTCTTTCACGTACGCGTTGAGTTGCTGTCTGGTGGCAACTGCTTTGGCCATCTGTATCTCCAACAGCTCGGAGACCCTTATGCGCTCCAAGGCAATACCCAAAGAGTGCATCAATGGTAGAAGCACGGTTATCTCACGTTGACTGAATCCCTTACCAGCCCGGTGGAGAACTACCACAGCCAGAGGATCACTCTCTTGGTTGTGACTGCCAGCGAGGGAGCTGACCAAGCCAAGGTAGTCACCTCCTTCGCTCATGTAGGTGCTTTTCCGAGCGAGAGCATTCTTGGCTATTTGCTTGACCTTCAAGCGCTGTCCAGATGCATCGGAAAGTCTGAGCAACGACCTAGGAGAACTGTCTGCCGGTTTATCCAGTCTCTCCTGATGAGCAAAACTCCTCATCTCCACCAGCTTCCCTGAGCTAACCAGGTAAGCTACAGCTTTACTGGCATCTACCAAATCCATCATGGACTGCAGAGCACAGGCAATCGCTTGCTCTGTAGTACTGAATGAACCTAGGGCAGCTATGGTGGTGGCCATATCGTCAAGTACGCTCAACTTTACAGGAGTATTCAACAAGGCACGATCGTTCTTTGAACTATCTCTCAGGGATACTTCCCGTGCCCGCCTATCCTGCATGACTTCCCCCCTTTTTAAAGGTCTAGCTGCACTACGATCTCTATCTTCCTCACTCGATAATCTCAAATCCGTCGTGGGTTAATAACCGCTTACACTCACACAAGTAAGCAATTTATTAATTAAAATATTAAGCGAACAATTGTCTTGGTTCAATAAGTTAATGTACTCCAACATATTAGTCTACCTTTACTATATATAATATTATTAAGTCTTTACCCATCTACTGTGTTTGGCGGTCTCCCCAGCTAATCAACTGGATATAGATGGAATTCAATAGATTGAAACGGCGATCAACTGTACCTCTGAGTGCAGCACTAACTCCCGTAGATACTGGATTGAGTACCTAGTCACAGTGTAATTGTTTTAATAAGATATTTAACTATATAGCAAATTACTCTGATGTAATTTATAAGTAATAAAGAAAATACTGCTTTGAATAAGAAAAAATCAAGAACCAAGAATACTATGCTTCGAGGTAGATTCTTACTTGTTGACACCGTTTCCATGGACATGAGCCAGGGCTTGCGGGCACTCGTTGGTCATTGGCTGTTGCCCAGGTGCCACCCATTGCAGATATCGCAAAGGTAGACAGAGAGATCGGTACCGTACTCAAGTCTGAAGGATAAAGCGGCACGATGAGCCTCTACCTCAGACGAGTACTTGGTTTTGGGGTGTCCGTCTGCTCTCCAGTGCGGCAACCGGCGAGGCTGAGGATTGATCTTCCTTGCCAAGGTGTGACTTTTCTGCCTGAATCGTTTGCTTGCTCTAGACATTTATATATCAGCTATAACTTTACCAACAAGCACTGGAAGGTCTGGCCAAGCAACGCTGAGCAATATCATATTTTCCCGTGGATATGAGCCGGAGGTAACTCCTCTCAC
>JAMDDE010000047.1 GCA_023489235.1 Actinomycetota bacterium | reverse complement strand
GTCAGATTTCCGGTGAGCACCCTAACTGGGATGAGTTTCGAGAAGCAATGCATATAGAGCGTAGGGTGCTCTTACGTCTTAATGTGGAGCACGCAGGACCCGACAGGGCTGGTTAAAGCTTTGGTCTTTATTGAAACGAGTATTGAAACGAGTATTGAACGAGCAGGAGTGCAACCATGTCCGCAAGGGTGAAGTAAGGCGACTTTAAGACTTTAGTAGTCAAACGGCGTGGTCGACCTCAAGACATTCGAGTTCCCGATTCAAGAAGTATTGATTTTCTATGTAAGCCCTCACGATGTCGGGGGGAGCTCCACCACATGATACGACAACGTAAGAAGGGGAGCAGAAATGCACACCCATAGTGCCTGTGCGACTTCTGGTCAGCATTTGGAGTGGATGCGAGGCAGGGAACAGTTGGTCTTCATGCTCATAACGAGATGCGACAAAGCAACCCTCGGCGGATAGCTCATAGGTTGGTGGGGGTGATCCCAATCAGTCTCGAACGCGTCGAGCATGGCTCCGAAGTGTGTACTTGAAGTTAGTGATATACCTCTGTGGCATCCTATATGCATGAGCGATGCCGCTATGCGGATTATTCATACCAGTGACTGGCACCTCGGTAGACGCTTTGAGCGTGAGAGCCTTGATGACACCCAGCGAGCCTTCCTCGAATGGCTTACCGGCCAGATAGTCGAGCACCAAGTACATCTGGTGATCGTGGCTGGAGACATCTACGATCGCTCCCTGCCCGCAGAGGATGCAGTCACTCTCCTCGACGAGGCACTCGACGCGATGAGCGGGGCCGGTGCTGAGCTGCTCCTCATACCCGGAAACCACGACAGTGCCCGGAGGTTAGGTTTCGGGGCTCGTCGCCAGGCGCTCAGTGGTGTACATGTGTTCGCTGACGATCAGAAGCCACCTGCTCCGTGGGTCTTCGAGGCAGGAGGCGAGCAGATTGCGGTTGTAGCGGTGCCTTTCCTCGAGCCGCTCACCACCCCTCCTCTGATACCGGCCCCAGACGGATCGCCTCGGCCACGGACACATCAGAATGTCCTCTCTGACGCCCTTGATGCAGGCAGAGAGGCATTGAGGAAGCTACCACCCATGCCGAGCATTGCAGTGGCTCACGCCTACGTGATAGGGGCTACTCCGAGCGACTCGGAGAAAGCGCTTGGAGTAGGAGGAGCTGAGGCGGTCTCGTCGGATACCTTCGCAGGCTTCGATTACGTAGCCCTCGGGCATCTCCACCGTCCCCAGACAATTGGCGGAAACGACCGCATGGCTTACTCTGGTTCGCCACTACCGTACTCCTTCAGCGAGGAGCAGCAGAAATCGATACGGCTCCTTGTGGTGGCAGAGGGAACTATCGTAGAGGTAAACCAGATTCCCATACCCATCGGCAGGCCGGTCGTCACCTTGGAGGGAACTCTAGCTGACCTGCTTGCGAACCCTGAATACGAAACTTATACGACCTACTGGGTGGCTGCACGACTCACTGATGAAACCGTCCAGGTTCAGCCAATGGAGCGCCTCCGAGAGCGTTTCCCTCACGCCGTGAGCGTTCGCTACACAAACTCGTGGGCTGCTGGGACTATGAGTGGAAGCGCAGACTCACAGCTGGTCGAGGTCCGCTCAACCGGAGATGTAGTGTTGAGCTTCCTTGCAGAGCTTTATGGACGAGAAGCCGAGAGTTGGGAACGTGATCTGGTGAATGAAGCTGTGAGCATTGCCCACCAGGAGCGCGAACAATGAGACCTATCCGGCTCAGCCTCCAGGCTTTTGGCTCCTATGCAGGCGCGTTAACCATCGACTTCTCACGACTCGGTCGCCACGGGATCTTTGCCATCACTGGCCCTACAGGGGCAGGCAAGTCAACCATCTTCGATGCCATGGTCTACGCTCTCTACGACGACTTACCTGGTTTTCGGGAAAATGGGAACATCCGCAGCCACTATGTAGACGAGGCTACCCTGACTCAGGTCTGTCTAGACTTCGAGGTACACGGTGAGGAATGGCATATCGAGCGTTGTCCCACCCAGCTAGTTCCTCGGGCGCGGGGCAAGGGTGATCTCATCCGCAAGGACTCGACTGTGCTACTGCGCCAAGTGGGGTCCAACAGCGGTGGTCTCACTCGTAAGGCGGAGGTGGCTAAGAAGATAGAAGAACTGGTGGGTCTCACCAAGGAGCAGTTCGAGCAGGTCGTCCTTATCCCCCAGGGGCGCTTCGAGGAGGTCCTCAAGGCAGATACTGCAAGACGTGCCTCGCTGCTTAAGAGACTCTTCCCGGTCGAGATCTTCACCAGGGTGACCGAGGTTTTTCACGACATATCTTCCAAGCGCGCTAATACCTTTGAGGAAGCAACCAGGAGGCGCACCGAACTGGAGGATCAGATTCGAGGCTCCCTCGGGGCAATAATAGGTCAACTCCCATCCGAGATCGCCTCCTCTGTCGATGCCAAAGTTCTGACAGAAGAAGAATTCAACGTAGAGAAGCTTGATGACTACCTAGCAGTCGTTGTCGATGCCCACGAGGAGTTGAAGCATCTGGCCGAGGAAGCAAAGGAGGATGCCAACACTGCGCGTACCAGGTACGACAAAGCAGTCCAGGAAGCAAAGGCCTGGGATGAATGGCAGGAGAACCTCGCCAAAGCGGCGAAGTTCCCTGAGGAAGAAGAGGCCGACGTAAAAGAGAGCGAGCTGCTCGATCGTGCGCGCAAACTACAAGCACTCGGCAGCATCTTTGAGCAGTGGGAGGAGGAAGACAAGCGCCTCCGTGAACTCGAAGTCAATCGTAATCGGATCATGGAATCCCTCGGGCCCATCTGGATCGCGGACTACGACCGAGCTCTGCTCGATGAGATTTCTACCGCCCAAGAACTAGCTAGGCAGATAGATGATGACGTTACTTACCTGAAAAGGGCGGCAGATCGCTTCGACGAGCTATCTAAGCAGGAAGCTCAGTTGAAGAAGGACTGCTCCGATCTCGAAGATCGGAAAAAGGCGCACGATGAGATGCGCAAGGAGATAGAGGTTAGAGAACGCCAGCTTCTGACAGCTCGAGATCACCTCAAAGGGCTCAAGGAGAAGGCAGCAGCCCTGGATGTAGTTGTCCAGGAGGTAAGGAGGCTAGAAGGGGAGCTAGAGCAGGCAAGAGGTCGTGCGAAGGCCGAATCGGAGCTAACCTATGTCACCCGAAAGCTCAAGAATGCCGAGGAAAATGCCCGCTTAGCCAATCAGCATGCCGCTGACATGCGAGAAGCTTGGAAAGATGGACTTGCAGGACGTCTTGCCCAGATGCTTACAGACGGTGAACCCTGTCCGACCTGCGGTGCCCTGGATCACCCCGCACCGGCAATCCTGCATCCTGACGCTCCGGGGGACAAGGAGCTGGAGCAGGCGGAGCAGGAAGTCCGGAGAGCCGAAGAAGAGGTAAAGAATCTTTCCTCGAAGAAGGCTGCTGCCGAGGGAGCGATAGAGGCCCTGGCTAATGCCCGGGACATCGTGGTGGTGGAAGCCGAGCTCGACGAGAAGAGGAGCGAACTAGCAGACCTGCAGAACTCGAAAGAGGAGGCCAATACGCTAGAGGTGTCCTTGGAGGAGGAAACCAACAAAGTACAAGCTGACCGGGAGAGCTTTGATCGAGAGAGCAGGGAACTGGACATCGATACTGCAATGCTTACAGAACGAGAGAAGCGCTTTGTTTCTGAACGGCAGAGTTTCATAGATGAGCACGGTAGCTTTGCATCCACTAGGTCGGCAGCTCAGTCACGGGAAGAATTGGCGAATCAGGTGAAGCAGTTCGCGAAGGTAAAGATAGAACTCGATAGAACCCAAGAGCTCTACCAAAAGTCAGTGGAATCTCTTCAGCCCACCATGGATGCCTTCGGTGTGGATTCGCCCGCGGCTCTCCTCTCCTGGCGGATTAGCGACGAGGAACTGGCCAAGCGGGATCAGAGGCTAAGCGAACGCAGAGACTACCGGCGCGATGTGCGGGCGAGGATCGATGAATATGAAAAGAGTGGAGCTCCACACATTCGACCGGATCCAGCACCACTTAAGGATGAGTCGACTAGGGCTGCCAGTATCCGCGACGATCTTATTGGTCGGCTTGCTGTTGTCGAGCAGCAGGTGCAGAACTTGAAAGAGATGCCCACCCGCCTGGAGGAAGCGCACCAGCGAATCAATGCTGCACGCACTTCTTACGAGCAGGCGAAGACCGTGGCAGATGTATGCGCAGGCAAAGGAGCAGGTTTAGTGGGCACGCGCCTATCGCTCGAGAACTGGGTGCTTGCTGATTACCTCCGACAGGTTCTTCGCCAGGCCAACGTGCGCCTATCGGCTATGACCAATGGGCGCTACTCGTTGCAGCTGAGTGAGGGGGTGACTGACGGCCGCAAGCAGTGGGGTCTTGAGCTAGACACTTTTGATGTCAACACTGGCCAGACCCGCCCGGTGAATACCCTCTCTGGCGGGGAGACCTTCATGGCCGCCCTGGCGCTTGCTCTGGGGCTCGCGGATGTGGTATCCGGGGGATCGAATCGTGAGGTCGGAGCACTCTTCATTGACGAGGGCTTCGGATCGCTTGATCCCCAGTCGCTCGATGCCGTGATCGAGGTATTGCGATCCCTGGAGGATGGAGGTCGGATCGTAGGAGTCATCAGCCATGTCGAGGAGATGAACCAGGCTCTTCCGAACGGCATCACCGTGTCCACCTCGAACTCCGGCTCGAAGGCCGAGGTACACTACCCACCCGAGTGAAGCGCCTCGACAGTTCGACTGATGACCGGCTATTTCCTCCCCCGCAATTTGTTCTCGGGTGCTTGTTCTCGGGTGCAGCCCGATGCGCCACAGATCCTGATAACCACAGAGAGATAGTGAATCCAGAGTAGGTACTATAAAAAAGTAAAAGTGGCTGCGGATCTCGCTCAGTAGCCTGTGGTGATGGCGAGTGCTCGGCAGCACTCGTGGAGGCGTCTAGGCCCAAGATGGCGCGGTCTATTGCTGCTTCCAGATCCTCGCTGAGGTACACTTCTACTGCCTGCCGGATCAGTGCCGAGCAGGAGAGGCCCTCCCTGCTTGCCCGCTCATCCAGCAGGGATATGAGTTGGTCGTCGAGTTGGACGAGGGTCTGCGTACGAGCCATGGCCATATTGTCGTATATGGTCTGCAATCGCGAGAGGTCAGAGCATCTCTTCGCTGGTGTCGGTAACAACTATTATGCCATACAACTGCTACTTTGCTGATCGGCGAGGGACAAGCGTCGAGGACGTGCAAGTACAGTTAGGCCGCGTTAGCGTCTCAGCCACACTCGACTTGTACGCCAGCGTCATTGCCAAGCATCCTGTTGATCTGGCGATCCGTCTCAGCAGTTTGTATGAGCGGACACATGCCCGAAGGGTAATGGCTTCGAGCAAGATCGGGCACGCGTCTCAAAACACATGTCTGTAAAACACCGACTACGCCTTGTCTTAACTGGGTTTATATGGCGCCCCCGGCAGGATTCGAACCTGCGACGCACGGTTTAGGAA
>JAMDDE010000054.1 GCA_023489235.1 Actinomycetota bacterium | reverse complement strand
CTGTATACATCCACGACCGCCACTGCCTTGACCTCTGCCGTCTTTGCCACATGAGAGATCTCATGGTAACGATGGGCCGGCAAGGCCATAACTGGAACAATCCCTGTCCTGAGGCAAGCAAGGATAAGGAGCACTAGCTCATAACTATTGGGCAACTGAAGCAGAATCCTGTCCGATGGTCGAAGTCCCATATCCAACAGCCGTCTACCAACAACAGAGCTGTAATCATTCAGTTCGGCATAGCTAAAGACCACATCTCCATCTACAAGTGCAACAGCGGTTGGGTCACGCCTGCAGAATCTGGAGATCTCTTCGGCAAAGGTATGCCCTTCCCAGTAACCATCCTCCATGTAACGTTTAGCCAGTTCTGCTGGCCAAGATACAAATTGTGGTTTCACAGAATCAAAGTCCATGTTGATGCCGCCCATCGATATGACTCAAGCAACCATCTCGCTAGGCGCAGCAAAGACGAGTCTGGCCACCTCGAAGCTCGGATCTGCCAACTCGTTGCGGAAATGCTCTACATTCGTCCTTCGAAGCATCAAGGATCGATAAAGACCAGCTGAGCTAATGTCGCCAGCAAGCTGGACCCCTATTATCCTGCCATCGCGCAAGTAGATGGTTCGCAAAGCATCGTCGGAGCGGAATGACACAGTCTCATCTGGATTGGACATGGTACCCATTGCCACAATGGGTACCCCTAAGTGCTTCAAGCTGTTCATTGCTTCAGCTCCTTCATACCTACTCTCTATGCCCAGCAGATTCATGGCTGCCAATCGACCTTGAACAACAGCATTGGGAAAGATAGCGTGCACATAGCGTTCCCCGGTGAGCCAATCAGCAGCTTCTGCTACGTCTCCAGCAGCAACTACGGAAGGGACAGAGGTGAACATGCGGTCGTCTACTTGTATGCCCCAGTTGACCGCCACCCCTGAACCATCAAGGAACTCGACATGTGGTTTTACTCCAGTGGCAGCTACAACGAGATCGGCGGACTCCTCCTCTCCGTTCTCGAAACGCACGGCTGGTTTTCTGGGATCACCGACGAACTGGGTGACCAAAGCACCAAACTGAAGCCGCACCCCCCGTTCTACAAGAGCTTTCTCTGCTATCTCTGCTGTCTGCGAATCGAGCACCCTGGGCATGACCCAGGAAAGTCGCTCCACCATCTTCACCTCAACTCCAAGATCAGTGAGGAGTATGGCAAGTTCGGTACCGATGAACCCACTTCCCACGATCAATGCATTCCTTGCCTCGCCACTACGCACCCTCTCGACCAATGCCTCAGCTGTTCGCAAAGACTTGAAGTTCAAGACTCCAGGATACTCAGCGCCATCGATTGGAGCATACAGACGACTCCCAGAAGCTATTACAAGCCCTTCATAGCCAATACGCTCGCCTCCTGAGAGAACGACCTCTTTGTTGTCGACATCAACTGCTTCCACGACAACATCCCTTCTCTCCTTGATTCCAAGACGATCACTTATGTCCTCTCCTTTCCAGAAAAGGGTTTGCTCGCGCCCTGATAGAAAGTGGTCGGCCATTGCAGGGGGAGAATAGGGAGGAAACGGCTCACTGGACAGGACTACTACAGAGCCGGAAGGATCGAGGTTGCGAAGTGTCTCAGCAGCAGTGATACCAGCTGGTCCAGTACCTATGACAACGACACGCATGACCGATCCTGTTGATGTCGACCTGTTCTCTTGGGAAGGAACAAGGTTGTGCCTCTCATACTGGAAAAGTCTCTGGAGAAAGGGTGGGACTGAGCTCAATCCCGGTCTCTGGCGATCTGGACACCACCGAGGACGATAGAAATAAATCGTCCACGAGCTCAGAGACAGCATTTGCCAACAACGAACCTTCCAACAAGGCTTCTATGGATGGTTCGGATACCATGACATGTTCGTCGTAGGGCAACCAGTGCAGAGAAGAAAAGCTAAATCCTCCTAGGCCGTCTACATAGTCCATTACCTTAGAGAGATCGCTTGCTTGACGTAAGCGATTGACCACGAGATGAATACTCCCTATGCCCAGTTCGCTAGCGAGACGCGCCGATTCTATCCCTACTTGAACAGAGTTGAAGGTTGAGTCGACGACCACTACAGCCAACTCGAACCCACGCGCCAAGGCTCTGCCAAAATGTTCGACACCAGCGTGGGTGTCCATGATTACGAGCTCCCCTTTGCGTAGCCGCATACTGCTCACTGCAGCTGCCAGAAGAGAGGTCTCCGGGCAGAGACAACCGCCCCCGGCATGACTGACCCCGCCCATGACGAGCAGACGTACCCCATCTGGACCATATATACCAAGTCGATCCACCAAGTCACTGACGTCCGGGTTGAGCACCAACATGGCACCACCACCTTCTCCTGGACGCGCTCCTGTCTTTTCTTCCACGTAATCTTTGTCAGCGGTTATGGGGGGCAGATGAGAGGCTATATCAAGTGGTATGCCCAAAGTGGTGGCCAAGTTGCGCTGTTCGTCAGCGTCTATAGCCAGTACGTCAGCACCTAGGCGAGCTGCAATACGAGCAATCAATGCCACCAGGGTAGACTTCCCCACGCCCCCTTTGCCAACTACTGCCACCTTAATACCGGCATGGGCCTGTTGAGCCTCTTCAAAAGGAACAGCCTCGATAAGCTCTGAATGAGTTAGACCGTTGTGATGAAGCTGTTCATGGGTATGGGCCACTATCTTGGATGCAACGAGATCAGATGGTCCAGACCCATGAAGGCCACAGCTCTCGCACATGCTCAACTCCTCCCAGCGAGCACCGAGTTCGTGGACTCCATGGAGATAGTTTCTGGATTAATGAAGGGGATACCAAGGTCGCGGCGCTTGGCCTCTATATGACGGCGAATGATTACCGCAGCTTTTCGAGGATCGGATTCGACAGCAAATGTAGCACCCACCACCTCTTGTAATCCCTCGGTTAGTACCTTGACGACATTGGGACTACCGAAAACAGGTGGTTGTACGCCCAATACCGTTGTTATTCCTGTGGATACCACATAAGCACCTATGGCCGCTGCCTTTTCGGAGTACCATTCGGGAGCTGCTCCGGCAAGAGGCAGTTGGCTAACGTCCACTCCGAGTGCTTTGGCCAAAGCACCTGCTAGAACCAATATCCTGGAGTTGTCGACACAGGAGCCCATATGCAAGACGGGAGGTATGGAAAGAGCCTCGCAAACCGAGCGCAAGCCAGGACCTGCTAGAGAAGCAGACTCGGGGAGCATCTGTGCTGCTTTACCGTTGGCCACAGCAGCACAGCCCGTCACCAAGACCAAGATATCGTTCTCAATTAACTGTCTGGTCAGTTCTACATGACCGTAGTCCTGGGGAATCTTTGGATTGTTGCACCCCACAATACCTACGGCACCACGAATTGCCCCACTGGCTATGGCATCCACGAGAGGTTGAGGTGTACCTCCCAGTGCCCCGAGGATGGCCTCCACCGAGAAGCCAGCCATCATGCGTACGGGCTCCACTGGAATCATCACCCGCTCAGGATTGCGATTGGGGAACGCCTCCACTGCCATTCGAACGATGTTCTTGGCTATCTCGCTTCCATTGTGAGGATCGAACGAGACATGAGTAGCACCTGGGAACTTAGCCTTGTCAGCAGTGGAGATAACTTTGGTGTGATAACACTTGGCCACATCGGTAACTGACGGCATGATGCACTGATAGTCGACAACCATTGCTTCCAGTGCTCCAGTCATCATGATCAACTCCTGCATCAGATGGTTACCAGCTATTGGTACTCCTCGACGCATCATCAACTCATTGCCGGTGCAGCAAAGTCCGACGATGTTAATCCCGTTAGCTCCATACGAACGGGCAAGACTCACCAACTCTGGATCCTCGGCAGCAGCAACTACGACATCGGAGAGCAAGGGATTGTGACCGTGCATGGCGATATTGACCTTGTCTACCTGGAGCACGCCCAAATTCACTTGAGACATGATCGGCGCAGGAGTACCGAACATGATGTCGGACAGCTCGGTAGCAACCATGGATCCACCCCATCCATCACTCAATGAGGTGCGCAAACCGTGCAAGAGCAAGTTCACGTAGTCGTTATCAACTCCCATATGAGTACGGTGGAGCATCTCCACGTTCTCTCGATCGATCCCTCTTGGAACTATCCCCAGTTCTTCCCAACGCTGACGACGCTGAGCAGGTACTCTCTCGACAAAAGAAAGGCGATCTTTCCGGCTTCCATAGTCATCGAACAGGGCATCGGCTAGATCCGCTGCTACATCTGAGGTCGATCGTCCCTCGGTTGTTATCCCGAGCTCAGCTGCAAGAGCACGAAGCTTGGACTCATCGGTAATGCGGTAACCAGTAGTTTTGCCTCGAGCAGTTTCCTGGAACACTTCGAGGATGTCCCGACCGTGATCCGAATGCGCAGACGAACCAGCGGCAAGAGAACGACCTAGGTTGCGTGCAACAATCACATCTGCATCCGCGCCGCAAACTCCTCGCTTGGGACCTTCTCCAAACGGATCGATCCGACAAGGCCCCATGACACAGTTGCGACAGCTGACCCCCAAAGAGCAGTAACCACACTGAGGCTCCTGGGCAGCGAGGCGATCCCACACTGTCTCTATGCCTTCGTCATAGGCAACATTGATCATCGTTTGAGCATCTTTGTTGATGCTCAAACGATTCGGCTGACGACGACCGTTTGAGTTGTATACGCTCATGACCTACCTCCTTGGCTTTGATGATTCGTGTCACCCTGGGTAGCATCCCTATGTGCAGCATCTCCGTGGGGACCCATCTGTGGCCAGGAACGCTTGTACTCTGCAGCGGCACTGGTTACCGAAATCCTCGCCTCACCAAAGCTGCGCATAGGGACCAAGGGGTCTCCTCCTGGAGGTGGCGTCGGCTCACCTCGTCCCCATGACAACACGGACTGTGTCTCACGTACTCTGCCCACGGCAACTAAATCGTTGAGCTCTCCGAAGACGAGAGCATCCACTTTGCAGACCTCAGCACAAGCAGGAACCTGTCCCTCAAGAAGACGATCGATGCAGCCATCGCACTTGACCGCTACTGGAATAGCATCACCTGGACCATCTTGGAGGGGATAGAAGGTGATGACATCGAAGGGACAAACGATAGCGCACATAGCGCATCCAATGCAACGCTTCGGATTGACCAGTACAACGCCTAGCTCCTCGTTGGCGGTTATCGCTCCGGTCGGACAAACATTGAGACAAGGGGCCGGGTTGCAGTGACGGCACCGGTTTGGGAACGCAGTTCCCGGCACAGTCCCGGATTGCACATGGATCCTCTTACGCGGAACTGGTCTTTCCAAAAAGGCCAAGTGCTCATCTTGACTTGTAGAGTGCTCTACGCTACAAGCCAACTCACATTGCAGGCAGCCAATACAGCGTTCCGGATTCACGAATACGCTGCGCATAAGTCCCCCCTCATATCAATGCTGGATGTCCCGAATAATGAGTAGCATACATCCTCATCGATTCGGCCCACTAGAGACTTTGGTCACCTGCTCGGAAAGCGTTGGACAGGTTGACCTGGAACC
>JAMDDE010000011.1 GCA_023489235.1 Actinomycetota bacterium | reverse complement strand
GAGGCGATGGTAGCGCTCAATCAAGTGGAAGAGCGAGTGATCGGCTGTCTTATCGAGAAATCGTTCATTACCCCTAACCAGTACCCACTCACTTTGAACGCTTTGGTGCTTGCTTGCAATCAGACTTCCAACAGGTATCCCGTGGTGTCTTATGAGGATAAAGTTGTAGAGGATGCCCTTGCTAGCTTGAAGATGAAGGGGCTTGTTCGTTTCGTCCATCCTTCCCATGGCCGAGTGGTTTCACGTTATCGTCACCGAATAGACGAGGTGTTTAACCTTGATAAGCGTGAGCTCTCCTTGCTGGCATGCCTGTTACTCCGGGGGGATCAAACGGTTGGGGAGCTACGACAGCGTACAGAACGCATGGTTTACTTCCCTAGTACGGCAGCTGTCGAAGAGACACTTTCGGGTATGCTCAACTCAGAGTACGCTCTTGTCCTTCGTTTACCTCGTTTACCTGGGCAAAAAGAAGAGCGTTACCGTCATGGGCTCGGCAGCGATTCCAAGGTATCAGATGCTTATTCCATGGGTTCTATGGAGCCCCTAGAGAGTCTTGAGTCTCAACCTCCTCGGAGCGTTGGCCAATCAGGGTTTGCAGCCAATTCTAGTTCACACTATATGACCACGGCTGCCAATATCCCAGAGGTGTATGATCTCCGGGAACTCATTGCCCAGGTAAAGGGTTTGAGACAAGATGTGGATATGCTCATGGAAGCACTGGGCATGTCCCGATCCAAAGATCTGTCGAACTGAATTAGCGTGGCGACAGCCTGGGGCTGCAACCGTTGAGGAAGCACGGGGAGGATGTGGCGAGCCGTTCCAAACCTGCCGTTATCGACTAACCTTGCACCATAAGGTATCATTCCTTCGTCGTGCTGTATCATCACTATTATCGAGATGTGATGGGTGAGTGGTTAGGAGTGAGTAAATAGCTACGGAAAAGTAACAGCCTGTACGTTGTAGTTGCAAAGGGTTACAAAACAGCTGGCCCCCTTAGCTCAGTCGGCAGAGCACAGCCATGGTAAGGCTGGTGTCGTCGGTTCGATTCCGACAGGGGGCTCTTTGGCGGCGTAGCTCAGTTGGCAGAGCACACGGCTCATAATCGTGGGGTCGTCGGTTCGAGTCCGACCGCCGCTACTTGGAATACGATCGAACACTACCGCATGAGCGATATTGAAATTTGAAAATATAGTTTTTTCTGGTTGAGGAGCATAGTAAGAAAATTACGGGAAGAAAGGCATGAGAGTTGGCTAAGGCAGAGAAAAGGGTAGCAGTTACTTTGGCGTGCGAAGTGTGCAAACGTCGTAATTACATAACCACCAAGAACAAGTTGAACGATAGGGATCGCATCGAGATGAAGAAGTATTGTAGATGGGATAAGCGTCACACTTTGCACAAGGAGACACGCTGAGCCTCGGGGTAGCCTTTCATGCTGATCCGGTCATAACCGATCTATTGGCCAAGTATGGAGGGTTAGATGGCTTAGTTGATGCAGCTAAAGGTGGTGACGAGTATGCTTTCGAAGTACTTGTCAGAGCCACCTATAAAGACCTTTATGCACTGGCGTTTCGCATAACGGGCAATAGCGAGGATGCCCATGATATTACTCAGGAAACTTATTTGAGGGTATTCAAATTCCTGAACAAGTTCAGGGGGGATTCGGCGGTCACAACCTGGATGTATCGTATAGCAGCTAACTGCTCTGCTACGTTGATGGCCAACAGAGGCAAATCTGCTCACCAACTATTGGATGAGAACACTCCTGTAGCTGATCATCGCCCTGATGATGATCCAGAGGAAGTGGTTAGCGCACTATGTGAACGCGACAGGATACTCCTGGGTATCAAAGAGCTTCCTATGAGTTTGCGAGCAGTATTGATACTCTCTGACGTCTACCACCTTCCCCATGCTGCCATTGCCGCTGAACTTTCCATTACCGAAACAGCTGCGAAGATTCGTCTTCATCGAGCTCGTAAATTGCTTAGGCAGAGGTTGTTTCCCGACCAATCCTCTCAGCGGAGGACGTGTACACCTGGATACCGGTCTCGACGATCACGGTACGAGGAGGCAAAGACTTGGAGTGCCGGATGAACACTCTTCTGGACAAGAACAGGGACATCGGCAGTTTACCTACGATCGAGTGGCTGGAAGTGCATTCGGATGATTGAACGGGGTTAGGGGTTTCTGTGCGTTGTAAAAAAGTACTGGAAAGAATGCCATTATTAGTGGATGACACGATAAGGGAGAATCGGCGTATCAAGAAACACCTGAGTCAGTGCTTGCGATGTCAGGCCGAGCTAGCCAAGTATCGCAAGATGGAAAGATTCCTCGACGAGCTAGCTTTTGAGTGGAGGGACATACCTCCTGAAGAGGCTGGTAAGCAAGGTGTGTTGGCAAGCACTTCTTCAGCTCTAGTATTCGATAACCCTTCTGCGGGTCACCGTGTGAATCCTTGGTTAGGGAAGCGGACGGGTACAGCTATTCCTACCGGGATAGCAGCTATTGTGATGAGTTTAATTACCTTGATATTGATGATCTGGCAAAGGTCCGCTGTCCATCGACTTCTTAGTCGCTCGTCAAGGCTTCGGCAGAATGGAGCTCATCAAGTCTTCAATAACAAGGGGAGAAGGGTTACCGCCCTCTTTTCGAATTGGATCCCTATTCGTTACTATCCCACTCTGCTAACTAGGCAATCCATCAAGTGATATTCTTCGTTAGACGGCTAGATCACACATTCAGATTCAAAATGAACACAAGATGCAAGACGTAGGCGTTAGCTCAATAGTCCAGGTTATAGATCTAAGGGCAGTAGCTCAACTAGGTAGAGCACCGGTCTCCAAAACCGGCGGTTGGGGGTTCGAGTCCCTCCTGCCCTGCGCACCTTAGCTATGTAGGTGACTGGAGGCAATCCGAGAAGTGGTCAACAGAGAAACAAAGCGTTTGTTACAGCGACAAGGTCAACTGGAGACGGATGGCTCTGTTGCTGTACGTAAACCGATCCCCCCCAAGCAACGTCCAGTACAAAAGCGTACCTCGATAGGACAGTACCTTAGAGAGGTACGGGGAGAGCTTCGTCAAGTTGGGTGGCCTTCTCGAAGCGAGGTGGTTAACTACTCAACGGTGGTTGTAGTGACCCTTATACTCATAGTCTTCCTCATCTTTGTGTTGGACTATGCCTTTGCCCATGGAATGCTCTTCTTGTTCAGGACCTGACAGCTTGATCAGCCTAACTAGGAGAGGCTTAGTTAGGCAAGGATCTGGTATGCGTGATCCAGTTAACCAAGGGCACAACTAGATATCACAGGACGAAAGTGTCAAGTTGGCGAAACTTTTATGAAACGAACAGAGAAAGTTGGACGTCGCGATGACGAGCTATGAAGACGAGGTCATGACAGATAGCGAGCCTATGGATGAGCACTTAGGCTCAGACTATTCCAGTAGGGACGACGAAGGGAGCCTCTACTCAGGGTATGGGTACTATGACGAGGAAGACGAGGAGGAGGCTGAGCCGGTAGAGAGCCCTTATGATCGTCCTGGCAGGTGGTATGTTGTACATACCTATGCTGGGTACGAGAACAAGGTCAAATCGAATCTGTTGAGCAGAATAGCCTCCATGAACATGGAGGATCGAATCTACGAAGTTGTCATTCCCACCGAAGAGGTAGTGGAATTCAAGAATGGCAAGAAGGTCGTAACCCAGCGCAAAGTATTCCCTGGCTATTTACTTGCCCGGTGCAACATGGATGATGATGCATGGGCCGTGATCCGCAATACGCCAGGAGTCACTGGGTTTGTAGGACCTGGAACCAAACCTACACCTCTGACTCGTGCAGAAGTAGAGGGTATATTGCAAGTTAAATCTGGTGACGTCGAGGCTCAAAAACGCACGCGACCCAGGTTGGAGCATGAGGTTGGCGATACTGTGCGAGTCAAGGAAGGACCATTTGCAGACTTTTCTGGTCGGATAGTCGAGATCAACGAGGATCAACTCAAGCTCAAGGTGCTCGTCAACATATTTGGAAGAGAGACCCCTGTAGAGCTGGACTTCAGTCAGGTAGCCAAACTGTAGTCGAGCATAAACATGAGGGGTTACTTCGGATTAGGTAGAAGCCATGCACGTCGAGAAGGAGATTTCTGCTATAAAGTTGACATATAGCCAAGGTGGAGTACAAGTAGACCTTCTTGATCGATGGATCGATTTGAGCGATATGGCAAGAGCGATACAGCGATGATGCAGTAGTGCTTCAATGGCTTGGTAAGTTGTAGATGCTGTGTATGGAGAGTTGGAAAGCGAAAGAGCAAGGCAGAGAAGAGGTTCATGGCTAGGAAAAAAGTAGTGGCAGTGGTGAAGATACAGCTCCCTGCGGGTCAGGCTACCCCTGCACCGCCAGTTGGTACTGCATTGGGTCCTCATGGGGTGCAGACGATGGAGTTCTGCAAGCAGTACAATGCAGCTACAGAAAGCAAACGTGGTTCGATCGTACCAGCAGAGATCACTATCTATGACGATCGGAGCTTCTCATTTGTACTGAAGACTCCACCTACGCCTGTTCTCCTGCGCCAGGCTGCCGGATTAGAAAAGGGAGCGGCTACACCTGCTCGTCAAGGAGTGGGTACTATCACCGATGCCCAGTTGGAAGAAATTGCATCCGTTAAGCTTCCCGATCTAAATACCAATGATCTAGAGGCGGCGAAGCGACAAATAGCCGGTACAGCCAGGTCAATGGGGATTGCAGTCGCCGGTTGATCCCTGTTGGATGCATATCACTCAGAGATCCAATGAGAGCAGGTTTGTGGATGAATACCATAGAAAGAGCAGGTTAGGCATAGCAATGCATAGAGGGAAACGCTACGCGAACTCATTGAACCAATATGATCGCTATCGGCTGTACTCTCCAGCCGAAGCAATAGATATAGTAAAACGACTTTCGAGCGTCAACTTCGATGAGACCGTTGAATTGGCAGTTCGCCTTGGTGTTGATCCACGGAGAGCTGATCAAATAGTCAGGGGAACAATTGCTCTGCCTGCCGGAACCGGGAAAGTTGTGCGAGTAGCGGTATTTGCTGCTGGAGAAAGTGCAAGCGAGGCAAGGGAAGCTGGTGCCGATGTGGTTGGCTCCGATGATCTGGTCAATAGGATCATGAACGAAAACTTCTTGGATTTCGATGTTGCTATAGCCACTCCGGATCTGATGGGACAGGTAAGCAAGGTAGGACGGATCCTAGGGCCTCGTGGACTTATGCCCAACCCGAAAACAGGAACAGTGACAACGGATATAGCTAGGACGGTAAGCGAATTCAAATCTGGACGGGTCGAATATAGGACCGATAGGGTGGGGAATGTGCATGTACCCATTGGGAAGATCTCATTTCCCAAGGTTGCTTTATTGGAGAATGTACGTGCTAGTATCGATGAACTTATCAGGGCTAAGCCAGCAGCGGCCAAGGGCAAGTACATACGGTCGGTGACGCTATCCTCTACGATGGGACCAGGAGTAAAGGTGGATCCCAGTCGCGTAAGAATCGTAGACGAAGACCTAGCCGAGTCTGCTTGAAGCGTGTATTTGCATTCTATGTTTGAA
>JAMDDE010000024.1 GCA_023489235.1 Actinomycetota bacterium | reverse complement strand
GTACGTGATCGGGCATTACCTCTAGGCCCACGATCTCAACTCGATACTCAGCACATACCTGCCGGATGATCTTCACAAGACGGATCCTCACGGCACCGACCAGCAGCTTGCGGCGTACTTAGGGCACTACACCAGGTGGTACTTCGAGGAGTAGACCACAGTTGTGGCTTGATCGGTAGGCGGGCTTTGACATCGTTTCTTATTATACGTAGACGGTGTATCACTGGCGTGGATTGGCGGCTACACCGCCAGCGCCCCTCGACTCCAAGGCTTTAGCCTAGGGCTTGCGGGGCACATCTTGGTCATCCAACCGGACGGCTTTGCTGAACCTCTTCATGGAGAAGCGCTCTAGGCACTCCCTGCTTCCAGTGACCCCACGAGGGAGCAGTATGAGTACAGCGACCATGAAGGCACCCAAGATGATCGTGCTCGTTCCACTAGGAATGCTCAAATGCAATGAACCCAACGCTACGCCATTCTCCGCATTGCGTAAGAACACGTCCACTATGCCGAAACCAATACCTCCAACTGTTGCGCCCCACAAACTACCGCTTCCACCCACCACAAGCATGGCAAGAGTTGTGAAGGTCAGATCTATGTAGACCTGACTCGATTGGATGCTCCCAAGCTCGTGAACGAACAAGGCACCGCCAAATCCCGCAATGGCGCCGCTTAGCGTAAAAGCAACGAGGCGCTGACGGAACACTGATACCCCAATCCCTCTAGCTGCAGATATATCCTCTCTAGATGCTCTCAATAACCTGCATGACCTGGTGTGTTGGTAAAGAAAAGCTGCAAGCACTGCAATGCCACAACCAATAGCACTGACGCTTAGGCCTGTACTGACTGGCACGAGCGCCAAGGTACGAGCACCTGGCCCAATCTTGTTCCAATAAGTTATGACATCGTAGGTGATCTCCAGAACTGCAAATGTCGCTATACCTGCAGCAAGGCCACTCAGACGCATCAGCACCAATCCAGTGAGCAGTGCGAAAACTGCACCAAGCAAGGCACCAAGCAGTAATGACTCCAAGTTGGATATCTTGGTAACCGCCAGAAAGTGAAACAGCTGGGGCATGGTAGTGGATCTAATTGCCACTGGACTGGTAAGAATACCAGCAGCGAATGCCGCAACCGCTACAAAACTTATCTGTCCAAACGACATGACCCCGGAATTGCCGATGAACACGTAAAGCCCTATAACAATGGTGGCAGTTACCAAGATGTTGATGACATTCGCCTGCTGCGCTATGGACATCATGCTTCCTACAAGCGCCACAAGAGCTATAAGGAGAAGCGGTCCGCCAAGTTCGTAAACTAACCGTATTCTGATCTTCATACGCGCTCCACACTTGCACGATTTGGCACGAACAAACCGGCTGGTCGCAACAGCAAAACCAATATGACGAACAGGAAGGTGAGCGTCGGCAAGAACACCAGCTGCTGTTCTGGTATAACTGCGCCAAGCAGTGAGTTGACAAAGCCAACTACGAAACCCCCTGCCGTTGCCTTACCTAAACTGTCTATGCCTCCAAGAACAACTCCGACCAGAGCTACCACTATCAAGTTGAAACCGAAGTCAGGAGTAACCAAAGGGGTTTGTACGGTTGCAAGAATTGCAACAATGGCTGCACTCAGACCCCCGAAGACAAATGCTACAGTGACAACCTGCTCAATCCTGACCCCGATCAATCTCGCTGTTTTGTAGTCCTCGGCGGTAGCCCGCATCATTGCACCAACCTTGGTTCGATAAAGTACGGTCAGTAAAAGCACGAAGAACAGACCACCAATACCTATCTCGGCAAAGGTAACCCATCGAATATCTACGTGACCACCCAATACCGTGTTGTTCAATATGGATAAGCGAGATACTGGTTGACCGTTGGGGCCGAATACCATGAGCCAAACGGCTTCAAGTGCATAGCTCAAGCCAAATGTAACTATGAGTGTAGTTAGCGCTGATGCTCCTCTAAGTGGCCTAAATATAGCTATTTGCATGGCAAGCGACATGCCAATGCAAATAAGGCAGCACAGTAGAAAGCTGAGTACTATGGGCCAAGTGCGGGTTAGCCATAATGAATAAGCTCCAAAAGCTATTATTTCTCCTTGAGCAAGGTTGACCTGCCTAAGTACGCCGAACACAAGGCCAACTGATACAGCCACAACAGCATAGATAACCCCCAACGAAATTGCATTGACCAAGTCACCAAGTGCACTCATACATCCTCACCCAATCTTCAGTCATGCCGATCTTCCGAAATATGCAGCTACAACAGCACTGATATCCTCTTCTGTCTTGCTCTTGACTTCTAGACGGATCTCTCCTTCCGATATCACATAGCTGCGCTCGCAGAACTGCATGGCACGCTGAGCTCGCTGCTCGACCAGTAGAACAGCTATGCCAAGAGCCTTTATTTTCCCAAGGGCATCGAACACCGTGTTCACTGCAGTAGGGGATAAACCCAAGGAGGGCTCATCCAGGAGCAACAGATCTGGATCGGATAGTAACGCTCGTGCTATAGCCACTTGTTGCTGCTGACCTCCGGAGAGAAGTCCGGCTGGACGTTCACGATACTGGTGAGTAACGGGGAACAGATTGGCTATCCACTCATCGTCGATCCTGAGCTCTTTCCCAGGACGACGCGCTAATCTACCCAACATCAAATTCTCCTGAACGGACATGCTAGGGAAAAGATGACGCCCCTCCGGAACAATTGCTATGCCTAGGCGTGCTACAGATTCAGGTTGGAGTTTATGGAGTGATCGACCTTTGAACATCACAGTACCCTGGCTTTTCACAGCTCCCATGATGGCTAGCAAGGTACTGGATTTACCAGCTCCGTTAGGCCCTATAAGCCCTATAGCCTGACCTTCACCAACATCCAGATCCACCTTTTTGACCGCTACGGCACGGCCATAAGTCACCCGAAGATCTGCAACCTTCAATAATGACTCCATGGCTTGTACTATTCCATCCTAGAGCTCATAGTTGATCCGTCTTCTCAAAGGTTTGCTCTACCTCCTCCGGTACACCTGCTTCGCCAAGATATGCAGACATCACGTTCACATCTGCCCGAATTATGTCTGCCGGCCCCTCTGCAATAACCTCCCCGTAGTCGAGTACTACCACTCTATTGCTCATACGCAGGACGAATTCGACATTGTGATCGATGATCAGAACCCCAGCCCCACTATCAGTTATTGCCTCTCGTATGACCCACTCGAGCTCGTCAAGAGAGCCCTCGGGCAAGCCAGCAGCTGGCTCGTCCAAAAGAAGGAAGGCGGGTTTGGCAGCAGCAGCTCGTGCAACACTGACACGTTGCTGATCACCATGGGAGAGCTGGGCAACGGGCAGATGAGCTAGCCTGACAAGTTCAAGTTTCTCCAACAACTCATCGACTAGAACCTTCGCTTTGCTCTGAGATAGACCTACGGCAAGAGCACCTAACTCTACATTCTCCCTGACACTCAAACCCGAGAAAAGATGGCCGTGCTGAAAAGTGCGGCTCAGTCCTAACTGAGCTCGTTGATTTGGTTGCATATGAGTGATATCCCGACCACTCAAGTGAATGCTCCCCGATGTAACTGGTGCAAACCCAGTAATGGCGTTCACCAGGGTGGTCTTCCCAGCACCATTCGGGCCAATCAACCCGACAACCTCACCTCTGTTCACCGATATGTTGACCCGGTCCAGAGCTAGTACGCCTGCAAAGCCTACGGTAACTTGGTTGCAAACAAGATCATCAGAGAGAGAGGGTGACTCCGTGGACGCGGAGCCACCCTCTCTAGAACCATGTTCAAGCCCTCTTAGGAATGCCATTTGGTCCCTCCAGAGATTCTCACCTCACAACCCAATCCATGTCGGCTTTCACTCTGTTGGATAGCTTGGGGATTTTGTGCCCAAGCTATCGCTCAGATGCGTACTTGCCCGGAGAAAGCAACTCCACGAAGTGAGGATGGCCGTTGGTAACCTCGATGATTCGATAAGGACGACCAACCACCGAGTGGAAGGCTGCTGAGAAACTCACTGGACCTGACAGTGTCGGGAGGTTCTTGAACGACTGCATAGCAGCGGCCAACTTAGCTCCGTTCAAACTGCCACCCGTATCCTTGATAGCAGCAACAATTCCTTGCAGGGCAGTAGGTCCTGTCACGAATCCACCGGTAGCTGGAGCCTCCCCTTTGGCTTGAAGCTCTGCAAGCAAAGACCTGACCTGAGGATTCGGGTCATCCCCGAATACAGAGGCAAAGGTGGACCACCAGATGTTGTTCGATATCGTAGGATTCTTTGGTTCCCAGAAGCCGCCATCTATGGACCACGGACCAACGATTGGCTTGTTATTCCCTGCTGTTCGGAACGCCGTGACAAACGTTGGCAATGAAGGAGTAGTGGTGGTACACAGCACTGTTGCAGCTGAAGGAAGGCTTGCTGCTTGAGTACCTACCTGACCAGAGGTGTGGTCTCCTGCAGTGAACGATAGCTGGCTTACTACATGGCCACCCATGAGCGTGAAGTCATGAGTGAAGTACTTGCATACTGAGACGAAGTAGCTGAGCGAGTGATCCGTGACTACCGTTGCAGTTTTCCATCCATGCTGCATGAGCAGTTGGGCCAAGACGGCTCCATCGGATTCAGGAGCATTGCCAAAGGTGAAGGCTAGTTTACCCAGTGACCCAAATCTCTCTGGCCCCATCTGGTTCGTACTAGTACATGGAGAAACCGTCAACAACCCGTGCTCCAGACCTACCTCAACAGCTGGAGTAGCTAGGTCGACATCACAGGTAACCCATAGGATCTTCGCTCCTGCAGCTACTGCTTTCAGAGCATCGGATCTGGTAAGTGCAGGCTTGAGTTGATCGTTGTAGACCTTGAACTCAATCTTTCTCCCGTCGACACCACCAGCAGCATTGATCTTCTTGGCCCATATCTCTGCGGCATTCAAGGCTGGATCATCAAAGCTCTTCATATAGCTCGTCTGGTCTATAACTGCGCCTATGATCACTGGACCCTTGCCGGAGGTGTTGCTCTTCGAACTAGCAGCTACAGATGAGCTGGAAGATGATGAACAACTAGTCAAGATCAAGGCCAACACGGCCATTATCGCTAGTGCACTTCCTTTACGCAAAAAGCTCCTTACTGTGAACACGCTTGAATAGCCCCCTTAGGAGAGTTGGAAGATATGACTGATTACATTATCGTTAACATATCTTCTATCAGATGTCAAATACATTTTAGCTCAAACGGTTCGAACGCTGCTTGCGGAACTTGAGGAACGAGGTCAGAACCCCTATCCGTGAGGATAGGTCCGTGAGGATAGAAACGCGGGGTAGGTCCGTGGGGATATGGGGATAGAAGGATATGGAGGTAGAAAGATGTACGCTATCTTCTCTCTAACCAGCGCTCGGAAAGACTCGGTGAATGATGTGTCGTGACGTGTCTAAGCAGCTTAAAAGGTGTCTAAGCCACTTAGGAGATAGATGCTCTCGATTAGCTTGGCAGTAGAGCCGTCCTTACTTGCTGGAGAGGGCCTCGATCAGCTTGGGCAGGACCTTGTGGACATCCCCCACTATCCCTAGATCGGCAACCTGGAAGATGGGAGCCTCGGGATCCTTGTTTATGGCC
>JAMDDE010000061.1 GCA_023489235.1 Actinomycetota bacterium | reverse complement strand
TTGGCTTACCTGAAATCAACTATCATAATGCTGCCCGCTTACAATCTAGTTTGCAAATGCTTGCGAAAAGAGTCTTTGCCGTCGTTCGACCTAAGGATATAACCAACCGGGAACAGGCGAATTGGTATTCGTTCAACAAAAGTGCCCCACAACCCCTTTCGCATCCACAAAGCAATCACAATAGCTATTGCTCCAAGGACGATAAAATACAATGCCCCATAGCTAGCTAATAGGTGCTGAAGAAGGATGAAGGCGACAGCCCCAATCACAGGTCCCTCCATTGTCCCGACTCCCCCTATAAGAACAGCAAATATCATCTCAGCAGAAAAATTCACACTAAAGACGTTAGACGGCTCTACATTAAGCTGGCTTATGATGAGCAAAGCACCGGCTGCTCCACAACCTGCAGCTGCTAATAGATAGGCGGCCTGCTTGGCTCCATAAACGCGTGAGCCAGAACTGCGTGCTGCTAGCTCGTCATCTTTCATAGCTCGCAATACAAGACCCAGCCTGCTTCGAAGCAGTAAATAAACAGCCACAAGCCCTGCTGCACTTACTCCAAGTGCAGCCCAATAAGTGTAAGCACCACGAAGCACTGGACTCATGCTCGACAATCCCGGTAGGGCTGCTCCACTTCCACCACCAAGCGAAGGAATCCCCGAGAAGACAATCTCTGCAACGATTGCGAGCACCCAGGTGCCGATCGCAAAGTATCCTCCGCGTAGCCTGAACACAAGCAACGAAGCTGGCAGGGCAAATAAAGCACAAACTACGATGGCAATGGGAATTGCAAGAAATGGCTCCAACCCATGCTGGGCGGAGACCAGGACTGTGTACGCACCTATGCCAATGTAAGCCTGCTGCCCTACGGAAACCAAGCCTGCATATCCAGCTAGCAGGTTCCACATGGTAGCTAAAGTAATTAAAATAGCAAGATTGACTAGCAAGTTTGTAAAACTCTGATAGACGAGGTATGGCAATGCTACTGCAACGAGGAATATAAGCATCATTGGGACCATACTCCATATAGCCCTGTGCTCCGACCTCAAAATGACCGTATTGTCATAAGGATTAGTGCTGTATGAAGCTGCAAAATTCACTTGAGACCTCATATCACGCTAATGCCTTCTTAGGAAGAAGTCCCCGCGGAAGAAACGCCAACACTGCCAAGAAGACGAGGTGGGGACCGAGGGCGCCAAAGTTGGGGCTCAACTGAAATCCTACAGTAGTGGCGATACCCAACACGACCCCTCCTAGTAGGGTGCCCCATAGGGATCCCAGCCCTCCAACCACAACGGCCTCGAAAGCATAGATAAGATAACTGGGGCCCGTCGTTGGATTGAACTGGGAGTACATACCTAGAGCAAGGCCAGCCAATGCTACTGTACCTAGTGCAATGCTAGCAGCAAGACCAAATATATGCCGATAATCAATTCCTGTTATCTGGCTGGCTTCACGATCGTCTGCTACTGCTCGGATCAGGCGTCCTGTTTTTGAGTACGAGAGCAACAGCTGTAGACCGATTAACACTACTACAGCCACTGCTAGGATCAACAAGGGAAGATATCCTATGGATATCTGAGCATTGAGTTTGAATGCTCCAGTAACCAATGAGCCCACAGCAAAAGAATGGCTATCAGCTGAGAACACCTCCAATAGCACATTCTCCAACACTATAGACAGACCAAAGGTAACCAACAGTGTAATCAGAGGGTCCACATCTAGACTACGTTGCAACAAAGTACGCTGAAGCAAGTAGCCTCCGACTGCAAATATCGGCACCACAATCACGAATGACCACAATGCTCCTATATGAGTAGCAGGAATGAGTACCACTGCCAGATAACCTGCAGCTACTGCCATATCACCATGGGCCAAATTGATTACTTCCATAACGCCAAACAATAGGGAGAGTCCACAGGCAAATAGGGCATAAAGTCCTCCTAACATGATACCTTGCACCAGCGCATTAAGCCAAATCATAGTGTATTTCTCCAGAACTTCATGTGGATATCGAATACTGCAAATATAGTAAATCAATAACCGAGTAAATGACAGCACCTAATCACTAGATGCCATCTATACCATCACGATCCTCTGCCCCATGGTTACTATCTTTCTTTATTCTGCTCAAAACCATTACCCATAGATATCACTGTCATTATTGCTCCTTGCTTAATGAAGCAACGGTGAAGACGAGTAATTACCCAGGAATATCACTGTGATTACTACTCCTTACTCCGAAGTAGGCCTCCTCGATTTGGCTAGGATGAAACTGAGATGGTTTGCCGGATAAGGTCGTCCTACCCTCTAATAAACAGTGAATTCGTTGTGCTACGCTCAGCGCTTGACTCACGTCCTGTTCAACCAGCAAAACAGTGATGCCACTGTTGAGTAGTTCAGGTAACATAGCATATATTTGACGAACGACGATAGGGGCCAGTCCTAGCGACAACTCATCAAGTAATAAAAGTCGCGGATTAGCCACCAACGCCCTTCCAATGGCGACTGCCTGCTGCTGTCCGCCCGACAATTGCCCAGTATGTTCTTTTCTACGACTAGCCATCCAAGGAAACATCTCATAGATGCGACTCAGGCTAAAGGGACCTTGCCGCGACCGATAGGTTCCTACCAGCAAATTCTCTTCAACGCTCAACGAAGGAAAAAGTCGCCGGCCCTCCGGTACCAACACAATGCCATCAGCAACTCTTCTTTGTATAGGAATATTCGTAATGTCAGTACCATCGTAACGGATAGTGCCGGATACTGGCCTGTGAAGCCCTGCAATGGTTCTCAACAAGGTTGACTTGCCCGCCCCATTGGCACCAATCACTGCTAAGACCTGTCCAGCCTCTACTGCCAAGGACACGTGATCGACCGCCGTCAGCTGTCCATGACAAACCGAGAGATCCTCCAACTCCAACAAGGCACTCATTGGTTCGCCTCTGGTTGATCGAGTTCAATGGTCTGCAGAGTGTAATCCCCACTATGCTGCATCCTGGTTATTTGCGAGGTCCTATCTTCACTTTCATCAGGGGCAAGAGACTCTGCTACTGTTACTTCTCCACTGTCTGGGACATCTGGTTCAGTGCCTAGGAACACTTCTCTGACTAACGGTGAGGCAAGCACATCACTAGGTGAACCATCGGCAATTATGTTTCCACTTGCCAAACAAATCATTCGTTCGACGGATCCCATCAAGGCTCGCATCACATGTTCTACCCATATGATCGAAATCCCCGAGGAACGCAGACCTAGGACAACCTTAACCAGTGAAGCCACCTCGGGATCGGTCAAACCACTAGCTACCTCGTCTAGTAAGAGCAGTTTTGGCCTCGATGCAAGGGCTCGAGCTATTTCCAGTCTCTTTCGTTGTAATAACCCCAGTTGTCCTCCAGGGCGGTTGGCCAGATGAAAGAGCCCAGTCTGCTCCAGTATGGTAGTGCTAAGCCTATAAGCGTTCTGTCCTCGTGCTCCCGCTCCTTCGTATGCAGCAACGAGTACATTCTCGAATACTGTCATAGCTGTGAACGGACGGGGAATTTGGTACGTGCGACCAATACCTAGACGACAGCGCTTGGCTGGACTCAACCTGTTGATCAGCTCGCCACTGAAATAGATACGCCCTTTATCAGGGACAACATCTCCCGAGATTATGCTAAACAGGGTCGTCTTGCCTGCCCCATTGGGCCCGACTATACCAAGTGCCTCTCCTGGCCCAATCTTTAGAGATAAATTATCAGCCACAACTATCTTACCAAAGCGTTTGCTAATATTCTCAAGTTTGAGCAGCGCTTCTTTCCGAGACAGGACTTCGGCTGTCATGAATAGCCTTCTTCCTTATTATGCCCCCCTATGATCTGTCCCTCCTATGAAAAGTGTGTGCCTTAGGCGAACACATATCAGCCAACTGTACGGATCAAGTGCAATTTTCTTTCCATGGTCTTCTCCACCGCAAAGATCACTTGACACATATCTTGTTCTTCACGGATTGGTGGGTTCTAGGGTACCTGTGAGCGGAACAGATGGATTAAGGGTATTGTCCACTACGTACATGGCATAAGGGAAATCTGTGAATTTGCCAGGCCTTCCTGGCTTCCATTGCACTCCCACAGGATTCATTATTGCAACACCTGGTGCCGGTCCATTCGAAAAGTCAAGCGAACCACACATCCCTGAATAGCTCATGGTGTGCAAGGCGTGGGCAACTTCCTTCGGATCGTGTGGATCAGAGGCAGCAGTGAAGGCATTATATGCAACCTCGAACAGAGAGTAGGTCGATCCCAGAGCCTGGGTCCACTGATGTCCAGTAGAAGTCTGGTAACCTTCCGCCAGTGATGCTGCCGACTCTCCGTCAAGAGAGGAAGCATATGGCATGTTAGGAGTCCACCAGGCATCTGTAGCTATGTTGTTCACTAGCGAACCTAAAGCGACCACGTCAGAGGGGAATAGAAGCACCTTAGCCACTGTTGCAATGCGCGGTTTATACCCTTCCTGGTAAGCCTGCTTCCAAAAGGTATTGAAGTCAGGTGGGAGTGGAACATTGGTGTATACCTCACAATTTTTTGATTTGAACAAGGAGATCATGGAAGAGTAGTCGGTTGTGCCATCTGGATAAGCTCCTCCGTCCACGGGAGTATAACCTGCCTTGATCATGGCTGGGGGAAAGAATTGTCTGAAAGCATTGCCATCAGCATCATTTGGGAACATCTCAGCGACAACTTTGTCGGTGGGAATCCGGTTCCATATTGGAATGAAACAACCGGCAAATTGCGGAAGGCCGAAGAAGAACATAGTGCAGTATTCGAAAACCTCCGATGTGGACGGCGGTTTTGCCCCTAAACCATAATACCAGGATTCCCATGGAACAACTGTTGATACACACGGCACCCCTTGAGCCTCGCATACAACTGCTACAGGATTGGTTGTCTCCGGACCAGATCCAGCAACGACTATGTCCACTTTGTCCTGAAGTATCAGTTGACGGGTTACCTCCGAAGCACGATTAGGACTCGACTGGCTGTCGACGTCAATTATACGGATATGATATGTTTTACCTCCTTTAGTGATACCCTTTCGATAAGCCGATGTCGATCTAATAGTGCTCAGGATGTAGTTGTCCGAGGTGGCAAAGCTCGCCAAGCTACCGGTTTTAGGACTGACGTAACCAATTACGAGATCTCTAGTCGAAGCCGACGCAGTGCCTTTCAGTCCACTTGAACACGCAGACAATACACCTCCGCCAACTGCTAATGCCGCACCTGCTCCCAAACCTTTGAGCAAGCTGCGACGTGAGATAGCTCGTGACCACACTGACTCCTCTTTAGTTTGCGCGCCAAGAAGAGTACCCCCACCATTTGCCATAGAATATCCCCCCTTATTCGTGAGCAAAATGCTATATTGCCATCACGATGGTTATATTAGTATGGCGAGTTGATACATAATTGTCAACTATTGAAGTGCACATAGACTCATAGGAACATCCTGTAGACTCATGTAAAACATAGAACATAGCAAGACCAACTATTAGAGGTTCACTGGCGGTCAGCAATATCCTCCCTGTAAGATAGGCCTAGGTAAACGAGAGCAAGATCAGGAAAAGCATGAATAGCTATGCAAACCAAGAGTTTGCTCCTTTCAGCTTCCAGTTAGGCAT
>JAMDDE010000048.1 GCA_023489235.1 Actinomycetota bacterium | reverse complement strand
CGGTTATGGCAACAAGCTTAGAATCTTGATTTTGGTAACCAGCTCAGAATAGGCCATTATTCTTTCATGAGTCCAACCGATGTTTCGTCCTCGCACCTTCGTGATCAGGGACCAGGACGCTCCACCCTGTCTCCTCGACAGGTACTGACATCTAGGTTGCGGCTTCCCACTCTTCTTCTCGTAGCAGTACTTGCCTACGGTACCAGCGGGTATGTGGTGCTCGCACACTATGGAGTACTTGATGCCTTGTTCATGACTGTGATCACGGTAAGCACGGTTGGCTACGGTGAAGTGCATCGATTGAATTCAACTGGCGAAGTGTTCACCATTACGGTGATCGTCTTCGGCGTAGTGGTGGTATTTGCTTGGCTGGGAACGGTGACGGCTACATTGGCAAGTGGTGAGTTGGTTAGGGGTATGCGCATGAGGGATATGCAGAAGCGCATTGACAAGATATCCGGCCACTATGTGGTCTGCGCCTATGGACGGGTAGGCAGAGCAGCTGCTTCTGAACTCACTCGTGCTGGGGCACAGGTAGTGGTAGTAGAGCCCAAAGCAGAGCTGGAGCCATTGCTGATAGAGTCTGGCCTGCCTTATCTCATAGATGATGCTGTGAACGATTCAGCACTCGAGGCTGCTGGCATACGACGAGCAAAGGGCCTGATCTGTGCTGTGGACTCAGATGCTGCCAATGTGTACATAACCTTGGGGGCGCGAGAGCTCAACCCTGATCTGGTCATCATCTCGCGGGCATCCAGCAGGGCTTCGATCGACAAGCTCATGCGCGCAGGGAGCGACAGAGTCGTGCTTCCCTACAGTGTGAGCGGAGTGAGAATGGCCTCTCTTGCCCTGCGTCCCGCAGTACTCGAATTCGTGGATATGGTCAGCGAGGCTGGGGGGATGCGTATTGAAGAGCTGGTCTTGGCGGAGAACTCTCCCATAGCAGGAATGACTGTTCAGCAAGCATGCACCCCTTACCCTGGGTTGATGGTTTTAGCAGTGCGTTCGGCTGGTACTGATAATTTCAGACAAGTAGAGGCAGGAACTCGTTTAGGAGTGGGAGACTTGATCATTGCACTCGGCCCCCCTGATTCTCTACTGGGGATGGCAGCAGCAGCTGCGCCTTCACAGCAGTCTTCCCAGCAACAGAGGCCTTGAAGACATAGTTGGTTATCTTTTCCGGCCAAGCTGGGACTGTTCTCGCTGCGCCGTCAAGCCATGGCCCTCTCTGCTTCTTGGTCAAGCCTGGGGATCGCTGCGCCGTTCCTTTTCCTTTTCGCGTATGTAGTCGCTTCCTAGCGATACGGCTCGTGCTTGTTTGGAGTCCATAGGCTGATGCCCTATCTCTGTTGAGGCCTTAGGGGCGGAACCTACCGTGTTAACAAGGCGACCGATTCCGGTTATCTCCACCTCTACGACTGATCCAGGTTCCATGGGGCGAGAGTGGGCAGGAGTACCGGTTAGTACGACATCTCCCGGTAGAAGGGTTATATATCGACACAGATCGGCTAGCAGGTAGTCTATGCCGAAGACCATCTCCGAGATGAAGGCTTCTTGTACCACCTCCCCATCCAGGTAGGTGCGCAATACTGATTCGATGACGTTGACTCCACTCACGATTCCTGGTCCTATGGGGCAGAATCCATCCATCCCTTTCACCCTGAGCATTGATCCAGCATCAGTGTCTCGAAAGTCATGCAGCCCAACATCATTGGCGGGAGAGAATCCAGCTATGTATCCCCAGGTTTCCTCAGGAGGGATGTTGCGCATGGGCTTTCCTATCACAACTGCCAATTCTCCCTCATAGTTGAGGTACTTGCACCCCTCTGGGCGCAATATGGTGCCACGGTGAGAGTTGAGTGCGGTAGTGGGCTTGTGAAAGTAAGTGGGGGTGACAAGCTCGCTCATGTTGAACTCCAATCGACGTGAATCGTAGTTGAGATGTACGCAAATGATCTTGGTCGGGTTGCATGGTGGTAAATAGTCGACCTCTTCATCGGATATCTCTCTTCCATCGGGGAGCAGTAAACCATTGATGTCATTGGGTTTTACCCACTGTTCTTGACCTTGGTACAGAACTCGGCGCCACTCCTGACGAGGCCCTTCCAGGACGTTACTCATCTCAGCTCCCCCTGTTCCTATCCACTTCGAAACTAGCTTTGCCTTCTGGGCTAGATACCGCTTTGTCTTCGTTCTGGGAGCGCTCTACGGGTAGTACCACTGCTCCCGTGACAGAGAAGGCTACAGAGCAGACATATCCAGACCTCATTTCTACTGGCTCTAGCTCTGCAAGCTCTTCGAACTCGGAGTCCTCGAAGGTTAGCTGAGGGGAGCCAATGAGCAGGTTAGCGATCTCGAAATCGGCTACCTTGGCTCGGGTAAGCTCCCATACGGCTGGGACATCCTTGTCCAAGCTTGGCCACAACCTGGTGTGTAGTAGCGGGGTTGCTACCCCCTTGGGGAGCTCATCCTCGCCGTTTCTTTCTATCCTTACCGTAAGGGTTGCCAACCGCCTTCCGTGAGAAGAGAGATGAGCAGAGAATAGAGCACCAGCCTCTCTCTTGTATCCTCCTTTGCCTATCTCTACCGGGCGAGTCATGGCGATAATCCCCATCTTCTTGGGAAATCCTTGGATCAAACCGCGGACCAAGGACAGATCGCTGTCCACCCAGATAAAAGGCACGCGACCCATGGGCTTCCCCTCGTACGTACCGTGGACTACTAGGTATGCTTCGTGATATTGCCCTGAGGATGGGTCATCCTTTATGCGTGGATCCAAATCTGCAGAGGAGCACCAATCGGCGAAGACGAATGAGCAAAGCCCTTCTTGATTAGGACTCATGCCGGTTGGCAGCAGAGGGGACAACTTAGCAGGGTCAACTATGAAGTCAGCGGTGATGACTTCTCCTGAGTAATGCCATGGTGGCGGCGGCAACAGAGATGCTTTCCCGGTAGGAGAGAGAGGAAGAGTCCATCCTTTGAGGGTCATGATGGCAGCCCCCTTTGGAGATCGAACCAAACATGCACCTCTCCGGTGCCTAGAGAACTTTCATAATCCGACATCTTCACGCCTCGGTCATGCCAACTTCTCCCACCCATTGCACCAGCAAGGATCAGGTAGTGGGCGAAGAATGCCTCTGGAGAGAATCGTTTGAACTCAGGGTAGAGATCTATCACCGAAGCGTGATCTCCACGCTCCCAAGCTTTTATGATGGACTCGTCCATAGCCCGAGCTTCCTTGGATATGACATCTTCAGCAGAGAAACCTAAGTGATTTGGGATTTCCTTGAGCGGATAAAATTTATGACTTAAGGCACCTGCTCCAATGAAGGCGACTCTTCGGCCGCTGCGACGAATTGCCTCAGCAATGACAGAACCGAATTCTAGAAAATCATCTAATTCGGCAGTTTGGCATACTCCTACGGAGAGAACCTTTTCTCCTTGGTGGAGGAAGCGCAACATGTTCAACGTTGGGTACTCTCTAGCTATGGAGCCATTGGTTGCGTTGGTGGTAGGAACACCTCTCTCTTTGCCAACTTGGTGCACCAAAGCTGCTAGTTCAGGGGCTCCTTCGTAATCGTAGGGTAGGTCCTTTATGACCCTAGGGAGTTCTGGAGAGGTGTATATACCTTTATATCTGCTGGCTCCGGCTACCACATGTTCAGTGGTGGTGAACCAATGAGTATCAACTATTACTAGAGTGTCGGGAGAGACGCGATCAAGTTTCTCTCGTATTCTGTGAAGTCCAGCCACTAGAGTGGTATCTCTCCCCCCACCCATCTTCATACGTACCTCCACGGGTAGGACCATGGTGGGTATATGCGCACAGATGGCTGCAGCAACGATGCGTCCATCACCACCTCCTTTATCGGAGTACTGGTTGGCTATAGTGCCTTGATCTACAGTATCCTCGGTTGGAATATCAGTTGCACTGCTCATTTCAGCGTTCCTATCCTTGTGGCTATATTCTTTACATCACAGTAGAAGTCAAAGCTCCAAGTACCTCCCTCTCTCCCTATTCCGGAGATTCGAGAGCCACCAAACGGAGCGGCTAGATCTCGGATGAAGAAGCAGTTTACCCAGACAGTACCTGCCACCAACTGTTCTGCCACTCGTCTGGCTCTGGCTGCATCGGTAGTGAAGACCATAGCAGCGAGGCCATAGCGAGTGCCGTTGGCTAGTTCTACGGCCTCTTCTTCTTCCGAGAAGAGTTGCCAGGTTAGCACGGGGCCAAATACCTCGTTCTGGACTATTTCGGAGTCCTGAGCTACATCCGTTAAAATAGTAGGGGAGTAGTAAAGGCCTCCTTGTTGATGGGGGCCACCCCCTATCATTGCTCGGGCGCCTTCCTGGATGGCCCGCTTGACGAATCCATCCACTCGCTCGAAATGTTCCTTGGTGATGAGTGGCCCTACCCGGGTGGACAGTAGCCGGGGGTTTCCAACCGGTAAAGCTTCAACCGCTTTCACAACTCGTTCTTCCAGCTCTTTGGCTATGCTGCTTTGTACCAAGAGCCGAGTGCCTGCCAAGCAAACCTCTCCTGCATTATGGAATTGAACGGCAATTTCTTTGGAGGCCAGCTCCAGATCGGCATCGTCGAAGACAATGAAGGGCGATTTGCCTCCGAGCTCACAGCTCACTGGCACTAGATTGGCCGCTGCAGTGGATGCTATCTGTCTTCCTGTCTCCGTGGAACCAGTGAAGCTGACTCTGGATACGAGAGGGTTACTCACTAGTGCTGCCCCAGCCTCTTCGCCTATGCCGTGTACGACGTTCAGCACACCTGGAGGGATACCTGCCTCGAGGGACATTTCGGCTAAGAGCGAGCAACTGAGGGGGGCCCATTCAGGAGGCTTCAGTACAACGGTATTGCCAGCAGCGAGTGCCGGACCAACCTTCCATGTACTCAGCATGAACGGTGCATTCCAAGGAGTGATCAGAGCTGCTACACCAGATGGATCGTATCGTACGGTGTTGATCACAGTTTCTGATTCAATGGATCTTCCCTGTATCTCCAGTGCTTTGTTGGCGAAGAACTCGAGGTTGTAGGCAGCCCGTTTGATGACCCGTTTCTTGTTTCCCAAAAGGATGGTACCTGTATCCTCGGTCTCCACAGCAGCCAGGGAGTCATTGCGCTCCCTGATTATCTCGGCCATCTTCAGCAATGGCTTGGCACGTTGCTGAGGAGTCAGCCTTGCCCATTCAGGGAAAGCAGATCTAGCAGCTTCCACGGCAGCATTGACCTCGACAGGGCCAGAAGCGGGCATCTCGGCTAGGAGGTGGCTATCGATCGGGGAGTAGTCAACGAAGGTTGACGAGGCCTCTTGCCACTCTCCTCCTATGAAGTTGGCAGTAGGGATGCTGACACCTTCGATCTTTATCGATGACGGGAATGTCATATTGAGCCCTCCAGTAAGTCCCTGGTAGTTCCTACTGACCTGAGCTGACTGTAGAGGTTTGCTCAGCAGCCGAGTGTGTCATCCGAGTAGATTCTACAGTGCCTGTCCAGGGATGGTCGGAGTCGTACAGATCTGTCGACGATGCTTCCAGATTGGAGACGAACTCATCCAGAAGATCGAACTCACCATCCTGAGCTGCAGCAAAGTGAGCCACTTGGTACATCCGAGCTGAGGATGCCAGGTAGAAGCGCTCGTACAGTTCTGTCCTGTTGCCTAACGACGAACCGACCATATCCCAGGCCATGCGGTACAGTCGAGAGCGTTCTTTTGCCGTGGTGCTACCGGCGCCTGCCATGTACTTCTCCACTAGTGGTTTGAGTTCTGGGTCGGATAGGTCTCCTGCAGAGGGAACGGCCAGGAGGTTATGGCTCCCCAATGTTTTTATGATCTCGTTCACTCGCGGGAACCACTTGGGCAGAGTGGGTCTGAGTGCCCTGAATGGCCGATCGTCGCAGAGAAATACTCCGTCACCGAAGTAGTGCGCATCTGCTTCAGCAGCTCGCAAAGCAGCTCGGGTCAGTTCGTAGTAGGTCCATATCTCGCCTAGATATTGATTTGTCGTAGGGTCGTTAGCACCTATGGCAGCTGCCATGCGAGCGACTAATTCGTAAGCAAATTGCAACTTGACCATCGCCCTGATCGTGGTTTGCTGCATGATATTGGCGACCCATCCTTTGGTCATGACTCTGTTGTAGATCTCGGTATCTCCGTCCAGGAACACCCTTTCGAGGGGGACCTCCACATTGTCGAAGATCACGAAGGCGTCCTGTTCATCGAAGCGGCTAGAGAATGGTTGGTCGAAGGAGGAGCGCTTGGTAGAGTAGCTGTCTCGGCAGATCATCTTTATGCCTGGAGTGGAGACGGGAACGGAGAAAGCCAGTGCCAGTGGTTGAGCGTCTCGAGGAATTGGTTGGCCAGGATATACGGTGATCTCGTCAGCAAAAGGGGCCAGCGTAGCCAGTACCCTGGCCCCACTCACGACTATGCCATTACGAGTATCTGCTACCTTGTGAAGGGCTACCTCTGCATTGGCGCCCACTGCTTCACCAGCTGATTTATCAACTGTTGGGTTGATCAGGACATGGGTCAAGGCTAGGTCACCTGCTATGACTTGACGTCTGAACTCTGCCAATCTAGCCGCGCCCTCTTCGTTGCCATTGGCTGCCCATAGACTGGACAGTCCAGCAAAGCCAGCAAAGCTCACATTGACGTAATCCGGACTCCTGCCCAACATGCCCACGTGCCAACGGGCCATGGTCTCCAGCCCTCTATGCCTTAGAGCTAGGTCTTCAGGCGAACGAGGGATGAGATGAGAGATATTCATGGGTTCCCCGCTGTCGGGGTCATCTATGATGAGCGGGTAGCCCTTGGATGCACACATATCGTACCACTGAGCTATGGTTCGAGCTCCTGCAGCTAGATCGGGGTGCTCAGTGACATCCTCGATCCGTTCTCCACCCATCCAAATCTGTCGACCGTCCCGCAGACCTTCTAGATACTCTTTACCGGTGCGCGTAGCCACACCTCCTCCTTCCTGGCAGATCACCCTGCTTTGTGGCGGCTCGAAGTTGCAACAACTTCGAAAATATAGTGAAACATCTAACTATTTATTTGACTCCAAGTGTCGGAGTTTGTCAAGGGATTGCACTGCTCATTCATGCAGAAAAAGTAGTCGCACTTGGGGCGAACCTACGGTGGGGGAGTTTGAGGTAGCTGACTCTAGGAGATAGCTGAACCTGGAGGTGGCCGAGTCTAGGGGTGAGCTTGCTCAAGAATGATGACGTAGTAGCTTGCGAAGGAGGAAGATCAGTGTTTCCTGTTCGCTGGAGCTCAGCTCGGCAGTCCAGTTGCTCTCCTTGTCGTTTTGAGCCAGGAAGGCTCTGACTACGCGCTGTTCGCCCTCTGTGGTGAGCATGACAGTAATGGCCCTACCATCGTTGGCAGCACGAGTTCGACTGATCAAACCGTTGCGCTCCAAGGTATTGAGTACAGATGATATGGCAGCTCTGGAGACTCCGGCGAGGTGGGCTATTTGACTTGGTTCCAGAGGGCCCATTATCCAGACGGTGAACAGCAGACGAAATCCTGGCCAACTCCATCCTGCTGGACGATGCACTGTAGCCTCTAGATCGGTAGTGATCTTATTGGCCAATCTCACCAAGTTGAAGACCACTTGCATAGCTTGGATATCCACTTTGGAGCCCAGGGTCCGTACTCTCTCCTCGGCTATTTCCTCGAAGAGGTCAGTATCGATGGTTCGCGCCATGCACACCATATTCACACATAAATAGCGAGAGGATTGGGATATCCGACCGAATAGCTGTCAAAGAGGATGCGGTGTGTGTTCTTTTATTGAACATGAGCAAAAGTGCTTATTCGATCGAGCAGTATGTCTTAAGGTCCAACGAGAAAGAACCGATGCAATTAACTAGTAGTTTACATACATGCATGGCCATTCCCTGTATAAGGGCAGTTCAAGTTGGGAAGGCTGTTCAATGAAGTTATATGAATCAATGAAGCAATCAATAAATAAAAATAAAAATTGTCCATTGCAATGCGGGATTCCGCAAGGGAGAGGTATGAGTCGAAGGATATGGTTGAATAGTCTTACAAAGGCGCTTGTTGCAAAGGGTGAGCTCTATTCAAGGGCCACTTATCGTACTTAATAGTCTGGACAACCAGCAATGTTTGAGAGAAAGAACGAAGAAGATTCTTCGGAAGTTGGATCTTCGCTGCAACTTGCTCGTCGTTGTTCGCTTAGGTGTGCAGGGAGCTTTGCTCTAGTAGTCTTAGCCTACTGGTTGGCCTCCCTGGGCAAGGAAACCGGCGGCCTCAGTCTAGGAGAGTTTTTCCTCATAGCGCTGCTATCGGCAGTCATTTGCATCCTTGTCCGTACCTTTTTCGCTGTATCAAGCAAGGGGCCCATACTGTGGTTGAGAGTCGGCCTTGGTGCTTGCGTCGTTGCTTCGGTGTCTTATGCTAGCGGGTGGGGTCCGGTGGCTTACGGCTTCGGCATCCTCTACATATCCGTCGTCGAGTTGTCCGCTATCGGCTCTGCAGCTCTCCTGCCCCTTTTCGTAACTAGCTTGGTAGTACTAGCAGGGGGACAGGTAGCACTTGGTGTTCAACTTTCCCCAGCTTATTTTGGAAGAGCTGAGCTTCAGTGGGTGGGCGTGCTCACTGGGGTGGCGATCCTTGCCGTGATCGGCCTTCTAGGACGGAAAACCGTACAAGCGGAGAGAAGCGATCAATATCGACGTGCCTTGGAGGAAAGGATGCGTTCCTTGATCGAGTCCTCGGGGGATATCGTTGCTCTTTTGGACCGAAACGGTAAGGTCGTCTACGAGAACCGGGCTGTGGAACACGTAGTCGGTCGTAAGCAAGGTGCAGTGCTGGGCAGCAGTGTGTTCGATCTGCTCCACCCCGATGATGTACCCAGCATGAAGGAATCATTCGCGAAGGCCTTGAGTAGCAATGAACGCGCCGCCCGGGTCGAGTTCCGGATGAGAACAGCAGATGGCAAGTGGCGATGGATGGAGGGGTTGGGTACCAACCTGTTGGACGATCCGTATGTGCAAGGGGTACTCGTTACCGTTCGGGACATAGACGAACGGGTGCGACTCTCGGCAGAGGTGGAAGAGCTCTTGGAGCGATTCCGACTCACCTTCGACAATGCCCCTATCGGCATGATGATCACCGAACCTACTGGCAACTTCATAGAGGTCAACCAAGCATTCGCCAACATAGTGGGCATACCCAAGGATGAGTTGGTCGGCAAGTCGTTCCTCTCGCTCACTCATCCCGATGACAGGGAGAGTAGTTCTAAGGCGGTGGCAGGGTTGATCTCGGGTAGGTTGAACAACTACTCGATGCGCAAACGGTATGTTCATGCCGATGGTCACACGATCTGGGCCGATCTATCCGTGTCCGTGGTGAGGAATACCAAGTTTGAGCCGTTGTACCTGGTTACTCAGGTAATTGATGTAACCGATCGAGTAAGGGCAGAGGAGGCTCTAGCTAGTTCGGAGGCGCGGCTGCGCAAGGTGCTCGATACCGCAGTGAATGCCTATGTGGAGGCCGATGCTTACGAACGGGTGACCGAGTGGAACAAGAAGGCTGAAGAGCTGTTTGGCTGGAGCAGGGAGGAGGTGCTGGGTAGATGGGTTTTCGAACTTCTCTACCCGGCCAGGTATCGAGGGGAGTATCGAGCTGCCTTTAGCGCATCTCTCAAAGGTAGAGATGGCGAGGGCGGAATGGTCAAGTCCGATACCCTGTTTGGTCTTCACAGATCGGGCAGAGAGTTCCCCATGGACACCGTACTGTGGAGCACCGGAGAAGGAAAATCCAAGCGCTTTCATGCTTTCATGGCAGATATCACCGAGCGAGTTGCCACCCATCGTCTTTGGGAGCAGATCATCGACTCCGGTCCGGAGGCCACCCTATTGGTCGACGATCAAGGAGTGGTACAGCTTGCCAACAGAGAGGCGACTGCTGTATTCGGCTACAGCAAGGAGGAAATGATTGGGCTCTCTGTCGAGATGCTTATTCCGGAGAGGTATCGGAAGGAACATATAGTCGATCGTGAGATTTATGCGAGAGATCCTCAGAGAAGGGAGATGGGATCCAGGCGAGACATCTACGCGAGGAGAAAGGATGGTGGTGAGTTCCCTGCAGAAGTGTCGTTGAGTCCATTCCAAGGTCCAGACGGGATGTTGGTTACCGTAGTAGTACGGGACGTGACCGCTAGACGCCAAGCAGAGGAACAGCTAACCTATCAAGCGTTACATGACTCTCTCACTGGATTGGCCAACAGGGCGTTGCTCATGGATCGCCTCGCTCAAGCCATAGCCTCTCGAGGAAGAAATCCCCGTCCCCTGGCCGTACTCTTCTTGGATCTAGACCGCTTCAAGTTCGTCAACGACACATTGGGCCATGGGGCCGGCGACGAGCTCCTCATCGAGGTCTCCACACGCCTTCGTAATGGAGTGCGAGCAGGCGATACAGTTGCCAGATTTGGTGGGGACGAGTTCGTCATCCTCCTGGACGACTCGGCCGATCATATGCAAAGTCCTACTGATGCTATGGTCGTGGCCGAGCGCATATCTTCGATTTTGGCTGTTCCTTTGAGGGCAGGAGGCCGTAATGTACAGACAGGAGCAAGCATAGGGGTACGTTATGTACAGGCGGGGGAGTGGGTGAGCACCAGTTCGCTTCTTCGAGAGGCAGATGTTGCCCTGTACCAGGCCAAGACCGAAGGCAGAGGTCGGGTTGTGCTGTTCTCCTCTGGCCTGGCCGATACAGCGAATAAGCGATGGCGGCTGGCCGAGGAGTTGGAGAGGTGCATAGCCGATCGCAGCTTAGCAGTGCACTACCAGCCAGAGGTAGACCTAACTACGAATCAACTGGTACGCTTGGAGGCTCTAGCCCGTTTGCCTGGATCGGATGGGACAGTGCATGCGGCTGAGTCATTCATAGACGTAGCAGACGACTTTGGTCTGTTGGTCAAGGTAGATGAACTGGTCATGCGCCAAGCTGTACGGGATGCAGCCGCCTGGCAGGAGTTACCTAGCTGGCCTGAGAATGTTGGAGTAGCCATTAACGTATCTCCTGGACATCTTATTCAAACGCGTTTCCCGACCACCTTGGAGGAGGCATTGAGCCGTTATGACTTGGACCCCTCGCTCCTTCTGGTCGAGATAACCGAGAGTGCAGCCCTCGACAGTAGCGAACTGGCTAGGGAATCGCTGAACGCTCTGTCTCGGATGGGAGTCCGCTTAGGTATTGATGACTTCGGAACTAAATACTCGTCGTTCTCCAGCCTGTCCCGGACCCACTTCGACGTGATCAAGATCGACAAATCCTTTGTGGCCAATCTTCCCGATTCCGAACGGGATAGAGGCATAGTGGAGAGCATCGTCAACATGGCAGCGAAGCTGGATCTGGTCGTAGTTGCTGAGGGCATTGAGAGAGAGGAGCAGATGGAGTACCTTCGCTCCATAGGTTGTCCCATAGGACAGGGATTTTATTTCAGCCAAGCACTTCCCTTCGATGATCTCGAACTGTGGATCGAGAATAAGGGGACTAGCTCATGAGCTGTGCGAAGTGAGAAGCTTCCCAAGGTTTCCCTGATCGATATAGGACCTAGCTTTATTGATTAGCCTCTAGAACTGTCTAGCCACGACCTCCGCACTCTTTGTCGACAAGAGTTTTAGCTGTACTGGCCAATCCTGGTGGCATGTCCAGCCCAATATGGCTCCCTCAACTCGCGCTTCAACAGCTTTCCGGAGGCAGACTTGGGAAGTGGTTCTCTTCTGATCTCGATCTCCTTGGGTACTTTGAAACTAGCCAATCGTGAGCGGCAGTGCTCCATCAGCTCGTCAGCGGTCACCTCTCCTCTGGGCACCACCACGGCATGGACAGCCTCTCCCCAACGAGGATGGGGTACCCCAAATACCGCTGCCTCCAGTACCATTGGATGAGCGTACAACACTTCCTCTACTTCTGTACTGTAGACGTTCTCTCCTCCAGTAACGATCATGTCCTTCAAGCGATCCACCAAGAACAGATATCCATGGTCATCCATATAGCCCAAGTCGCCAGAGCTGTACCACCCATTCTTCAGTACCGCTCTGGTTTCGTCGGGTTTCCTCCAGTAGCCTTGCATGACATTGGCCCCTCGGATGTGAACTTCGCCAACTTGGCCGGGAGGCAGATCCATTCCGTTGGAGGAGACCACCTTTACCTGTACCCCGATAGCTGGTTGTCCACACGAGGATGCACGCGGGGTACCCAGCAAACGCTCCTCGTGAGGCATGGCTACAGCTATAGGGGAGGTCTCCGTAGTTCCATATAAGTGCAGCAGCTCTGCGTCTGGGAATACCTTGTGAGCTCGAACCAATACCTCTGTGGCTATAGGGGCAGCTCCATGGCTCATGAGCCTGAGGCTGCTGACATCACGCGGCTTGGCCAGCTGCTCTTCTATCAAGGCTATGAGCATAGTAGGGACGGCCAATGTGGAGGTGACATGCTCTTGCTCAATCAAGTCGAGAGCTTTAGCGGGATCGAACGCTGGAAGCACTACCTGAGTTGCCCCTAGCCATGTAGTAGCCAGTACCGCGATGGTGCCTGCAGCATGGAACATAGGAGCCATCAGCAGCCAGCGATCATCTTCAGTGAGCCTACCCCAAGTGAAGGTGGTCCATGCATTGGCAATTAAGTTGCGGTGAGTGAGCATGACGCCCTTGGCTGCTCCAGTCGTACCACTGGTATAGAAGATACCGGCCACCGTGTCCTCGCTTACTCCCTCGGCAAAGGGAGCCTCTTCGCTTTGGGCCAAGGCAGTCTCGTATCCATCGGGCATCTTGAGCACATGATCGAACATAGAAGTAATTTCTGGGGTGATCCCTGGCGACGACATATCGGTGATGAGCAGTCTTGCTCCGGAATCGGTCACTGCATAAGCGATCTCTTTGTCCGTGCTTCTGGTGTTGATGGGAACGATAACAAATCCACCAGCCGGTATGGCCAGGTACGACTCTACATATCTGTGACAGTTCTTGGAGATGATCATTACACGGTCACCGGTCTTCAAACCGAGACTTCGCATGTACCCGATCAATCGCTTGCATCGAGACATCGTCTCGGCAAAGGTCGTATTGACCTCTCCACACACGACAGCTGTTCCATCCGGCGCTGTTAGCGCAGCACGAATAATTGGATCCGCCATCGTCTGCATAGTGCTACTCCTCCTTTGGATAGTCCCTGCGCGTTAGCGTAGCTCGAAGTACTACCTTCTGACCAGACGTTGAAATGAAGCCGGTCGTACCGGAGATAATGGCGTATCGATTGTTCTAACGACCCAGAAACTGGGGTCGACGCTTTTCCTGGAAGGCAGTTATACCTTCGCGATAGTCATGGGTTCTAGAGGCCTCTCCTTGTGCCTCGGCTTCGAGTTCGAGAGCGTGTTCCAAGGTAACAGGTCCGCTGGATAAGTTGGTTAGGATCTGCTTGGAATAAGCAAAAGCAGCGGTAGGGCCTTTAGCTGCAGATAGTGCCAGTTGGTAGACGATATCGAAGAGCTTTGTTCTAGCCACACTCTTGTTCACCAGTCCCCAATCTGCTGCTTGTCTTCCTGATAGCATCTTGGCGGTGTAGACGAGCTCCAGTGTGCGATGTGGGCCAATGCGTTGTGTAAGGAAGTAGTGACCCCCTGAGTCCAGCACGGCTCCTATGTTGGCGAAGGGTGAGCCGATCACAGCGTCGTCGGCGGCGTAAATAACATCACAAGCGAATGCAATACCCAAGCCTGCTCCCATGCACGCACCGTGAACAGCGGCAAATGTAGGTATTGGCAAAGATGCAATACGGCTGACCAAAGGATTGATTTGTTCAGCTAAAATTGCTCGAGCATCCTCTTCCATGGGGTTTGCCCCACCCAGGTCTCTCCCTGCACAGAAAGCCCGACCGGCACCTCGTAGTAGCAACGCCCTGGCCCCCATTTGCTCTGCTGCATCGAGCTGTGCATCTAGATTGGCCATCATCCGATTATCCAGGGCATTCAGCTTCTCAGGTCGGTTCAAGCAGATATCCGCAACGCTATCTTGGAAGTTGAATAAAACAGATTCATCGGAACGGTTATACGTAGTGGGGTCAGCCATAGTAAGGCCTCCTTACTTTGGCCATGAGCAGTTTCAGCTGGCTTGCACATACGGTATCGCCATTTTGGTTGAGTATGTCCCATCTGAAAGTGACCAGCCCTGACCTTTCGTCTCGATCAGCCTTCTCAACAACCTCGATGTCTAGACTAATTGTGTCTCCAATCCAAGTTGGCTTGGTATACCGGAGGTTGTCGGAGCCATAGTTGGCTAGGATAGTGGTCGAATCCGCAGGCACACCCAGGCCAGTTCCAATGGCGAAGACCATGATTCCAGGGGCAACTCGTTGACCGAACATCGAGCTCTCTGCTGCAACCTTATCAGTGTGAGGATAGAACCAATCGCCAGTCAGCGCGCACCATGACACAATATCGGTCTCTGTTATGGTTCGACCTCTAGTTCGCTGGGTATCACCGATAGTTAATTCATCATAGGTCCTGTACAGGAGAAACCTATCCATTCAAGCTCCTTTCCCTTGAAGTCCTTCCCTCGAGTCTCTTTCCTCGAAGTCCTTGAGTACTGATTCTCGGAGATTAGGCAGAGAGTCCACGACTTTTGAAGTTCTCAAGACTGAAGTTCCAGGACCAAATGCCACTTCCCGATCCCTCAGAACGTCGTATACGTCGGGTACTTGCTCTCGATGATGAGCATTCCAGGACCAAATGCCACTTCCCGATCCCTCAGAATGCTGGTCCTTGAAACCGTGGAGCTCGTTTCTCCTTGATCGCAGCCACACCCTCTTGAAGGTCTGGACCACTGAATCCAATGAACTCCAATCCGAGCGAGGTATCGAAGGTGGGACCGGCCAATCTGAGCCAGTTGTTCAAGGCGTACTTGGTCCATCTGATAGCGCTTTGACTGCCGACGCTCAAGCGGTGCGCAACTTGCAGTGCTCGCTCTTCCAGATCGGCGTCGTCTACTACCATGGAGACGAGTCCACAACGCTCTGCTTCTTCACCAGAGAGAGGTTCGCAAGTGAGCAAGTGGTACTTTGCCTTGGCCATACCGCATAGGAGAGGCCAGATAATGGCCGAATGATCACCTGCGGCTACTCCCAAGTTAGTGTGACCGTCGATGATTCTCGCTGACTTAGCTGCTATCGAGACGTCGGCTAGAAGACCTACCACTAGCCCTGCTCCTACTGCTGGTCCCTGCATTGCCGAGACAATTGGCTTGGAACAGTTGATTACCGAGTAAACCAAGTCTCTTGCTTCAGCGAGTATGCGAATGCGAGTAGCAAAGTCAGAGGCCATATCCAATACCATCCCTAAGTCCCCTCCAGCAGAGAAGGCACCCCCAGCACCTTGGATGATTGCTACTCGCACATCGTCATCTTGATCTATCTCCGTCCATACTCTCGACAAATCTCTGTGCATATCATGACCGGCGGCATTGAGCTTGCCCGGTGTGTTCATGACCACGCGGAGTATGTGCTCTTTTGGAGAGTCGAATAACAGACTTGGGAAGTTGGTGGCATAAGATTTTAGGTCGATCATCGGTCCTCCTTTCCCATTATCATATTAAAATAATATTCATTACAACGAAATAAGTGAGCATGATGGAGGCAGTAATTGATGTTCTATGGCCTAGAACACGGGAATGATTTCGTCGTAGTTGATCCCCGATACATCCTCGTCTCCTTCTATACCCACCTCAGGTATGGCCGGGAAGGGAATGTCGTACCTTTGTAGCACGCTTTTTACATTGAGCATTGCTCTTCGCCAGTTCTCGCGTTTCTCTTCGTAGGTAGCTATGCCGAACCCGGCCTCTCTAGCAACGTCTTCACAGAGCCGTTGGGTTTCTATGAAGTCGGGGGGAAGATCCCAGAACTCATGAGGAGGCTCGAACAGCACTCCTGACAAGAATACGTAGCCAGCTCGTATTTGTTTGGTAACGATGGCTCGTTCCTCTTTTGAAATTGTAGGGTAGTCGCGTTCCATCAGGGTAAGGCATATAGCCATGTGACGCCCTTCGTCACGACCCACGTTACGGAACCCTTCCTTGAAAACTGGTTCACTGCTGTGTGAAGCCATATGTTGGAATAGAGTTGCTGCAGCCACCTCCCCCATTAGGAATGAGCTGAACAACACCGCCAAGCTGTAGTGCTCCACAGCTCTTTTGTAGCCAGACCAGTAGCGAGCACCATTGTGGTACAGCCATTTGGCATTCCGTTGAGCTCTTTCCCCCAGCTCCGATTGAGGTTGGTAGTCGAGGGGACCACCAGGTGTGAGCCGCTTGATCGCCATGCCACAGAGTTGTTCGTGGTTTTGTTCGTCCCTGGTTACAGAGAAGAAGGCTCGCCTAACGGGGTCCTCTTCGTGGAGCTCGTAGGTGTGAATGAGAGCTGCAGCAAACACAGGTGGTGCTGATGCGTCGAAGACAGAGAGGAGGGTCCACCAGTAAGCAATTGCCTCGCGTTGTTCGGCAGTGTAATGGTTTGGGTCGAAGGTTTCCCAGGGTAACTTAGCGGGATCCCAGTACTCCCTTCGTGATGCCTCCCAGATGTCCTCTAATCGTTGAGTTTTGTACTCCCAGCTCAGCGGAAAGATATTAGGCTGGAGGATCTCAGGAGGATCCTCGTATCCTGCCACTCCTGAGGTAGTACTGCTTTGAATGGTGTCATGGTTCGACTCCACTCTTCCTCCTTCCCTTGAATTTTGACCGGTAACTCCAGTTACCGGTATGGCGGCAATGTTTTGATTGAGTCATTTGTTAGACTGAACGGTCAGTCCAACTCCTTTCTTATTACGTTATACCGCCATTACCTTTCGCGCAATATCTTTTCTCATCCTCCTCAAGCTCTCGTCCGTCCCACTGTCCCACGGCGTACTGAGCATGTAAGGTAAGTGCTACGAGCGGCATCCTTTCTTGAACTCTTGTTCATTCGCGACCGTCAAGCTTGGCTTGTCAGTCGTTCTATAGGGGGTGGTACTGGATCCGCTTGAGGGAAGTACGCCTCGGTATAGATGAGCCTGTCCGAAGCTCCCAACTGCTTGGCAGCTTCGATGCAAGAGCGTACGAACGAAGGAGAGCCGGCTATGAAAAGACTGTGATCGACTAGGTTATCGAAGATCTGAGGGAGTAGGTTGGGTATACGTCCGTTAGGCGGTGGGCCAGGCTCACGGGTAAGGGTGCGGATGAAGTGGAAGTTGGAGTACTTTGCTTCCCAGTAGGCCAGCAGACCTCGTGGGTACACATCCTCCTCTGTCCTAGCGGAGAACAGCAAGGTCACCGGATAGGCAAATCCTCGCCTGAGGGCTGCATCGGCGAGAGCCAGGATAGGAGCCAAGCCAGAGCTGCTAGCTAGACAGAGTACAGGTCCTTCGACTGCGGGATCACCCACGAAGGTACCGTAAGGACCGGATATGAGTACTCGTGCACCTACTGCAAGGTGATGGTGTATCCATGTACTAGTTTTTCCCTCCGGTTCTTCCTTGACGAACAGCATTATCTCACCGTCTTGGCGAGGGGCGTTGGCTATCGAGTAAGGCCGTGCGGGTATCCCTTCCTCTTCGTTACCCAAGGTTATATACTGCCCAGGCCAATATCTAAGGGGTGCTTCTAGCGGTCGAAGGTGTAGCTCTAGAATTTCTCCGGTTCTTTTCAGCTTGTCCGTTACGACGAATGGTACTTGGAAACGAGGTGGGAAGAGCTTAGGAAGGGCATCGGCGGTAGCGTAATCGATCTCTAGTACCTCGGATATAGGCTTGGCCATGCACATGAGGCCGTAACCTTCTTGGCGTTCCTCAGGGGTGAGTGCCATATCGAGGACGAACCCTTGATCGAACTCACCCGAGCGCACATGCACCTTGCACTCACCGCAAGCACCAGCCCTACAGTTGTTGGGGTACGCGTATCCAGCATGCTCCAGAGCTTCCAAAGCGGTCATCTGAGGATCCCAAGGGATCTCTTGACCGGATGGGTAAAGACGAATTCGCGGCACAAATCCAGGGTAGTCGCTTTTACTGACCGCTTGGTCTATAAAGTTCTAGCTTCAAGAATAGATGGCTTGGACACAGGTTAAAGGAAGATCAGCAAGGCACCTGTAGCAACTTATGGTTGTCCACGAGGTGGCAATGGTTCAGTATCGCTGGAAGATGCAACGGCGTTGCACCTTCACATTGTCAAACCTGTTGTCCATGAAAGAGAGAACTGCTCGACGAGATGCTTGAAGGATGGTCCCATGGTTGGCCTTGGGGAAAACAAGGAGGTGCACCGTATCGTGCTCGTTGTCGCACATCATTTTGGTGGTCTCCTCTGTAAGGCTGACTGGAATTATAGAGTCGCTGCCTCCTTGGGTGATGAGAACGGGAACAGTGATGGGAGAGCGCCCTGGGTCGTTTTCTTTCAGGAGCCTGCTCAATCTCCTGTGGTGCAGCAGATGCGGTGGTATGACTTGATTCGGTTGAAGATTTCCATAGGCCTCTTGGATGCCGGCTATGCACTGGCTTTGGAGTACTCCGATACGACTCATTCCAGTTGGAGTGAGCATGTCGTTTAGTGGTTGATGGTAAGTTATCGACCACGCATAAGCAAGCAGGACGTAGAAGGGAAGATCAGCCTTTGAGTTCTTGATTTGAACCATGAGCTCTCGCAAGTGGGTAGGAGGTGCCTCAGCAACTACGCCAAGCAAGTGCAGTGAAGGGCTGTAGCTATGAGCTATCTGCCCTGCGAACAAGGCACCTTGGCCACCTTCGGAGTAGCCAAAGGCAATGACATTGTTGGAGGCATGAGCCAATGGTATTTGTTCTGCTGCTTTGACAGAGTCAAGGAGAGCTTCTGCTTCGGCAGAACCGACTAGATATGGGAGAGTACCGGTCGTACCAAGACCTTGATAGTCGGTAGCGGCAACTACATATCCTTTGGCTATAAATGTCTCGAGGTAAGGGATGTCCAAATAGGCAAAGCGCGATGGGGCACACAAGTAAGCAAGCCCTGTAGTTGCATGTGCCCAGGCAATCACTGGGAATCCTCCTGGTGGCGATGGTCGTGATGGTGCTACGACGAACCCGGATACCACAGTGAGGGATCCAGAGGGCATCTTGGAGGTGTAGAGAATCCGCCAAGCACGAGCTCCCTTGGGAACAGCAACCCAGCTGGGCATGGCTTCTACCCTAAGAAGCTTTCCAGTGGAGGTTAGTCTTTCGTGAGCTGGAGGGAAGTAAAAAAGTCCCTCTGCAACAGAGGTGTCTGGAAAGACTTGCACACCTGGAGGGTATGCATTGATGGTTGATGGTTCGGTCAATAAGCTTTCCACTGCAGCTCCGCTGAGTGCAAACAGGAGTAAAGCAACTAAGACATATGGTAATATATATTCATTAAGCTGTGGAAGTAACTTTCGAACCAAACCCATCAATGTTCCTTACTTAGCTCGGTAGAAGCTAGATCCTTGGGAGGCGTCGTGGAAGCAGCTTGTGAACTGTTCTTATCGACCGGTGTTCAACTCACGGTCACTAGGGTGCCTATATGCACCATGGACCATACTTTGGCCGCCACGGGAATAGGGAGTTCTACGCAACCCACGCTCTGGGGGAATCCATAGGCAGCTCGTTGAAATCCATGTACAGCATCGCTTTCGTAGAAGTAATTGATCCAATGAACTGGATCCGCGTATTTGGTACCGTTCGGATTCACCCCACGCATGATCTGGAAAGTCAACCTCAGATAGATTGGCCACGTACCGTCCGGAGTTGGCGATGCTGGAACACCGGTATTCGCCAGGCTAGTCAATACCACTGCACCGTTACGCCAGAGAGTTAAATTCTCTGGAAGCACCTTGCTTACGTAAATGTAGGTGTAAGCATGAGGATCTACTTGATTGTGATATACAGCATTTAGCAGATCTGTCCACACTTGAGGTCCAGGCAAACCGTCAGTGGTGAGGTGATTTACCTCCTCGAAGGTCATTATGGCACCTTTGGTGATTAGGTTCGGTTGCCCTGGCGTCCATAGAGCCTGAAGCGAGGGAGGTGTGTTCGGCCACTTCCATGCGAAGCTTCCCTGCTGAGGCAGGGCCATCTCAACCGGAGGTACTTGAGTTGCCGGAGTGAAGGTTAGAGGGAGATAACCCAGGGTTGCAAGAAGTTGCTGAACGCGGAGGTAGGATCCAGGTGCAACTGTCCAGGTTGATGTGAGTGAGGTGGCCAGTCTTTCTCCACCAGCCGCAAGAATACCATGAGATCCTCCTGGAATGGTCAAGGTCAAAGTAGAGCCTGGTATCAAGGATTCGGTTGGGGTGAACCTCAGCGTATTGGGATTGGGCTGATCCCATGTACCCGAGACGCTTGGTGTGAATGTTGGAGTTGGTGAGTCAGCTGCCAGAGGTTCAGAGAAAGTCACTTGTATGGACGAGATATCAGGTGCTATTCCAGAGCTACCCGGAGGTGGCGTAACCGAGGTTACTGAAAGCGTAAGTCCATGAGAATCCTGGGATCCTCTGGGTGTAGTGGAAGCGGAAGCTGTCAAGGCTAGGTGAGAATGGACAGCCAACAAAGAGCCACTTACCACTAGTGCCGCACTAACCAGGCCAATGCTGACTCGTCCCCATAAAGGTACTCTGTGGTGACTGTATCGGTGAGCTTTCATGTATCTAGATACCATCTCTGCTATGGCATTTGCTGAACATGACCACCCTTCCTTCTCCTTTTACACTGTATCGGCAGAATCCCTTAAGCCGTATCACAAACCACGTAGGGAGGTTAACTGCCACCAACAGGCGTTACTTGTAGACCTTAGTTGTATTGCTTTTTCCTTACCATCATAATGCCAGTACGCAATGGATGTAGGTCGGTTGAGTTACTTATGATTCATAGGTTCCTGTTCGCTCCATGAGCTGTTCAATTTTTTGTTTGACAGTAGCCTCTACTAGCTGGATATCTTGTGCACGCCAAAGCTTTTCCCCAGCAGAGGTGGTGACGTAGAAGGCGTCTATTACTTCGTGACCCATGGTCGCTACTCGAGCGGAAACGACATCTAGCTCACAGCTTGTCAGTGCTTGGGTTATCGCGTGAAGGAGTCCGATCTCGTCACGACTGCGGATCTCTACTACAGTCGCAAGCTTTGATGCTTGGTTGTCTACGCTGATCTGTACCTTGTTAGGTCGCACGGGACTCTTGCGATGCTCTACGGCGTATGTCCTGGCTCGCTCGGTTAGTTTTGCTTCCAAGGGGAGACGTGATGCCAGGGCAGCTTCAAGGTCTGAGCGTAGTCGTCCCCAGTCAGGCCAGTGGTGCCTGGACGGCTCAACGTGGAAGATCTCTAGTGCCATTCCCTCTTCACCGGCTATGGTTGCCGAGCGAATGTCCAATCCGTGCAGGGCTAGTACCCCGCTCACTGTTGCCAACAGGCCATGACGGTCGGGAGCTATTACAGTCACAGTCGAACCATCGTGAAGAACTACCAGTTTGTGCTCTGCCATCATCTTGCGATGTTGCTCGGTGGGCAGAGAGGGAGGGGAGGGAAGTGGTTCTCCAGATAACCGACTGGCTACTCGGCCAACCAGGTCACGCAGGAGTTCAGCTCGCCAAGGAGTGAACGCGGTCGGACCTGTTGCCAGTCCATCGGCCTCAGTGAGGGCAGAGAGAAGTTCGAGCGTCTCCCTATCCCCTACGGTAGCTGCTACGTGATCGATGGTTGTTGGGTCATCTAGGTCTCTACGGGTAGAGGTATCAGCCAAGAGCAGATGGTTGTCGATTACTTTGATGATGAGGTTGATTTGGTCTTTGCTGAATCCCATACGTTCCAAGATGGGTTGAGCGAGCTCTATTCCAGTTATGGTGTGGTCTCTTCCCTGACCTTTGCCTATGTCATGCAACAGGGCGGCCATGAGGAGGAGATCTGGGTGCTGCACCCGATAGGCAAGCTCAGCAGCGTTGGCTGCTGTCTCGAGGAGATGTCGGTCAACGGTGAAACGGTGGTATGCATTGCGCTGAGGCTTATTACGCACCAGTTTCCATTCAGGAAGGAAAGCCTCCCACATGCCACTGAAGTCCAAAGTTTCAATCACTGGAATTGCAGGTTTTCCTGCGGCTAATAGACGAATGAAGCATAGCCGCATTTCCTCTGTCCAAGGTGTTGCTAGCAGAACCGAGGAGGAGCTCAGTTGAGCAAGAGAGGACCTAGCCAGGGGCAGGTCGTGTTCAGCTGCTACAGCCGCAAACCGCAAGAGTAGGGTTGGATCTGCTTCAACGGATGCAGTTGGGGCTAGGACGACCTCTCCTGCGCGAATCATGATGTCTGTCTCTACCTCTTGTGCGCCCCCAGATATTGATTTGATAGGTGCAATGCGTCGCTTTCTTTTGGGATCTGTTTGGGACAACCATCTCGACCATCGATGCTTATGCATGCGCATTGCATTGAAACGGTGAGGAGTGTACTCCTCTTCCAGTGTCAGTCTCTGCCAAAGCTCGTCGCATATATGGGCTATATATCTTCCTGCAGATGAGACATCTGCCATCAAAGCATCGGCGTCTGGATATCCCAATGCTTCAGCTATACGGTCTTGTTCTTGGAGCACTAGGCGATTGGAGGGGTGCTGTGTCTCACGTTGCAACTCGACACGTACCTGAGTGAGTACTGCTAAAGCGCGAGGGAACTTGAATGAATCTACGTTATCGATGTTGCCTATCGAGAGGGACCCTAGCAGCCCGGAGTAGTCCAGTGCTCTGAGAATGGCGGCATCCCGCAATCCACCGTGGGCTTCCTTGATGTCCGGTTCCAACAAAAATGCTACGTCACCGTAGTGGTTGGAGCGTCTCTGCGCATTCTCGATAAGCTCAGGGAGCCACTGCCTCGCTTGTGTTCTCCACTGACGTGCCATCTTCTTCGTAAAAGTGGAGCTCAACGACTGATCGCCTGCTACTAACCGGACAGAGGTTAGTCCTAGTGCTGCTCGCAAATCTGTGTTAGCCACCTGCAGGGCTTCGTTTATGCTGCGTACACTGTAATCCAAGCGGATCCCCGAGTCCCATACTGGATACCAAAGCTTGTTGGCTATATCGTCTGCTTGAAAACCTTTATCGTGCAGCAACATGACATCCAAGTCACTACCGGGAGTTAGCTCTCTTCTTCCATAGCCGCCAACGGCCAGTAGCGCCAGGCCCCTTGGATGTTTAGCTGTGATCTGTTCGAACAGATGCTGAAGCCAGGTATCGGCTCTTTTGGTATAAGCTTCGCAGAAGTCGTAACCATGAAGATCTTTGTTGGCGCATAGCAGCAACAACTCGTCTTTCAGCGTATGCTCTGTGGTATGCGCCATAACTGCTTACATATAGTAGTGCAACTGTTGTAACCTCTAGCATTTCTTCCTACTTCTTCTTTCCTGCAGTGGCGTCCAAGAAGTGCTTTTGAGGCCGGAGGACCGCTGTCTTCGCCCCCCTTGCCCGCCACCTTCTACAGTGGTACCCATGAAGCGCTTTTGGGGCTGGGGGATCGAGGAAGCTGGAGCGAAGGAGCCTGAGCGGCAATTCTTACAACTTACTCTTGAGCAGCAGTTTGATATGCCACTTGAGCGAACCGCTCCACCTACGCTTGCAACTTACTCTTGAGCAGCAGTTTGATATGCCACTTGAGCGAACCGCTCCACCTACGCTTGATGAAATATCTTTACCCCCCCCCACGCCTCACAGCTCCTGTCAGCCTCCAAGGCATGCTACGAGATGATGTCCTTGCCCGAGCTGGACATAGTTACGGAAAATCCTATGCCGACGTAGTACGGGCAGTTGCAAGACACTTTCCCCACCCTCCAGATCTAGTAGCTTACCCTAGCACTGAGAGTGAACTTGTATCTGTACTTGACTGGTGTGCTTCTTCGAATATAGCAATTGTGCCTTATGGCGGGGGAACGAGTGTCGTGGGAGGAGTTGAAACCGATATTGGCGAGGGGTACAGGGGTTGTGTAACGATCGACCTTTCTTACCTCGATAAAGTCGTGGAAGTTGATACCACTTCATTGTCCGCTCTTATCCAGGCAGGAGCTACTGGTCCGGCCATTGACGCTCAGTTGAGCAAGTATGGGCTGACCCTTAGGCACTACCCTCAGAGTTTCGAGTTCTCCACCCTAGGCGGCTGGATAGCGACGAGGGCAGCAGGTCACTACGCCACGGTCTATACGCACATAGATGAGATGGTCGAATCCTTACGAGTGATTAGTCCGTCCGGGATAGTGGAAACGAGGAGACTTCCCGCATCAGGAGCTGGTCCTTCACCCGATAGATTCTTTATCGGGTCGGAAGGGACTTTGGGCATCATCACCGAGGCCTGGATGAGAGTTCAGCGTAAGCCCACTTATCGTGTTTCTCGAGGCGTATTCTTCGATAATTTCAATGAGGGAGTGGAATGCGTAAAAGAGTTGGCTCAATCGGGTTTGTATCCCACCAACTGTAGGCTATTGGACCCAGGAGAGGCTTTGCTCTCGGGTAGTGGGGATGGCATGAAGGCGGTCTTGATCCTTGGGTTTGAATCTGCTGACCATCGAGTTGAGGCTGTGATGAGCAGAGGTATGGAGATCTGCGCTGCCCACGGTGGCAGTTTAACGGAATCTGTTGGCAGTAGAAATGGGGTATCTGTTACTGAAATTTCTAGTTCAGCGGACGTTGACAGTAGGTCAGTCTCCAAATGGAAAGACTCTTTCATCAGGGCACCTTACCTCCGTGATGAGCTAGTTCTGATGGGAATCATTGTCGAGACTTTCGAGACTGCAGTTACTTGGGATCACTTTGACGAACTGGACGAGGCGGTCATAAAGGCGGTAAGAGGTGCATTCGCCTATGCGACTGGATCGAAGGGATGGATTACTCGCCGGTTCACTCACATATACCCTGACGGTCCCGCTGTTTACTATACAGTGGTAGCTCCAGGGAGAGCAGGTGCTGAACTAGAACAGTGGCGTACCATCAAGCAGGCTGCCTCTGAAGCTGTACTTGCCAACTTCGGCACCATTACTCACCATCATGCTGTGGGAAGGGATCATCGCAGATGGTATGAGCTCGAAAGGCCTTATTTGTTTGCCGAGATATTGGCCGCGGCTAAAAAGGTGCTTGATCCAGGCTGGGTGATGAATCCTGGAGTACTGATAGAGCAGCCAAAGAACTATGGTGCCTTGAGCATAGTAGAGCATTAAGAGAAAGCACATACCTTTTTATCCTTTTTATCCGGGAGGTTTATCCGGGAGAGAACCCTTCCTGTCCTCGGAGGGACACACTTTCAATCATGGGCATGGTGAAGTATTAGAGGAGTGAGCATAGGGTAGCGTAGTTTAAGTAGCGAGTTGGAAAGGGAGCTACTTATGGCAGAGCGGAGACCAGTAAGGGCAAAGAGATCACCAGCTGT